>NZ_CP110111.1:945000-1260000 GCF_025960285.1 Sphingomonas sp. R1 | reverse complement strand
CGCGGACCAGGCCAGTGCCTGATATTCAACTAGCAGAAGCTTCTGGAAAGTAGCGCCATAGCGGGTGACAGCCCCGTATGCGAAAGTGATGTATCAGGACTCGAGTAGGGCGGGACACGTGAAATCCTGTCTGAACATGGGGGGACCACCCTCCAAGCCTAAATACTCGTACATGACCGATAGCGAACTAGTACCGTGAGGGAAAGGTGAAAAGCACCCCGATGAGGGGAGTGAAACAGTACCTGAAACCGAATGCCTACAAGCAGTTGGAGGGTCCTTGAGGCCTGACAGCGTACCTCTTGCATAATGGGTCTGTGACTTAATGTATCAAGCAAGCTTAAGCCGATAGGTGTAGGCGCAGCGAAAGCGAGTCTGAATAGGGCGACTGAGTTTGATGCATTAGACCCGAAACCCGGCGATCTATGCATGACCAGGATGAAGGTGCGGTAACACGCACTGGAGGTCCGAACCGATTAACGTTGAAAAGTTACCGGATGAGTTGTGCTTAGGGGTGAAAGGCCAATCAAGCCGGGAAATAGCTGGTTCTCCGCGAAAACTATTGAGGTAGTGCCTCGGATGAACACCCTAGGGGGTAGAGCACTGGATGGATGCGGGGGTCGCGAGATCTACCAACTCTAACCAAACTCCGAATACCTAGGAGTGATATCCGGGAGACAGACGGCGGGTGCTAAGGTCCGTCGTCAAAAGGGAAACAGCCCTGACCTACAGCTAAGGTCCCCAAGTCACGTCTAAGTGGGAAAGCATGTGGGAATCCCAAAACAACCAGGAGGTTGGCTTAGAAGCAGCCATCCTTTAAAGAAAGCGTAACAGCTCACTGGTCTAAACAAGGGTTCCTGCGGCGAAGATGTAACGGGGCTCAAGACGTGCACCGAAGCTTAGGGTGTGCAGCAATGCACGCGGTAGCGGAGCGTTCCGTAAGCCTGTGAAGTGGAAGGGTAACCGACCATGGAGGTATCGGAAGTGCGAATGCAGACATGAGTAGCGATAAAGAGGGTGAGATGCCCTCTCGCCGAAAGACCAAGGGTTCCTGCGCAAGGCTAATCCGCGCAGGGTGAGCCGGCCCCTAAGACGAGCCCGAAGGGGGTAGTCGATGGGAACCACGTTAATATTCGTGGGCCTGGTGGTGTGTGACGGATTGCGTGTGTTGTCAGCTCTTAACGGATTGAGCTGGCTTCGAAGCAGTCCCGGGAAATAGCCCCACCGTATAGACCGTACCCGAAACCGACACAGGTGGTCAGGTAGAGTATACCAAGGCGCTTGAGAGAAGTGTCCTGAAGGAACTCGGCAAATTGCCTCCGTACCTTCGGAAGAAGGAGGCCCAGCATAAGCGCAAGCTCTTGCTGGGGGCACAGGCCAGGGGGTAGCGACTGTTTAGCAAAAACACAGGGCTCTGCTAAGTCGGCTTCAAGACGACGTATAGGGCCTGACGCCTGCCCGGTGCCTGAAGGTTAAGTGGAGGAGTGCAAGCTCCGAAATGAAGCCCAGGTAAACGGCGGCCGTAACTATAACGGTCCTAAGGTAGCGAAATTCCTTGTCGGGTAAGTTCCGACCTGCACGAATGGCGTAACGACTTCCCCACTGTCTCCAGGACATGCTCAGCGAAATTGAATTCTCCGTGAAGATGCGGAGTACCCGCGGTTAGACGGAAAGACCCCGTGCACCTTTACTGCAGCTTCAGAGTGGCAGTGGAGAACAACTGTGTAGAATAGGTGGGAGGCTTTGAAGCACCGGCGCCAGCTGGTGTGGAGCCACCAAGTGAAATACCACCCTGTTGTTCTTTACTGTCTAACCTCGTACCGTCATCCGGTACAGGGACCCTCTGTGGCGGGTAGTTTGACTGGGGCGGTCGCCTCCTAAAGAGTAACGGAGGCGCGCGAAGGTTGGCTCAGGCCGGTTGGAAACCGGCTGTTAGAGTGCAATGGCATAAGCCAGCCTGACTGCGAGACTGACAAGTCGAGCAGAGACGAAAGTCGGTCATAGTGATCCGGTGGTCCCTCGTGGAAGGGCCATCGCTCAACGGATAAAAGGTACGCCGGGGATAACAGGCTGATAACCCCCAAGAGCTCATATCGACGGGGTTGTTTGGCACCTCGATGTCGGCTCATCACATCCTGGGGCTGGAGCAGGTCCCAAGGGTTTGGCTGTTCGCCAATTAAAGTGGTACGTGAGCTGGGTTCAGAACGTCGCGAGACAGTTTGGTCCCTATCTGCCGTGGGCGTCGAAATTTGAGAGGAGTTGACCCTAGTACGAGAGGACCGGGTTGAACATACCTCTGGTGTACCAGTCGTTCTGCCAAGAGCGCAGCTGGGTAGCTATGTATGGACGGGATAACCGCTGAAAGCATCTAAGCGGGAAGCCTCCCTCGAGATAAGATTTCATAGAGCGGTCGAAGACCACGACCTTGATAGATCGGATGTGGAAGCGCGGTAACGCGTGGAGCTAACCGATACTAATTGCTCTTTTCGCGCTTGAGAGTTTCACACCCCCATCGACAACCCTGGGTTGTCGCAATGCAGGGTGGATGAACATTCCAGCCTTTGACAGTGCACGATTTGAAACCCAATTTCCCCCTTCGCCCACACCGGCTTCATTGCTTGGTGGCCATAGCGTCTGTGACCCACCCGATCCCATCCCGAACTCGGCCGTGAAACCAGACAGCGCCGATGGTACTATTGCTCAAGCAATGGAAGAGTAGGTCGCCGCCAGGCATTGAAGCCGGTGTCGGCAAAGGTACGGAAACCAAAACCCATTCACATGTCCCCCGTTCGCCCTCCTAAGGGCACCAGTTTTGGCGCGGG
Organism: Sphingomonas sp. R1; assembly: GCF_025960285.1. GTDB lineage: Bacteria > Pseudomonadota > Alphaproteobacteria > Sphingomonadales > Sphingomonadaceae > Sphingomonas. The sequence goes on along the minus strand of NZ_CP110111.1, from coordinate 1,257,181 downwards.
GTGGAGCAGCCCGGTAGCTCGTCAGGCTCATAACCTGAAGGCCGCAGGTTCAAATCCTGCCCCCGCAACCAAACACCGACATACAAACCGCTTCAGGACTTCCTGAGGCGGTTTTTTTATGCGCGTTTTTTAGGGCTTACGCCCTGACCTGCTCCCCGTTTTCAGGCCGCGGATAACTTAGCTCGGTTGTCCTTATTCCCTTGGCGGGGGCGGCTCGTAAACTCGGCGGGCGCCAACCCCCCAAGGCTGCTGTGCGGACGCACGGTGTTGTAGTCCGTCCGCCATGCCTCGATGATCCGTCTTGGTGCTGCCAGCGACGGGAGCAGGTGCTCGTTCAGGCACTCGTCGCGCAAGCGACGATTAAAGCTTCCGACGAAGCCGTTCCGCTGCGGCTTGCCCGGCGCGATGTAATGCCACTCGACCCCATATCCTGACACCAGGCGAGGATGGCGTGACTGGTCAGTTCGGTACCGTTGTCGCTGAACACCATGCACGGCAGCCCGCAACGTTCGGCGATGGCACTCAGTTCACGACCGACCCGCCGGCCCGACAGCGACGTGTCGACGATACAGGCCAGGCATTCGCGGCTGTAATCGTCGATGACGTTCAGCATGCGGAACCGCCGGCCGCAGGCCAATGCGTCCGAGCGCGTTGTCGAGCGACCAGCGCTGGTTGGATTCGTGCGGAATCGCCATCGGTGCCCGCGTGCCGAGCACCCGCTTGCGGCCGCCACGCTTGCGCACTGTCAGCCGCTCCTCGCGATACAGCCGGTACACCTTCTTCAGGTAGCCGAACCGTCGACGCTCGTCCGCGATCTCGCGCATCCGCTCGCGGACAGCATCGTCCTTCCCGCGAAGCGGCTCATATTGCCACGCCGGCGGATTGACCCCGACCAGCCTGCAGGCACGACGCTCGGAGAAACCGTGATCGGCCATCCGCTTCTCCACCGCAGCGTAGCGCTCCACAGGCCGCATCCGTTTTTTTGCCAACAGATCCTTCAGCGCCGACACGTCGAGCATCGACTCCGCCAGAAGCTTCTTCAGCCGCCGGCTCTCGTCTTCCAGCGCCCGCAACCGCGCGGCGCCAGAAACCGTCAGGCCGCCATATCTCGACTTCCAGATGTAAAAGGTCGCATCGCTGATCCCGTGCTTCCGGCACAGGTCGGCGGTCTTCACGCTAGCCTCATGCTCCCGCAGCGCGCCAATGATCTGATCCTCGCTAATCGGCTTCGCCGCATCACTCGTCTCCAGCTGACGAGCTAACTTACCAATGGCATGATTTCTGGGGAGCAGGTCACCTCAAGTCGTCGGGAGGCTGACGGCAGCCTCGACCGCGAGGATCATCGTGCCGCGCGCGACTGCATCCGGGGTGCTGTCGGCAGGCTCGAACGGATCGATCAGATGCTTGTTGCGGAGCGCAGCAAAGCCGTAGACCGTTGACCACAGGGCTAGAAGTCGCAGCGTCCGCGCGTCTTCCGACAGCGATGGCAACGCCGCATCCAGCTGCGCCTGAAGTGCATAGCGACCTGCATGCTGGTGTGCCAGCAAAGCCGGATCCGCCATTGGGCTGGTCAATTCGCTTTCGTACATCAGTTGGAGAAGTCGTGGATTGGCCTGCGCGAAAGCGATGAAGGAGAGGCAGAGTGCCAGCAGCTTCTCCTTGGCAGTTGCGCGCGAAGACGACGCCCTCGTCGCCGCCGCGCCAAGTTCCGAATAGCCATGAAGCGCGATCGCCAGCAACAGGTCTCGGCGGTCCTTGAAGTGGTGATAGGGCGCGCCCGGCGACACACCCACCGCCTGTGCCAGCGTCCGTACCGAAAGGCCATGATGGCCATGGTCGCGCACATAGCCCAGTGCTGCTTCAAGCAATTCCCGGCGCAGATCTTCGCGATGATAGGGGCGTCGCTCGGTGAGGTCGGCGGACATGGTTTTCAGGATCTCCTGGCTCCCCTTAAGCCAGCGACCTCAACTTGCCAATAATCTGATTGCTGTTTAAATGCCAATCTAATCACGAATCAGATCGGCGGCGCTTAGACGCCCGCCACGAGGATGAGGAGCAGGTCGATGGCATCCGGGCGTATTGCGGTAATAGGTGCTGGCCCGGGCGGCATGGCGGCCGCGCTGGCGGCGATCCGCGTCGGGTTCGAGGTGACTTTGTACGAGCGTTCGGGCGAGGTGAAAGCCGCCGGCAATATCCTGAACTTGTGGCCGCCGCCCCAGAAGGTCCTCAAGCTGATCGGCGTCGACACCGAGGATCTCGGCGCCCCGTGCCAGGTGTTCTTCCGCAGCGCCAAGGGCAAGAACCGCGCGGTGGTGAACCTGCCGGAGGCGGTGGTGCAGGAATATGGCGGCGGCTTTATCGGACTGCTGCGCTGGGGATTGTACCAGCGAATGCTGGCGGCCTTGCCGCCTGGCGTCCTCGTGCTGGGACATGAACTGCGAACGATGACGGATCACGGCAATTCCGTCCGCCTCGACTTCGCCAACGGCGCCACCGCCGAGGCTGACGTAGTGATCGGTGCCGATGGCATCCGGTCACTGGTGCGCCAGCAGCTCTGGGGCGAGCAACCGATCCGGCACCAGCGGCTCCACCTCGTCGGGGGCTATCTTTTTGTGAACGACGCGCTCGACGGCATCGGCGTGCTGTCGCACGACCGCACGACGCAGGTGAGCTACACTCCGATCCGCCACGAGGGCAAATCGGGCTATGAATGGTGGGTGCTGGATGCGTGCGATCCCGACGCACCGCCGCCCGCCGATCTGCTCGGCTTCTGCCGGGAACGGGCGAAGCGCTTCCCGGCCAAGGTGCAGGAACTGATTGCCGCGACCCCGCTCGCCCATCTGCAGCGCTGGGAGATCCGCGATCGGCCGCCGTTGCCGCAATGGTCGAAGGGCAGGGTAACGCTGGTTGGCGATGCCGCGCATCCCACCTCGCCCTATGCCGCCTATGGTGCGGGCATGTCGATCGAGGACGGCTATTTCCTCGCCCGCGAACTGGCGGCGGTGGATATCGCCGACACTGCGGCGGTGCAGGGCGCGCTCCAGCGGTACGAGGATCGCCGCAAGCCGCACACCGCGCAGGTGACGCAGGGTGCCTATCACACGGGCCGCATGTTCCATCACCTGCCCGCCCCGATGCGGCCGATCCGTGATCTGGTGTTCGATCACACCCCCTTCCTGCAGAAGATGGTCGGCGACGACATGCCCGCGCATATCGTCGCGCAGCTGGCCGAGATCGAGGACGCGGAACCCTATGTCCCCATGCACCGGCGCTCGGAGGCTGCAGTATGACGTTCCAATATGGCGTATCGCTCTACAGCTATACCGATGACTTCGGCACCGTGCTGACGCTGGACGATGCCTTCTACCATGTCGCCGAGGCGGGGGCGGCGGGGATCGAGATCCTCGGCGAAACCCATCTCGCCCACTATCCCGAGCCGCCAGCCGGCTGGTTCGATCGTTGGTTCGCGTTGGTCGAGCGCTTCGGTCTGCAACCCACCAACTATGGCTGCTGGGTCGATACCTGTGTGCAGAAGCAGCGGGTGCTGACGGCGGAGGAGGCAAGCGCCACGCTGGCCCGTGACCTGCAGCTCGCGCACCGGCTCGGCTTCCGCTTCGTGCGGCCCAAGTTCGGGGTGATAGACGACGAACTGACCCCGCATCCGATCTGGGAGGCTGCGGTGGAGCGCGTGCTCGACCTCGCTGCTAGGCTCGACGTGGTGATCTGCCCGGAGATCCACGCGCCGACGCCGATCCGCCATCCGGTAGTGGAGGGCTATGTCGATTTCATCCAGCGCACCGGCACCAAGCATTTCGGGCTGCTGATCGATACCGGCATCTTCCAGGATCGACCGTTGCCCTATTGGCCCGGCGAGACGCCCGAGATGCGCGAAAATGCAATGAGCTTCCTTAACGGCATCAAGGTGCCGGTGGAGCACCTTGCCGAGGTGATCGACCATGTCGTGTTCATCCAGGCCAAGTTCCATCATATCGACGCGCAGCTGCACGACCACCACATCCCGTGGGAGCGAGTTGTGCCGATGCTGAAGAAGCTCGACTACAGGGGCTGGCTGTCCAGCGAATATGAAGGCGTGCGGGACCCCTGGATCGCGATCGAGCAGGTCCGGCGGCAGCATGCGCTGATCCGCAACCTCGAGCGCGCCTTTGACGCGCGGACCAGCAACGGGGAGCAGGCCCATGCTTGAACGCAGCACGATCCAGAGCAGCGGTTTCTCGAACCTGGGGCCGGAAGGTGCGCGCACCGGCTTTCGACTGCGCCTGCGCCAGCCCAATTATCGCGGCATGCGCCTTTCGCTGATCGAAGGCGTCGACGTGGTGGTGGATGGCGAGCGTTTCGCCGCTGCCGACAATCGCATCCTCTTCCGGGGGCGAACGTACGGTCTGGCCGATCTGGATGGCGAGACTGAAACCCGCTGGCCGGTGGGCGAGACGATCGACGTGCTGATCGATCGACCGGGCGGGCTCGTGCCGGGGGTCCATCAGGTGGAGACCATCCTCTGGATGCGGCACCCCTATTTTCCGCCGCAGTTCCGGCCTGTGCCGATGCGCGACGCGCGGGAGGCGACCATCGTCCTGTAAGCGACGGTCGCAGCCATGGATCCACGCCATGGATAAGCCGGATCGACAGCATCGATTTTCCTGACGATGCAGCCAATGGCAGACAGTCCCTGCAAGGCGCACAACGCGTCGGAGAGGGATGTCGCGACCGTGGAACTGAAGTTGCGTGCGAAGGCGGCGCTGACCAGCACCGTGGCCAGCGTGATGCTGGCGCCAGGCCTTGCTGTCGCCCAACAGCAGGCGGACCCATTGGCGGCCGGGTTTCGCACGCCGCCGACGGAAGCCAGGCCCTTTGTCTGGTGGCACTGGATGAACGGCAACGTCACCGCCGATGGCGCCGAGCGCGACCTCGAATGGATGGTGCGGGCGGGCATCGGTGGGGTGCAGCTGTTCGAGGGGAACCTCGCCACGCCACAGACCGTGCCCGATCGCCTGGCATGGGGCAGCGCGGGATGGGCTGCCGCGCTGCGTCGCAGTGCCGATCGTGCGGCCCGGCTGGGGCTGCGCTTCGGCATCGCCTCGTCTCCCGGCTGGAGCAGCAGTGGCGCGCCGTTCGTGACGCCCGACCAGGCGATGAAGAAACTGGTGTGGAGCGAGACGCGGATTGTCGGCGGTCGCGCTTTCCATCGCCGGCTGGCGTTGCCGCCGGCCGTTGCCGGACCCTATCAGGACATCGCCGGCGCAGCGGCGGTCGCACCGTTCTACCGCGACGTCCGGGTACTCGCGCTGCCCGAGACCGAGGATCGGCTGCGGCCCCTCGCGGCGCGGTCGACGGGCAGCGCGGTGCGCCCGGCGCTGCTGTCCGATGGCACCTTTGGTGCCTCCATCGCGGTGCCTTTGGCATCCGGCACGCGCGAGGCGTTGCTCGTGCAGGACTTCGGGCGCAGCGTCACGGCGCGCGCGGTGACGCTCGGTTTGCCGGGGCGTCGCGGCTTCGGCGCGCCGCCGCCGGCCGATGCGGTGCTGGAGGCGAGCGACGACGGGCGCAACTATCGCCGCGTCGCTGCGCTTCCGGCGGGCGGGGCGCAGGTGCGCACCGCCGCCTTTCCTCCCGTCCACGCCCGCTATTTCCGGGTGCGGCTGACGATCCCGGCGGATGCCGGCGGGCCGCCGGTGGCACCCGGCGTCACGCCGTTGCCGGCGCCGTCTCCACCCGTCAGCGTCGCCCTCTCCGAATTCGCGCTGTTCGCGCATGGCCGGGTGGAGCATGCCGCCGAGAAAGCGGGATTTGCGGCGGCGGAGCGCTATGCGGCGATGCCCACGGACGGGCGTGCCGCGGATGCACCGATCGTGAAGGCCAAGGTGACCGACCTCACCCGGCGCCTCCGACCGGACGGCACGCTCGACTGGCGACCGCCGCCGGGCCACTGGACGATCCTCCGGTTCGGCTATGCCCTGACCGGCCAGCAGAACGGCCCCGCGCCTGCGGAGGCGACTGGGCTGGAAGTCGACAAGCTCGATGCCGATGCGGTGCGCGGCTACGCGCAGACCTATCTCGATACCTATGGGCAGGCGGTAGGGGCTGCGCGGCTTGCGGCGTTGCTCAGCGACAGCATCGAGGCTGGCCCACAGAACTGGACGCCGGCGATGATCGACGCCTTCCGCCAGGCGCGCGGCTATGATCCGGTGCCGTGGCTGCCGGCGCTGACCGGCCGTATCGTGGAGAGCGCCGAGAAGACGGACCGCTTCCTCTGGGATTTTCGCCAGACCATCGCCGAGCTGCTCGCCCGCAATCATTATGGCGCGCTGGCGGCGGCGGCGCGGGCGCGGGGCATGACCTATTATGCCGAGGCACTGGAGGATCATCGCCCGCAACTGGGGGACGATCTGGCGATGCGCGCGGCGGCGGACGTGCCGATGGGGGCGATCTGGACCGTGCCGCCCGGCGCCGCGCCGCGGCAGACCTTCGTTGCCGATCTGCAGGGTGCCGCCTCGGTCGCGCACGTCGCCGGCAAGCCGCTGGTCGCGGCGGAGACCTTCACGGCGTTCGGCAGCCCCTGGGGATTTGCACCGCGGGACCTCAAGGCGACCGCCGACTGGGCCTTCGCGCTGGGCGTCAACCGGATCATGATCCACACCTCGCCGCACCAGCCGACCGAGGACAGGCCCGGCCTGTCGCTGGCGCCGCTGCTCGGCCAGTATTTCAGCCGGCATGAGACTTGGGCCGAGATGGCGCGCGGCTGGACCGACTATCTCGCGCGCGCCTCCTATCTGCTTCAGCAGGGCAGGCCGGTGGCGGATATCGCCTATTTCGCGGGCGAAGAAGCGCCGATCACCGGGCTCTATGGCGAGACGCCGGTGCCGGTTCCCGAAGGCTATGGCTTCGACTTTGTAAGCCGAGACGTTGTGCTGGACGGGTTGTCGGTGGCGCCGGACGGCACGCTGCAAACGCAGGGCGGTGCCCGCTATGCGCTGCTCGAACTGGGCGGCGACAGCGAAAGCGGCATGACGCTGGCCGTGCTGGAGCGGATCGCCGCACTTGTCGATCATGGGGCCACGGTGGTGGGCCCGCGTCCCAAGGCTTCGCCCAGCCTGGCCGATGATCCCGGCCGGGTTGCCGCTATCATCGGCCGCCTTTGGGGAGGGCAGGGAGCCGGCCATGTCTGGACCGATCGTGCGGCAGCGCTCGAGGCCAAGGGTATGCGGCGCGACTGGGAGATGCCGGGCGTTGCAGATACTGAACTGGGCGTCAGTCATCGTCAGCTCGGCGCCGGCCATCTCTGGTTTGTCGCCAACCATGGCGCCACGCCCGTCCAGGGCGAGATGGCGTTCCGCGTCACGGGCTTGGTTCCGGAACTATGGTTCGCGGACACGGGCGAGATCCGGCCTACCGGCTATCGGATGGAAGACGGTCGCACCTTCGTCCCGCTTGCGCTGGAAGCAACCGGATCCGTCTTCGTCGTGTTCCGCCGCGCGACGACGGATGTCGCTGCTTCGGTGCCCGAGCGCCGATGGGAGCAGGCACTTGCGATCGACGGCAGCTGGGAGGTGACGTTCCCGGGTGTCGGCACGTTGCCGCTTTCGACGGGCTCCTGGACCAAGGCAGACGCGCCGGCGCTCCGTCATTTCTCCGGCGTCGCCGTCTACCGTCGCACGCTCGACGTGCCCGCTGCGCTGGCGACCAGTGCCAGGTTGATGCTCGACCTGGGCGAGGTGCGCGAGGTCGCGCGGGTGCGGATCAACGGCGTGGATGCGGGCATCTCCTGGAAGCCGCCCTTCCGGGTCGACGTAACGGGTATGCTGCGCGCAGGTTGGAACCGCGTTGAGGTGGAGGTCGCCAATCTATGGGTGAACCATCTGATCGGCGCGGCCAAGGGCGGGCCTGGGGATGTGTACCGCCCGGATGCGCCGCTGCGCGAATCCGGGCTGATCGGGCCAGTGCGGATCCTCACCACGCCTTGAGGGCGCGCGCGTTACATCAGCACGGCCGGTTCGCGCAGCCGCTCGATCATCCAGCGGAGGCCCTCGTCGTTCTTCCGGCTGCTGTGATACTGGATCATCTCGCGCATCGGCTGGAACGGGAAGGGGATCGGCGCGGTCCGCAGCGGCAGGGCGGGGACGACGCGCTGCGCCAGCCGCTCCTGCATCAGCGCCAGCCGCTGCGAGCCGACCAGCAGCCAGGGCAGGGTGGTGAAGGACGGCGCCTCCACCTCGATCCGCCGCTCGATCCCCAGCAGGCGGACCTGGCGATCGGCGAAGGACAGGTCGCGCGGGCCGCCGAACCGCACCACCACATGGCCGGCATTGCTGAAATCTTCCAGCGTCAGCACATCCTCGAACAGCGGGTTCTCCGCCCAGCCGACCACGACATAGCGTTCCTCGCACAGCAACTCGCTCGGATGATCGGCGAAGATGAATTGCTCGGGGGCGACGAACAGGTCGGCGCGGCCCTCGCGCAGCTCGATGCCCGTATCCGGGCTCGGCAGCGTGATCTCCAGCCGGATGCCGGGGGCGGTGGCCGCCAGCGTCTGCAACGCCGGCGCGAGGACCGCGGTCATCACATAATCGGAGAGAATGAGCCGGAAGCGGCGCTGGCTGGTGGCGGGATCGAACCGGCCCGAGGTGACCAGCATCGATTCCACGGCATGCAGGCATTCGCGCACCTGCGGCACCAGCGCCTCGGCATAGGCGGTGGGGTACATGCGCTTACCCTGTGCCACGAGCAACTCGTCGCCGAAAAAGTCGCGCAACCGGGTGAGCGCCGCGCTCATCGCCGGCTGGCTGAGATTCATCTGCCGGGCCGCCGCGGAGACGCTGCGCGTATCGAGCAGCACGTCGAGCGCGCCCAACAGGTTCAGATCCAGGCCCTTGAACCGCATCGTATTCCTCTCCGGCGGGCGCTTTTTGGCCCTTTCTATCGATGCTATCGATGGATTGCGGGTGCTGCAATCACCGGATCAGCGGGCATTGTCTTCCAGGATCAGTTCGGCGGCACGCCAGCCGATCACCATTGCCGGACCGTTGGTGTTGCCCGCGGGCTGGACCGGCATCACCGAACAGTCGGCGACCCGCAGACCCTGGATGCCGTGGACGCGCAGGCGGCCGTCCACCACGCCGGTCTCGGGCGACCCCATCCGGCAGGTGCCGGTGGAGTGGAGACCCGGGCTGGCCAGCCACTCCATCTGCTTGGCGATATCCTCATCGCTCTGGAAGCGCTCGCCCGGCACCCGCTCCTCGCCGACAAAGTCCTTCAGCGCGGGCTGGCGCATGTAGCGGCGGGCGAGGCGAACCATCTTGACGAGGAAGGCCTTGTCGGCGGGATCGCCCCACCAATTGGCATGCACGTCGATTGGATCGGCAACGTCCGCCGAGCGGATCGCGACGGTGCCGCGGCTTTTCGGGCGGAGGGCGATACCGTTTACGCTGATGCCGGGCTGGTCCTCCAGCGCGCCGCGGCCGGGATCGGCCTTGATCTCCTCGGTGGTGCGCAGCGAATAGGGGCCGACGCCGAACTGCGCGTCCGGCCATTCGGGCGACGAGTCGACCGAGAGCAGCGCGGTCACCTCGGGCGAGGTATAGGCCATCATGCCGGTGCGGGTGAGGTAATAGCGCAGCACATGGCTGGTCAGCCGCCAGCCCGAGAACTCCCGGTTGACGCCCGGATCCTTGTGCAGCCGCCAGGACATGGTGAACATCAGATGGTCGGCGAGATTGCGGCCGACCTGCGCCAGCGGCTGGACGACCGGTACGCCCGCGCTTTCCAGCACCTCGGTGGGGCCGATGCCGGAAAGCTGGAGCAGCTTGGGGCTTTGCAGTGCGCCGGCCGAGAGGATCACCTCGCGCGTCGCGGCGATGGAATGGCTGCCCTGGGCGGTGCGGACCTGCACGCCGGTGGCCCGGCCATTCGCGATCGTCACCCGCTCGACCAGCGTGTCGAGCAGGACGGTGAGGTTCGGGCGGCGCATCGCCGGCTTCAGAAAGGCCTGGTAGCTGGACGCGCGACGGCCCCGGCGCGAAACGGTCGCCTGGGTATAGCCGATGCGCGGACCCTCCGGCGCGTTGATGTCCTCCACCGCGCGCAGCCCCAGCTGCGTGCCGGCCTCGATCGCCGCGCCGATCGCCGGCGAGCGGAAGGGCAGGCGGGTGATCTGCAGCGGCCCGTTGTGTCCGCGCCCGGCACCGGCACCGGGGCCGCGATAGCTCTCCATCGCCTGAAAGCAGCGCTGGATCTCGCCCCAGCGCCAGTCCGGAAAGCCCATTGCCGCCCAGCCGTCATAGTCGGCGGGCTCGCCGCGCAGATACCAAGTGCCGTTGGTCGAGCTCGAACCGCCCAGGCCGCGGCCATAGGACCAGGTCTCACCGGACGGGCGGCCTTCCTGCTCGGTGATCGGGAAATGCCAGAAATAGGTAGGATTGCCGAACATTTTCATGAAGGCGCGCGGCATGTTGACCAGTTCGGTCTCGTTGTCGCCGCCGGCCTCGATCAGCAGCACGCGCGTGTGGCCGTCGGCGCTCAGCCGGTCGGCGAGCACGCAGCCCGCCGAGCCTGCGCCCACCACGATATAGTCGAAGCTCTTGGTCGTGTCGGTCATAGCTGGGGTCTCGTCAGTGGCGGGCGGCGCTGGTGCGGAAGAACAGCGCCGAGACTAGGGAAAGCACGAGGGTGATCGCGGCGAACAGCAGCAGCGCGTGGTCGAGGCTGCCGACCGCGCCCTGGCCCAGGCCGACCAGCGGCGGGCAGACGAATAGCCCGGCGAAGAAAGCGGTCGCCCAGATGCCCATGCCGCGGCCGCGCTGCTCGAGCGGCAGCATCGCCTGGCCCCAGGCCATCAGCGCCGGGATCACCAGCCCCGATCCGAACTGCTGGATCGCCGCGCCCGCCACGGCCAGCGGATAGTGGGTGGCGAGGCCGATCATGGTCAGGCCGATCGCGGTGAGGATCCCGGCCAGACCGAGCAACACGCCCACCGGCTGGGCATGGATCCGCCGATAGAGGAATGCGCCGGCGATATAGGCGAGCGAGGTACACGCCTGGACCAGCCCGACCGCGGTCGAAGAGCCGACGCCCTTCGCCATCAGCACGCTCGCGACGTGGAGCGGCTCGACATAATAGAGGATCGAGGTCGCCATGGTGACCGCGCCGATGATCAGCGCCGGGCCCCAGGGAAAGCCGAGGGGCGCTGCCTTGCCGGTGTCGCGACGCGCCGGTTCGTCGATGTAAAGCAGCGCGAGCAGCAGCGTGGGGATCGCGAGGGCGTAGATGGCGAAGGGGCCGCGCCAGCTGAGGTCGGCCAGCGCGCCGCCCGCCGCGACCAGCAGGGTGCCTGCGATCGAGATCGAGACACCCACCCAGGAAACCCAGCGATGGCGCTGCGATCCGAAATAGTCGCCGATCAGCGCGCTTGAATTAGTGACGATCACCGCTTCGGCGAGCCCAAGGACGCCGCGGCTCGCCACCACCAGATACAGGTCGCTCAGCACCAGCGGCGCGAGACCGGCCAGGGCATAGACGGCCAGCGCCAGCAGGAAGCTCGGGCGGCGGCCGAACCGATCTGCAATCGCTCCGGCGAAGGGTGCGAAGAGCGCGACGCAGAGCGACGGCATGGTGACGATCATCGGCACCAGCAGCCCGGCCTGCGGATGGCCGCCGAACTGGGCGAACAGGCGCGGGATCGCCGGGAACAGCGAGACCACCGCCATGACCGGCAGGATCTGGGCAGCGATGAGCGTGATGCCCTTGCCGGCCTCGCCGCGGATTGGCGCGGCGGCGGCAACGGGAGTCGGAACAGGAGAGGCGATGCTGGTCATGCGAATTCCCTCGCTGGTTCAAGCGGCACCCAGCCGCGTTCGTCGCGGCTCGCCGCCACCGCCTGCTCGATAAAGCGCATCGAGCGGATGCCTTCCTCGATTCCCGGTAGGTCCGGCGCCGGCTTGCCGCGCAGGCGGCGGCCAAAGTCGCGGTAGAGATTGGCGAAGGCCTCGAGATAGCCTTCGGGATGCCCGGCCGGCAGCCGGGTGACGGCGCTCGCCGCCGGCAGCAATCCGGCGCCGCCCGCGGTGAGGATCTCGGTGCGGCCGGACAGATGGTGGACCAGCAGCTGGTTCGGCGTCTCCTGCCGCCACGCGATCGCGGCCTTGTCGCCATACACGCGCAGCGTCAGCCCGTTGGCCTCGCCGATCGCGATCTGCGACGCGAGCAGCACCCCGCGCGCACCGCCCGTAAAGCGCAGCAGCACGCTGCAATCGTCGTCGAGCGCGCGGCCGGGCACGATCGCGGCGAGATCAGCATTGATCGCCTCGACCGGCAGGCCGGTGACGAATTCGGCAAGGTGGAAGGCATGGACGCCGATATCGCCGATCGCGCCGCCCACGCCGGACTTGCCGGCATCGGTGCGCCACTCGGCCTGCTTGTTGCCCGCGCGCTCGATCGGCGCGGCAAGCCAGCCCTGGAGATATTCGACCATCACCTTGCGCACCGTGCCGATGCCGCCAGCAGCGATCAGTGCGCGGGCGTGCCGCACCAGCGGGTAGCCGCTATAGGTGTAGCTCAGCGCGTAGGGCCGTTCGGCGCCGCGCACGGCGTCGGCCAGCTCCAGCGATTGGGCGAGGGTGGCGGTCGGCGGCTTGTCGCTCATCACCGCGATTCCCGCCGCGAGCGCGGCACGGGCGATCGGCAGATGGGTGTCGTTGGGGGTCGCGATCGTCAGGAAATCGATGCCGTCCGGGCGCACGCGCTCTTGCTCGATCAGTGCGGCCCAGCTCGGATAGCTGCGCTCCGGCGCGACGCCGTACGCCTTGCCGGCCTGCCGGGACTTCTCGGGTGCGCGGCTGAAGGCGCCGGCAACCAGTTCGATGTCGTTGTCGAGGGTCGCGGCAATGCGGTGTACCGGGCCGATAAACGCGCCCGGTCCTCCCCCGATCAGCCCCATGCGCAGCCGGCGCATCAGGCAGCCCCCTCAGATGAACACAGCCCCGACAAGGGGGGGCGCAACGGGCATCGGCGCATGGCCTCTCCTCTACAGCCGAGCCTCTTCCCGGGCTCGCGATTGTTGTGCCGTCTGCGGGCCGATTTTAGAAATCTATTGTGTGGATCGAAGATGATCCAGAAAACGGATATGTAAAGCGTTGCCAATCAAGTTTTTGGATAGTTATCCATCAAAACAATCGATTTTTGGGATTTGGTAATCGGCGCATACACATTGGGCAAGAAGCGGCAGGCATGTTCTAGCATGGACCCAATAGCCGCTCGGCAGTGAGAGGAGCTTCGAAGTGCTTCACACGACCCTGCGTGTCCAGACTCCGCCCGTCGCGACCGTTCATCCGGCGACGGCCCAGATACCCGTCCAAGCCGATCCGCGCGCTTGGGCCCTCGCCATGGCGCAGGGCGTCGCCCTGTGCCGCCTGTAATCCACGGAGCCATCGTGTCCAAAATCCAGCGGGGCGTGAGCCTCTACAGCTACCAGGAAGAGATGTTCCTCGGCCAGATGACGGTGGAGGACGCCGTCGCCCACGCCGTGTCGCTCGGTGCACGGGGCATCGAGATCCTGCCAGAGCAGAACATGCCAACCTTCCCGAACATCGATGATGCGGAAGTTGCCCGCTGGCAGGACCTGCTCGCCAGGCACGGTGCGCATTTCACCTGCTACGACATGTTCCTCGATACCAAGCTCCGCAAGGGCGAGTTGCTCTCCGATGAGGAGCAAGTCGCCAGCATCCGGCGCGATCTCATGCTGTGCAACCGGCTGGGCATCCGGAACATGCGCGTGCTGGTGTTCGTGCGCCCCGACATCCTCGAGGCTTGCGTTCCGTATGCCGAGGAGCTGGACGTTCACATGGGCGTGGAGGTCCATGCGCCCTGGCATCTCGAACATGCCTGGATCCTGCGCACGATAGAGGTCGCGGATCGGCTGAACACGCGGCATCTCGGCATCCTGCCCGACATGGGCATCTTCATGAAGCACTATCCGCCCGCCTTCCGCGCCCGCTTCGAGCGTCAGGGCGCGCGGCCGGAGATCACCCAGTTCATCGTCGACCACCACGAGGAAAAGGTGATGGCCGAATACACGATCTACGAAGTCGCGGTGAAGCGGGGCGGCAACAAGGCCGAGATCGCGATGGCCGAGACGCTGCGCCACGCGCCTTATGCCAATCCTAAGCGGCTCAAGGATTATGCCCCGTATTTCCGGCACATCCAGGCCAAGTTCTACGAGATGCGCGAGGACTATACCGACCCGGCCATCGCCTATGACGAGGTGATCCCGGCGCTGGTGCAGTGCGGTTGGGAAGGCACGCTGTCCAGCGAATATGAAGGCAACCGCTGGATCCAGGACGTAATGGCCGTGGACAGCCGCGAACAGGTCCGCCGCCAGCACGTGATGTTCGATCGCCTGATCGCGCAGGCCGAAGCCGCGCTCGGCGCCGAGAAGGAACCCGCCTGATGTTCGATAAATATCTGATCCAGGCCGAAACCCTGCGCAACACCGGGCCTGCCGATGCGCCGACGGGCTTCGCCTTCGAGGCCAAGCTCGGCTACTATCGGGGCATCGGCCTGTCGATGATCGAGAAGCTCGACGTGTCGATCGACGGCAATCTGCTGCCGCGCGAGGCGGTGCGGTTCGACGAGGGACCGGGTCCGCTCACCCTCGACGAGATGGAAGCCGCTTACGACCGGCGCTGGCCGTTCGGCGCCACCGCGACGATCCTGGTCGATCATGCCGGCGGCTTTCCGGCGGGCGAACACGCGCTTTCGCTCACCGAGCAACTGCGCGTCTCTTACCTGCCCTTCCCGTCGATCAATAGCGACACCAAGCAGGTCGCGATGGCAGCTGCAGTGGACGACGCCCCCGCCAACACGATCTTGGAGGACTGACTGTCCCTGTAACCGGGGTGCCGAGCCCCAGGGTAGCTTCCACCAAGCACCCACTCTCGGCGCAAGAGGCCGGAGCGGACCGCATGAGAACGGGCGCCCGGCCGGTGAGGCAACCAACCACCAGCGGTGGGGAGGAGAGTTCATGAAGGTACAGAAGATTCTGCTGGCGAGCACCGTGCTCGCCGGCATGACCCCGATCGCCGCGCTGGCCCAGACCGTCGCGCCGGAGACACAAGCACCGGCGGCGCAGGACGACAGCGCGGTGGGCGAGATCATCGTCACCGCGCAGCGCCGCAGCGAGAATGTGCTGAAGGTGCCGCTGAGCGTCACGGTGGTCGGTGCAGAGGAATTAGCCCAGCGCGGCGCAAACGACCTGACCGCGGTCACCAAGCTCGCTCCCAGCCTGCAGGTGGCACAGGATAATACGTTCGCGGTGCGCGGCGTCGGCACCGGCACCTTCGCGACCACCGTCGAAGCGAGCGTTTCGCAGGTGCTCGACGACGTGGTGATCGGCAACAAGGAGTTTGCCGCCAACGCCTTTTACGATGTGTCGCGCGTCGAGGTGCTGAACGGGCCGCAGGGGCTGCTGTTCGGCAAGAACGCCTCTGCCGGCCTCG
Source organism: Sphingomonas sp. R1 (assembly GCF_025960285.1). Lineage (GTDB taxonomy): Bacteria > Pseudomonadota > Alphaproteobacteria > Sphingomonadales > Sphingomonadaceae > Sphingomonas. Next base: position 1,241,678 of record NZ_CP110111.1, on the reverse strand, counting down.
TCAACATCACCACCAACCGGCCGGTGCTGGGGCAGACCAGCGTCTCCGGCGATGTGGAGGCGGTGCAGCGCGACCGTCCGGTGAAGGAGGGGCAGGGCATCCAAGTCCGTTCGACGCTGAACCTGCCGATCGGCAGCAACAGCGCCTTGCGCCTCAACGCCATCTACAGCGGCCAGGATTCGGTGACCTACCCGACGGTCAACAGCGCCGTGCGCAACGACTTCGGCCTGCGCAACCTGGGCCTGCGCGGCAAATTCCTGTTCGAGCCGACCGACGCGCTCTCCATTTACATCATCGGCGAATATAATCGGCAGCGCGGCATTTCCGGCCGGTATGATATCACCTTCCGCCAGTTCGGTGCCGGTAGCGCCTATACCGGTGCGGGGCTTCCTGCGGGTGCAGATAACCTCCGATACAGTGCCGACGCGCCGAACTACCGCGATGCGGATACGGGCGGCCTGCAGGCCAACATCAGTTATTCGCTGCCGAACGGGATGGAGCTGTCCAGCATCACGGCCTGGAAGAACGCGGTGGTTTCCTACCAGTTCGATTCAGACAACACGCCGACCAATTTCTTCAACACCAACTATAGCCGGCAGGTCTACAACCAGCTGTCGCAGGAGCTGCGGCTTGCGCTCCCTGAAGGCAATAGGGTGTCGGGCCAGTTCGGCCTCTATTATTACCGATCGGTGGGCTCGGTGGTGGGCGCGCGAGGCGGCAATAACGGCTTCCCCGGCTTCCTGTTGCCGACCTTCCCGTTCTGCGTCGGCGCCACCCAGCTCGGCGCGCCGCCGGCCGCCTGCCCGGTCAGCAATGCCAGCTTCCTCGGCCAGGATTATAAGTACAATCTCAAGCAGAACAGCTATGCCGGATTTGGCCAGTTGAGCTACCATGTCACCGACACGCTGAAGCTCAATGCAGGCGGTCGCGTTACCTATGACAAGGGTTCGATCGACCTGCTCGAGAATGTCGGCAAGTATTTCGTGACGCTGGGCGTGCCGAACAATCGTAGCGTCGAGTCCACCGACGCGACCAACTTCAGCTTCAAGGTGGGCGCCGACTGGCAGGTAACGCCCTCCACCATGCTCTACGGCTTCTATGGCCAGGGCTATAAGGGGCCTGGCTTCTCCAACACCTCGCCCGCGCCCGGCGCCAAACTGGCGGTGAAGCCCGAGATTTCGCGTGGCGGGGAAATCGGCATCAAGGGCAGGCTCGCCGATGGCCGGATCACCTACTCGGTGTCGGCCTTCTACACGCGGTTTAGCGATCTCCAGGTCCAGTCTTGGATCACGTCGCTACGCACCTTCGTGCTGAGCAACGCGGCGACGGCAACGACCCAGGGCGTCGACGTCTCGTTCCAGGCGCGGCCCACCACGCGGCTCACCCTCTCGGGCTCGGCATCCTATGTCGACGCCAAGTTCGACGATTTTCCCGGCGCGCAATGCTATACGGGCCAGACCAGCAACGGTTGCCGTGCCGATCTGCGCTCGGACGCCCCCGGCTATGTCGGCACGTTCAACGCGGCGGGATACCAGCTCCCGCTATCGGCGAAGTTCACCGCCACGCTGGGCGCCGACTACAGCCAACCGCTGACCGAGAAGCTCGATGCCCAGTTCGGCATCGGCTATTATCATCGCTCGCCCCAGTCCTCGGCCATCGGTGCGCCCTTCTTCATTCCCACCTGGGATACGTTCGACCTGCGCCTCGGGCTGAAGGCCAAGCATTGGTCGGCGGGCATCTTCTGCAAGAACTGCACGAACGAGATCCGCCCCATCTCGATCGGATCCGATGGCGGCGACGCAAACCCGGTCCAGGGCCCACCGGTGCTGACGCTCAACCAGCGCTTCAGCTACGACTCCGTCCGCACGATCGGTCTGCGGCTCGGCTTCGACTTCTGAGCGAAAGCGAGGGGGCGGCCCGGCCGCTCCCTCCGGACATCAAGGGGCTCCCGATGCGTATTTCCATCCTGTTGGCAGGGCTGCTGACGACGGTCATGCTGACGCCCGTCGCCCATGGGCAGTCCGAAATTGCCGCCGTTGCGGAAGCTGCGCCCAAGCAGCCCGACGCGATCCCGCTTCCCGCGCCGGACCAGCCCGATCGGGAGGTTTGGCATCGTAGCGCCGGTCTGCTGGCGGTCCGCAACGTCACCCACCCCTCGCTCACCGTCTTCCGGGCGAGCGGCAAGGCCAGTGGCACCGCAGTGATCGTGGCACCCGGCGGCGCCTTTCTGGGGCTCGAGATGGACAAGGAGGGCTGGGACGTCGCCAAGCGCCTCGCCAGCCACGGCATCACCGCCTTCGTGCTGAAATATCGCACGCTGCCGACGCCGGCCGACCAGAAGCTGTTTCTGGCCGAACTGACCAAGATGATCCAGGGCCAGAAGGCCGTCTTCGCCCCGCCCGCCGACACGCCCCCCGAAGCGCTGGCCGACGGCATCGCCGCGCTGCGCTTTGTCCGCGCGCATGCCGGCGACTACGGCATCGATCCGCACCGAGTAGGCTTTATGGGCTTCTCCGCCGGCGGGTTCCTCGCGCGCACCCTGGTCGAGAAGGGCGGTGCCGAACGTCCGGACTTCGTCGCACCGATCTACCCCAACATGGGGTCGATGCAGGTGCCGGCCGATGCGCCGCCGATGTTCGTGGCCGTCGCCGCCGACGACTTCCTGCTGAACCGCGAGCAGGGGCTGCCGCTGGTCGAGGCCTATCGCGCGGCCAAGCGACCGCTGGAGTTTCACCTGTTCGCCGATGGCGGGCACGGTTTCGGCGCGGGCAAGCCCGGCACCGCTACGGCGCGCTGGCTCGATCAGTTCCTTCTGTGGCTTGATGTCACGGGTCTGACGGGCCGGGCGAAATGATGCTCGGAGATCCTGTGATGGCGCGCTTGAACCGCCGGCAACTGCTGGCCGCCTCCGCGGCAGGCGTCGCGGCGGTCCGCCCGATGGCGGCAGCGGCGGAAGGGACCGGCAAGGCCTTTCCCAAGGGATTCCTCTGGGGCGCCGCAACCGCCGGGCATCAGGTCGAGGGCAACAACGTCAACGCCGACCAGTGGCTGCTGGAAACCACCGCGCCGCGCCTGCCGGCCACGCCCTCGGGCGATGCGTGCAACAGCTTCGCGCTGTGGCGTGAGGACCTCGACCTCGTACGGCGGCTGGGCCTGAACACCTACCGCTTCTCGATCGAGTGGCCGCGGATCGAGCCGGTGCCCGGCGAATTCTCGATCGCGATGCTCGACCATTACAAGGCAATGATCGACGGCTGCCTCGCGCGCGGGCTGGCGCCGGTGGTGACGCTCTGCCACTTCACCACGCCGCGCTGGTTCGCGGCGCGTGGCGGCTGGACCGACGGTGGTGCACCGGCACTGTTTGCCCGCTATTGCGAACGGGCGATCCGGCATCTGGGCGACGGCATCCGCTATTGCACCACCTTCAACGAGCCGAATGGCGGGCCGCTTCTGCAGACAGTGCTGCCGCCGCCGTTCTTCGGCGCACTCCGGGCGAGCCTCGCGGCCTGCGCCAAGGCCAGCGGGACCGCGAAGTTCGCGGTCGGCAACACGGTGCTGCCGGAGGATGTCGAGGCGACGACGCGCAACATGCTCGCGGCGCATCGGTTGGGCCGGCAGGCGATCAAGGCGCTGCGCCCGAACCTGCCGGTGGGTGTCACGCTGGCACTAGTCGACGATCAGGCGGTGGGCCCGGACAGCATGCGTGACGTGCATCGCGAGCGGGTCTACGGCGCCTGGCTACGCAGTGCGCAGGGCGACGAGTATGTCGGCGTGCAGAACTATGAACGCGCCGTGTGGGACGCCAAGGGAAGGCTGCCGACACCCAAGGGGGTGCCGACCAATGTCGCCGGCAGCGAGATCTATCCCGCCTCGCTGGCCAATGCCGTGCGCTATGTGCATGCCGAGACCAAGGTCCCGATCCTGGTGACCGAGCACGGCGTGTCAACCACCGACGATCGCCAGCGCGCGAGCCTGATCCCTGCCGCACTGGCGCACTTGCGCGCCGCCATGGCGGAGGGGGTACCCATACTCGGCTACATCCATTGGTCGCTGCTCGACAATTACGAATGGGGCGGCGACGAGCGGGCCCGCTTCGGGCTGGTGGAAGTCGATCGCACCAGCTTCCGGCGCACCCCAAAACCGAGCGCGTTCGTGTTGGGGAAGATTGCCCAGCAGAACATGGTTTGAGCGGCCGATACTCCAGCACGTATCTTGTCAGGAGCCACGCATGAACAGCCGCCGCGATCTTCTAAAGGTTTCCGCGCTTTCCATGGTGCTGGGGAGCGTGCGCGCCCAGGCGCAGGACACCGCGCCGGCATCTGGCGCCAAGCCTCCGCGGGAAGACGCGTGCGGACAGCCGCACGCGCAGTGGGCACGCGGCATCGAAGGGCAGCGCAAGGCCGATCTGGGCGACGGGCGCTATCTCAACCCCGTGCTGTCGGGTGATTATCCGGATCCGTCCGTGCTGAAGGACGGCGACGAATATTACCTTACCCACTCCTCTTTTGATTCGGCGCCGGGGCTGCTGATCTGGCATTCCCGGGATCTGGTGAACTGGCGCCCGCTCGCCCCCGCGCTTGCCAAGCCGCTGGGTACCGGCTTTGCCGTCGATATCGCCAAGCATGGCGGCCGCTATTTCATCTACGTTCCGTTCATGCGTGCGCCCTGGTCGAATGATCTCAAGAGCTTTGCGAACATCTTTGTTATCTATGCCGATTCGATAGCGGGGCCGTGGAGCGAGCCGATCGACATGGGGATCGGCGGGCTGATCGATCCCGGCCATGTCGTCGGCGAGGACGGGCATCGCTACCTGTTCTTCAACGGAGGGAAGCGCGTGCGGCTGTCGCCGGACGGCCTTTCGACAGCCGGGCCGATCGAGGATGCCTACACCGCCTGGCGCTATCCAGACGACTGGATCACCGAGGCCTATTCGCCGGAAGGACCCAAGCTGTTCCGGCGGGGGGACTATTTCTACCTGGTGAACGCGGTGGGTGGTACCGCCGGCCCTGCGACTGGGCACATGGTGGTCGCGGCGCGCTCCAGGTCCATCCATGGTCCTTGGGAAAACTGCCCGCACAACCCGATTGTCCGCACCCGATCCGGGGACGAACGCTGGTGGTCGCGTGGGCACGCCACGTGCGTCGAGGGCCCGAACGGGCAATGGTTCATGGTCTATCATGGGTTCGAGAAGGACTATCTGACGCTGGGTCGCCAGACGCTGCTCGAGCCGATCGAATGGACCGCCGACGGTTGGTTCCGCGCCGCCGGCGGAGACTTGTCGCAGCCGCTGCGCAAGCCCGGCGGCACGGCGGTGCCGCATGGCATCGCCCGCTCTTCGGACTTCGCCAAGGCGGACATGGGGCGCCTCTGGAGCCTCTATGCAAGCGCACCAGACGCGCCGAACCGCCTTCGGTTCGAGCCCGGCGCGGTGATCTTGAAGGCGCAGGGCAAGGGCCCGCAGGACGGATCGGTGCTGACGCAGCAGGTGGGTGACCGCGCGTTCGAGATCAGCGTGGAACTGGAGCTGCGCGGCGCGAGCGAGGGCGGTCTGCTGCTCTTCTTTAACAACCGGCTGTTCTTGGGCATGGGCGTCGATGGAAGCCGGATGGTCAGCTACCGGGGCGGCAAGGCATCCTATTGGCAGGAACCTGCACCACCGGCGCGTAAAATGCACCTGCGCATCGTCAACGATCATCAGATTGTGACCCAATATTACAGCCTTGATGAAAATAATTGGTCCCGGCATGAGGTGCGCAGCCAAGTCGAAGGCTATACTGCCAACACCATGGATGATCTGCTAAGCTTGAGGCCCGCGTTATTCGCTTCTGGCGATGGCGAGGTTGCTTTCCGGCAATTTCGCTACCGAGCCTTGTGATTTGAAGGGGCTGTCTGCAGCTAGCGGCCGACTTTTGAGTACGGACGTGTGGCCACGATCGCGCCCCGACTGGCTCCGGAGAGGAAAGCGCGTTTCGCAGCGACCAAATCTGCCCCCGCAACCAATCCATACAGAAAAGCCAGCAGGGACGCCGCGAACTGACCGCTACGGCCGGGGGAAGGTTCCGCTCTCCTCGATTAGCCGGGCAATAGGTTCAAGCAGAGTTTAGCGGCCAATTGCCTGTCGCTTACAGCCTCAATCTGCCGATCGCGGCATCGTCGCGATGCCCAATCCAGTTCGAAACGAGCGGATGGGAAAGAACTTCGCCATTTTCCACTTCGATCTGGTCGGCGGCGCTCAGAAAAAGATTCCCGGCTAGACCAAGCGCAGAGCAGCATTTCCGACCACCGCGATCTGGCAAAGGTACCGTGGCTCGGCACCCGGAACATCTGACCCTCCGCAACCGGTCCGTCGACCGCGTCCAGGAAAGGCCGGCCACTTTGCCCGTACCCAGCCGCAGGCCTGTTGCGGGCCTGATTGATCAAGCCACGGTATAAGCGCAAGTCGATTTGGCCGGCTAATTCCGCACTGGTATCTCGCCTAGAAGCGCTGCAGTTCAAGGCCGCGTCGCGGCATGCAGGAGGACTTCCCGCTATGAAGGACGTTATCGCAGTCGTTGGTGCGGGGCCGTTGGGGCTCGCGATCGCGCGGCGGGTCGGCGCAGGCAAGCAGGTGCTGCTGGCCGACGTCCACGAGGAAACGGCCCATGCCGCAGTCGAGCAGTTTCTCGACGCCGGCTTCGATGCCATACCGGCAGTGGTCGATATCAGCACGCGGTCGTCGATCGCGGCGCTGGTGGAGCGGGCGGCGGGACTGGGCCCGGTCAGCGGCCTGATCCACGCAGCCGGCGTCTCTCCCTCGATGGCGACTGCCGAGGCCATCCTGAAGGTCGATCTCTATGGCACTGCCGTGCTGCTCGAGACCTTTGGCGATGTCATTGCCAAAGGCGGATCGGGCGTGGTGATCGCCTCGCAATCCGGGCATCGCCTGGGTGCGTTGACTGCCGAGGACGATGCCGCGCTGGCGACCTTGCCCGCCGAGGACCTGCTCGCCCTGCCGCTGCTGCAGGGGGTGACCGACACCCTCCACGCCTACCAGCTGTCGAAGCGCGCCAATGTGCTGCGGGTAAAGGGCGAGGCGCCTCGCTGGGGCAAGCGCGGTGCGCGGATCAACGCGATCAGCCCGGGGATCGTCATCACCCCGCTTGCGCGTCACGAGCTGACCGGGCCGCGCGCGAACTATTACAATCGCATGATCCAGGGCTCGCCGGTGGGTCGTGCGGGCACGCCGGACGAAGTGGGCGCCGTGGGCGCGATGCTGATGGGGCCGGATGGGGCTTTCATCACCGGCAGCGACGTGCTGATGGACGGCGGGGTCACCGCCTCCTGGTTCTACGGAGACCTCAAGCCCGAACGCGTGCCGTGAGAGCCGGAGCTCTTGCCCTTGGGGGTGGTGTCATACAGACTCTGGCGACGATGCCGCTCTTCGATGCCGGGCGGAACCTGGGCAACCTGCGCCATGCCCGGGCGACGCGTGACGCGATTCTGGCCAACTATGAGAAAGCAATCCAGACGGCGTTTCGCGACGTCGCCGATGCAATTGCTCGCGAGGCGACGATCGACGACCAGTTGACCGCGTCGGGCGGCAGCATCGATCGCTGACCAAAAGAAGTGCCGGGGCGGCGTGGACTGGCGTCCGCGCCGCCCCCTTTTTGTCAGCGCAACTGCTCGATCAGCGCCTTGGCGACCGCTTCGGAGCTGGCCGGGTTCTGGCCGGTGATCAGCTTGCCGTCGGTGACGAGGAACGGCGCCCAGTCGGGGCCCTTCTCATAGGCCGCGCCCAGCTGCTGGAACTCGTCCTCGATCAGGAAGGGCACCACGTCGGTCAGTTCGACGGCGGCTTCCTCGGAATTGGTGAAGCCGGTGACGCGGCGGCCCTGAACCAGCGGCGCGCCATCGGCTGCCTTGACGTGGCGCAGCACGCCGGGCGCGTGGCAAACGAAGCCGATCGGCTTGCCGGCGCGCTCGAAGCTCTCGATCAGCCGGATCGAGGTTTCGGATTCTGCCAAGTCCCACAGCGGGCCATGGCCGCCCGGATAAAAGACGGTGTCGAAATCGGCCTGGTCGACGGTGTCGAGCTTCACCGTGTTGGCCAGCACCGCCTGGGCGGCCGGATCGGCCTTGAAGCGGTGGGTCAGCTCGGTCTGGAAGTCGGGCAGGTCGCTCTTGGGGTCGAGCGGCGGCTGGCCGCCAGCGGGGGAGGCAAGCACCACCTCGGCACCGGCATCGGTGAACGCGTAATAGGGCGCGGCGAATTCCTCGAGCCAGAACCCGGTCTTCTTGCCGGTGTTGCCGAGTTCGTCGTGCGAGGTGAGTACCATCAGGATCTTCATCGTTCTTCTCCTCTTGCGGGAAGCGGCCGCGCGGTGCGGCCGCCCTTGTTGGTTCAGGCCTTGAGCATCGCGGTGAGCATGGCGAGCGTGTCGGCATAGGGGGTGCGCAGCCGCAGGTTGCTGGCGCCGTCGGGGCTCTGCACCACCACCGGCTTGGCGTGGCTGAAGCGTCGTAAGCCGTGGATGCCGTGATAGGCGCCCACGCCGGACGGCCCCACGCCGCCAAAGGGCAGGCTGTCGATCGAGACGTGGCACGTGATGTCGTTGATCACGAGCGCGCCCGAGGCCGTAACGGCGGCAAAGGCCTGCTGGCGCGCGGGATCGTCGCCGACATGATAGGCCGCCAGCGGACGCGGACGCGGATGCGCGTTGACATAAGCGGTCGCCTCGGTGGGATCGGCAACGCTGCGCAGCGGCAGGATCGGCCCGAAAATCTCTTCCTGCATTACCGTCATCCCGTCGTCGACGTCCAGCAGCAGAATCGGCGCGATCTTGCGCGCCGCGCGATCATAGGCCGGTTCGCCCGCCGGCGCGAGGCTGATCACCCGCGCGCCCTTGGCCTCGGCATCGGCGAGCAACGCCACCAGCCGGTTGAAATGCCGGTCGGCGATGATCGAGCTGTAATCGCATTGGCCTATAACGTCGGATAGCTGTCGGTGACGAAGGCGCGCCCGGTGGCGACGAACGTCTCAACCTTGTCGCCGGGCAGCACCACATAATCGGGCGATAGGCATATCTGCCCAGCGTTGAGCATCTCACCGGAATCGTGCGCTAGGCAAGCAGTTCGGACGTGCGCTCGGTAATTTCGGCCGCCTTGAGCAGCGCGACATTGTCCGCCGCGAACGTGAGCCGTGTCCGCAGCGATCAGGCCGGCAGCTGCATCTGCTTGCGCAGGCTCTTGTCGAATGCCGTGGCGGGGACGAAGCGGCGGAGCAGGCTGAGCGTGCGCGCCGCCTTGCCGGCCGGGGTGCGCAGCCGGGGGCGCGGGGCCCGTGCCGCCTCGAGCACGGCGGTAGCGACGATCTCGGGCGCGTCTCCCAGGGCAATGCTCCCGGTCCAGACCGCGTTCATCGCCTGGCGCGCGGCGGAGTAGGTATCGAGCGGCTGGTCGGGCTGGACCGCGTGCCCGTCAATGTCCGTCCGGGTGAATGCCGGTTCGACCAGCAGGACCCGGATGCCGAACGGCCGGACCTCATGGTCGAGCGATTCCGAATAGCCTTCGACGGCGTGCTTGCTCGCCGCATAGAAGGCGGCGAACGGGCTGGGCAGGAAGCCGACGACCGAGCTGATGTTGATGATGCGGCCGCCGCCCTGCTGGCGCAGGATCGGCAGCACGGCGTTGGTCATGCGGACGATCCCGAACAAGTTGAGGTCGAACAGTGCCTTGGCCTGCTCGATCGAGGATTCCTCGGCCGCCGCAATCAGCGCGCCGCCGGCATTGTTGATCAGCAGGTCGATGCGGCCGGCCTGTCGCAACACATCCTGCACCAGCGTCGCCACCGAGGCTGTATCGGTGACGTCGCACGGGAGCATGGTGACGCCGGGGGCACCGCTCGCGCCTGCCTTGCGGCTGGTGCCGAAGACGCGATAGCCGGCGGCTGCCAGCGATCGGGCGATCGCCAGCCCGATTCCGCCGCTGGCGCCGGTGACGATGGCGACCTGTTGTTGGTTGCTCATAGCGTTCTGTCCTTTGCCGGGGGAGGTGCTCAGCCGTGCCGGGCGTAGCGGGCGGCGGCGACGGCACCCAGGCCCGACGGCAGGGTAGCACGCGCGGTTTCGAGCGCGTTCCACAGCGCCACGTCGCCGAGCGGCGGGATCGTCACGGCCTCGCGCTGGTCGAAGCCGGACAGGGCGGCGTCGACCAGTTCCTCGACGCCCATCACATTGGGGATCTGGTCAACGTCAGCGCCAGCGCGTTCCCAGATTTCGGTGCGGGTGGCGGCGGGCAGCACCGCCTGGACGTACACGCCCTTCGGGTCGACTTCCGCCGCCAGGCCCTGCGACAGGGTCAGCACATAGGATTTGGTCGCCGCATAGATGCCCGGGAAGTATTGGGGCATCAGCGATACGACCGAGCCGAGGTTGACGATCGCGCCCGAACCGCGCGCGACCATCCCGCCCACGGCCGCCGCTGCCAGCATCGTCGGGGCCGTGACGTTGAGGCTGATCAACTCGGCCATTGCGGCGGGGTCGGCGGTCTCGACGCCGCCAAGCAGCGCGGCACCGGCATTGTTGATCAGCAGGTCAATCGGCGCGCCGCTGCGCAGGCGATCGCTGACCGCCGCGAGGTCGTCCGCCTTGGTCAGATCGGCCACCAGGATTTCGACGGCGATGCCGTTCGCTGTGCGCAGCTCGTTCGCGAGCGCATCCAGCCGCTCGGCGTTGCGGGCGACCAGTACGAGGTCATGGCCCCGGGCGGCGAGGCGGCGAGCATAGACGGCACCGATGCCGCTGGAGGCGCCGGTGATGAGAGCGGTGGACATGAACATTCTCCTGAGCAGAAGCGACTCGCTTCCATGTAGATGATGATCATCATCTATTTGCTTTGATGATGGTTGTCATCTACATTTTGGCGCAAGGAGTCCCGATCCATGGCAAGAACACGTCAGCAGAAAGAGGAAAGCCGCCAGGCGATCGTACGAACGGCCGCCAAGCTGTTCCGCGAAAAGGGATTTGATCGGGTCACCGTCGCCGAGGTAATGGAGGGGGCGGGGCTGACCCATGGCGGCTTTCCGCGCCATTTCGCCAGCAAGGACGATCTGGTGACCGCGGCGCTCGCGGATGTTTTCGAATCGAACGCGCGCGAGCCGCTGCTGCCGTCGGCCGATCTGGCGGCGTTCGTGCGCGGGTATCTCCATCCGGATCACCGCGATGCGCCTGGGGCGGGCTGCGTCTTCGCGGCGCTGGGGCCGGAGATGGCGCGCGCACCCGCCGCCACCCGTCGCCTGCTGACCGAGGCGATTGACCAGCAGATCGCCGCCTTCGCCGTGCACATGCCGGGCGAGGATTCCGACGCAAGGCGCCGCGAGGCGATCGCGGTCTGGTCCACGGCGATCGGTGCGCTGCTGCTGAGCCGGATCTCGGACTCGCCGGGCCTGTCCGACGAGATCCTGGCGGCCGGGCGGAGCGTGGCGGACCGGCTCGGCTAGAGCGGCCCTTTGCGCTTGCCCGAGCGGGGCGTAGAACTGTCGGCATGAGCAGATTGACTGTCGCCGCGCTCCAGATCGGCTCCGACGATGCGGGCAAGGCCGCGACCCTCCGCAATGTCCTGGCGTTCGAGCCGGCCATCGCCGCCTCGGGCGCGAAGCTGGTCGTGCTGCCCGAGGCGTTGCTGGGCGGCTATCCGAAGGGCGAGGATTTCGGCACCCGCCTCGGCTTCCGGATGCCCGAGGGGCGGGAGGCGTTCGCGCGTTACTATGAGAATGCGGTCGATCTGGACGGGCCGGAACTGGCGGCGCTGAGCGGGTTGAGCACCCGGACCGGCGCGACGCTCGTGCTGGGCGTGATCGAGCGTGCCGGATCGTCGCTGTTCTGCACCGCCGTGTTCATCGAACCCGGGCACGGTGTCGTCGCCAAGCACCGCAAGCTGATGCCGACCGGCACCGAGCGGCTGATCTGGGCGCAGGGCGACGGATCGACCATGCCGGTGGTGGAAAGTGTAGCCGGCAAGCTCGGCGCGGCGATCTGCTGGGAAAACCACATGCCGCTGTTCCGCACGGCCATGTATGCCAAGGGCGTCGAGATCTGGTGTGCCCCGACGGTGGACGAGCGCGACGTGTGGCGCAGCTCCATGCGGCATATCGCGCATGAGGGACGGTGCTTCGTCATCAGTTGCTGCCAGGTGCAGCCCTCGCCGGCGGAGTTGGGCCGGGCGGTAGAGCATTGGGACGCCGATCGGCCGCTGATCGGCGGCGGCAGCATGATCGTCGGTCCGCTCGGCGATGTGCTGGCCGGCCCGCTGGAGCGCGAGACGGGCCTGCTGACGGCGGAGATCGACACCGACGAACTGATCCGGGCGCGCTATGATCTCGATGTGGTCGGGCATTATGCGCGGCCCGATATCTTCCGCCTGCAGGTGGACGAGACGCCGCGAACGGGAACGGTGTTCACCACCGCCGAGGACAAGGCCCCGCCCGCCGCATCCTAGATGCGAAAAGGGCCGGCGGGGTGCCCGCCGGCCCTTTCGTTGTCAGGCGGTTGCCGGTGCTTCGCCGGCATCCGGGGCCGGGTGGGGCGCCGGGCCGTCCGTCCGGGGCTTGATCCGGAACCAGACCGCATAGAGCGCCGGCAGGAACAACAGGGTCAGCACCGTGCCGCCCAGCGTGCCGCCGATCAGCGTATAGGCCATCGATCCCCAGAACACCGAGTGGGTGAGGGGCACGAACGCCAGCACCGCCGCCAGCGCGGTGAGGATCACCGGCCGCGAACGCTGCACGGTCGCCTCGATCACGGCATGGTAGGGCGCCATACCTTCCTTTTCGAGATCGTGGATCTGCCCGGTGAGGATCAGCGTGTTGCGCATCAGGATGCCCGCCAATGCGATCAGCCCGAGGATCGCGTTGAACCCGAAGGGCTGGCCGGTGACGATCAGCGTCGGCACCACGCCCACCACCCCCAGCGGTGCGGTGAGGAGGACCATGCTCATCGTCGACAGCTTGCGGGTCTGCAGGATGATCACGATCATCATCAGCACGAACATCAGCGGGAACACCGGGGCGAGCGCGGCATTGGCCTTGCCGGCTTCCTCGATCGATCCGGCCATCTCGATATGATAGCCGGCCGGCAGGCGGGCGATGATCGGCTGCAGCTGCTGCTGCACCGCCACCGACACGTCGGGCGGCTGCAGTCCCTCGGCAATGTCGCCGCGCACGGTGATCGTCGGCATGCGGTCGCGCCGGCGCAGGATCGGATCCTCCATGCGGACTTCCAGCTTGCCGATCTGGCGCACCGGCACCCGCTGGCCGCTGCTGCCCACCAGGGTGAAGTCGGCCACCCGCGCGGGATCGAGTCGCTGCTCGCCCGCCGACCGGGCGACGACCTCGACCGAGCGGATGTCTTCGCGCACCTGCGATACAGGGGCGCCGGAGAGCAGGAACTGCAGCTGCTGGGCAACGTCGCTGGAGGTCAGGCCGATCGCGCGCAGGCGATCCTGGTCGAGCACGAAGTGCAGCGCCGGCACCCGCTCGCCCCAGTCGGCATTGACCGTGCGCATCTGCGGGCTCGCGATCATCGTCGCGCGAACCTGGTCGGCGATGCCGCGGACGCGCTCGGCGTCGGGCCCGCTGACCCGGAAGGCGACCGGATAGGGCGAATAGGGCCCGAACACCAGCTGCGTCACCCGCACCTGGGCCTGGGGCGCCAGCCCGTCGGCCACCGCGCGGCGCAGGCGCAGCTTCAGCGCGTCGCGTGCTTCCTCGGACGGCGTGAGCACGACGATCTTGGCGAAGGACGGGTCCGGCAGCTCCGGCGACATGGCGAGGAAGAAGCGCGGCGCGCCCTGGCCGACATAGGCCGTGACCACCTTCGCCTCGGGCTGCTTCTGCAGCCATGCCTCGACCTGCGCGGCGGCGGCGCTGGTCTGTTCGATCGCGCTGCCCTTGGGGAGCTGCACCTCGACCAGTACTTCGGCGCGGTCGGACTGGGGGAAGAACTGCTTCTTCACCAGCGCCATGCCGGCACCCGCGACCAGGAAGGCGACCAGCGTCGCCACGCAGACCAGCACCTTGTGGTGCACCGCCCAGCGGATCACCCCGCGCACCTTGTGGTAGCGCGGCGTATCATAGATCGCGGCATGGCCGCCTTCCACCGGCTTGATCGCGGGGAGCAGCTTGACGCCGAGATAGGGGGTGAAGATCACCGCCACGAACCAGGAGGTGATCAGCGAAAAGCCGACGATCCAGAAGATGTTGCCGGCATATTCGCCGGCCGTGGAGCGTGCGAAGCCCACCGGCATCAGCCCGATCACGGTGAGCAGCGTGCCCGCCAGCATCGGCGCGGCGGTGTGGCTCCACGCATAGGCCGATGCCTTGATGCGATCATAGCCCTCCTCCATCTTCACCACCATCATCTCGATGGCGATGATCGCGTCGTCGACCAGCAGGCCGAGCGACAGGATCAGCGCGCCGAGCGTGATGCGATCGAGGTCGCGGCCGGTGGCGAGCATGATCAGCAGCACCGCGGCCAGCGTGAGGGGCACGGCGGCCGCGACGACGATGCCCACCCGCCAGCCCAGGCTGATCAGGCTGACGATCATCACGATGGCTAGCGCTTCGAAAAAGGTCTTCATGAACTCGCCGACGGCATCGGTGATGTTGACCGACTGGTCGGTCACCTTGGTCAGCGTCATGCCCACCGGCAATTCGCCGGTGATCGCCTTGAGTTCGCGCTCGAGCGCCTTGCCCAGTTCCAGGCCGTTCCACCGCTCGCGCATCACCACGCCGAGCAGCAGCGCCGGCTCGCTTTGGCTGCGCACCAGGAAGCTGGCGGGATCTTCATAGCCGCGCTTGACCTCGGCGATGTCGGACAGGCGCAGGGTGCGGCCGGGGGCGACCACCGGCAGGTCGCGAATCCGCGCCAGATCGGTGAAGGCACCGTCCACGCGCACCACGGTCTGCGGGCCCTTGGCCTCGATCGACCCGGCGGGGGTGATCAGGTTCTGCTGATTGAGTGCATCGAAGATCGCGCGCGGCGAGACGCCCAGCGTCGCCAGCCGGTCCTGCGAGAACTCGATGAAAATGCGCTCGGCCTGCTCGCCGACGATGTTGACCTTCTTCACGCCCGGCACGTGCAGCAGCCGCTGGCGCATCGCCTCCGCCTCGCGCACCAGCTGGCGCGGCGGCTCGCCCTTGGCCTTCAGCGCATAGAGCGCGAAGGTCACGTCGCCATATTCGTCGTTGATCAGCGGCCCCACCGTGCCGCGCGGCAGATTGGGGGCCTCGTCGCCCAGTTTCTTGCGGGCCTGGTAGAATTGCTCCGCCACCGCTGCGGGGGGGGTGCTGTCGAGCAGGGTCAGCGTGGTGAAGGCCAGGCCGGGGCGGGTGAAGGTTTCCGAACGATCATACCAGCGCAGTTCCTGGAGTCGTTTCTCAAGCGGCTCGGCAACCTGGTCCTGCATTTCCTGCGCGGTAGCGCCCGGCCAGGCGGTGACGATGGTCATCGTCTTCACCGTGAAGCTGGGATCCTCGGCGCGGCCGAGCTGGAGGAAGGCGAACACGCCCGCCAGCGTGATCGCGACCAGGAAGAAGAGGGTGACGGAACGCTCGCGCACCGCGAGCGCGGAAAGGTTGAAGCCGCCCTTGCTCATCGCGCGGCGTCCTTGACCGGGGCGACGCGGATGCGCTCGCCGGCATGCAGCAGGTGCGCGCCGAGTGCCACGAACCGCTCGCCCGGACGGATGCCGCCGGCGATCGTCGCTTCCTCGGCCGCCATCGCCGCCACCTGCACCGGGCGCCATGATACGGTGGGCGTGTCGCCGCTGCCCACGATCCACACGCCCGGACCCTTGCCGCCATCGTGCAGCGCGCCCAGCGGAATCCTGGCACCCGCCACGGCACCGCTGCCGGCGAAGCGGATCGATACCGTCGCACCCAGCGGTGCCGCGGCGGCGGCCCCTTCGAGCACATAGCGCGCCTCGAAGGTGCGGGTGGTCGGATCGGCCGCGTCCGACAGCAGGCGGAGGCGGGCGGTGGCCTGCACGTCGTTCTGGAAGATCACCGCGGTTGCGGTCGATCCGATCGCGGGACGCACGGTTTCGGGCAGCGTCACACGGGCCTCGCGCGGTCCGGCATGGGCGAGGCGGATGACGGTCTGCCCCGCCGCGACCACTTGGCCCGGCTCGCCGAGCGTCTCGACGACGGTGCCGTCGGCATCTGCGACGAGCAGCGAATAGCTGGTGGCGTTGCGCGCCACGGCGGCCTGGGCTTGCGCGGCGCGGAGCTGCGACTGGGCGGCGTCTGCGGCAGACTTGGCCTGATCATAGGCCGAGGCGGAGATCGCCCCGGCGGCGACCAGATCGCGCAGGCGGCGCTCGTCGGCGGTCGCCTGGATGGCGCGGGCGCGGGCGGCCTCGACCGTGCCGATCGAGGCGGTGGTGTTCAGCGCCAGGTCGGTCTGGTCGATCCGCATCAGCGGCTGGCCCTTGCGGACCTGCTGGCCGGTATCGACCAGACGCGCGACAATCTTGCCGCCGACGCGAAAGCCGAGGTCGCTCTGAACGCGCGCCGAGATGATGCCCGAATAGCGCTGCTCGCCGGAATCGACGCCTTGCAGCGTCGTGACTCGCACCAGCGGCGGATCGCTGCGGGGGTCGGGCTCGGCATGGCCGCATCCGGATAGCAGCGGCGCCGCCCAGCCAAGCGCGAGGATGGGGAAAAGGGGACGAAAAGGCACGTGGAGTCCTCCCGAAGGGTAGGCCCCCATGATGTAGGCTAGTGACCAATATGTCAATCGGTCACTAGAAACATTCCGGCGTGCTTCAGGGCGCGAGGCTGCGCAGGATCAACCCACCGATTTCCGTGGGACCGTCCGGCAGAAGATCGAGGTGGCGCTCGAGGCTGAGCGGATCAGCGAAGGGCGAGATTGCGTACAGAATGGCGCGACAGACTTCGTCGATCGGTGTCTTGCGCTCGAATTCGCCACTGTCGCGCCCCAGCACGATGATCTCCTGCACCATGGCGCGGACCTCGGACCAATGATGGCGCGCGGAATTCCAGCGTTCCGATGCGGAGAAGGCGGCGATTTCGTAGAGTTTTCGGTCCACGAAGAACAGCTTTGCGCTTTCCGAGGACAATGCGCGAACGAAGGTGCGCAGCTTCTCGGTGGCCGAGTCGGCTTCTGCAACGGCGTTTTGCACTTCCGTCCGGAGAATGGTGAGGCAGTTGGTGCAGATTGCTTCGCCGATTGCCTGCTTGGACTCGAAGAAGCGATAGATGTACGCCTTGGAGAAGCCGATTTCCTTGGCAAGGTCTGCCACGGTCGTCTTGGCATAGCCGTAATGGCTGAAATGGTCCTGCGCGGCCTGGATGATCTGGTCCCGCACGCTGTGGGCGGAAGGGCCGCGGGTCGCTGCCACGGCGGGGGGTGCGCTGTTGTCACTCATGGCAGAGTAATACGCATTTCCCCCCGACTTGACAACGTATGACCAAATGCATCATTAGTCACATCAGCGAATTCCCTCCAGCTTCAGGGCGTGATGATGCGTTCCAGCCTTTCTTCCTCCCTTCTCCTGGGTACCGGCCTGCTGCTGTCCGGTTGCGCCGTCGGGCCCGACTATCGGAGGCCGAGCGTCGCTGCTCCGCCGACCTTTGCCGGCGTGGCAGCGGTCGATGCGCGCCCTGCAAATGCGGGTGCCCCGGCCGACCTATCGCGCTGGTGGCTGGCGCTGAACGATCCGCTGCTCACCGATTTCGTCGAGCGTGCGCTCACCCAGAATCTGGACCTGCAACAGGCGGTGGCGCGCGTCGCGCAGTCCCGGGCGGCGCTGAAGGGCGCCAATGCCGCACTGCTGCCGAACGGCCAGGTCAGCGGGCAGGCCGGCACCAGCCGCCAGTCCACCGAGACCCCGATCGGTCGGCTGGCTAGCAGCTTCCCCGGCTACCAGCGCGATACCGATCTCTACGAGCTCGATCTCGGCGCCGCGTGGGAGATCGACGCGTTCGGCGGCCTCAGCCGATCGCGCGAGGCTGCCCGCGCCGAATGGCAGGCGAGCCAGGCGGGGGCGGTCGCCGCGCGGTTGACGGTCGCGGCGCAGACCGCCGACACCTATGTCGCGATCCGCGGCCTGCAACGCCGCCTCGCCATCGCGCGGGAGCAGCTGGAAACGCAGCGCCGGCTGGTCGGGCTGGTCGGGCTTCAGTACAACAAGGGCGTGGCCGCCGAATTGCAGCTGCGCCAGGCCGAGGGCGCGCTGGCGCAGGCCGAGGCAAGCGTGCCGGAGCTCGAAAACGCGCTCGACGTTGCGAGCAACGCGCTCGACCTAATGGTAGGCCAGCAGCCCGGCACGTCCCGCGCTGCGCTGGCGGCAGCGATGCCGATCCCGGCGCCGCCGGCGCTGTCCACGGCCATCGGCCCGGCGGACCTGCTTCGCCGTCGTCCCGACATCATCGCCGCGGAGCGCAGCCTGGCGGCATCCAACGCGCAAATCGGCGCGGCGATTTCGGACTATTATCCCAAATTCACGCTCAGCGGCCTGCTCGGTACCGCGACCACGGCCGGCAGCGGCCTGTTCGGCGGCGGCGCGACCCAGGCAAGCGGCGTGCTCGGCCTGCGCTGGCGCCTGTTCGACTTCGGCCGCGTCGACGCGGAGATCCAGGCGGCGCGCGGGCGCAATGCCGAAGCCCTTGCGGCGTACCGGCTGACCGTGCTGCGCGCGTCCGAGGATGTCGAGAACGCCTTCTCCGCCCTGGTGAAGCGCGAGGCGCAGGGGCAACTGCTCCAGAAGGGCGAAGCGTCGCTCCAGCGCGCACGCGACGCGTCGCTGGCGGCCTATAAGGGCGGGGCGGTGAGCCTTGTCGAAGTGCTGGACGCCGATCAACGGCTGCTCGCCACCCGCGATGCCCGGGCGCAGGCGGATACCGCCGCCACCCGCGCCGCGATTGCCTCGTTCCGGGCGCTCGGCGGTGGCTGGTCGCCGCCGGAGGGAGCCGCCACGGCATTCGCCGCACGATGAACGACAGGAGAGAGGATGGCATGAAGGTATTCGATCAGAACGGCGCGGACGGGTTCGCGCAGGTGCAGGCGCTGCTCGACGGCGGCCTGCAGCCGCCGATGAACGAAACCATCGGTATTGTGCTGGTCGCCATCGAGCGCGGCAAGGCCGTGTTCGAGGGAACGCCGGGCACTTCGGTCTACAATCCGATGGGCTCGGTCCATGGCGGCTATGCCGCGACGCTGCTCGACAGCGCCTGCGGGATCGCGGTGCATACCGCGCTGCCGGCGGGGCAGGGCTATACCACGCTGGAGCTCAAGGTCTCCTATCTGCGCGCGATGTCGGAAGCGAGCGGACGCGTCCGCGCCGAAGGGTCGGTGATATCGCTCGGCCGCCGCGTCGCCTTTGCCGAGGCGCGGCTGGTCGACGAAGCGGGCAGGCTGTGCGCCACCGCAACTTCCACCCTGTTGGTGTTCGACCTGCCCAAGCCGTGATCGCGACATTTGTCACTGGACGATATTTGCACTATCTCTGGGACCAGAGGTTGTATCAAGGGTCGTCGTGACTGGTCTAAGAGAACGCAAGAAGGACAAGTTGCGCGCCGAACTGCTCGGGGCCGCATTGGACCTGTTCGATCGCCAGGGCTTTTCTGAGACCACGATCCACCAGATCGCCGATGCGGTCGATGTCTCGCCGCGCACCTTCCTGCGCTACTTCGCGACCAAGGAAGACGTGGTGGTGAGCTGGGTGGAGGAAAGCACTGCCGTCTTTCTGACCAGCTTCCTTGGACGGCCGGCCGAGGAGGCGCCCGACGTCGCGCTGCTGGCCGGCGCGCGCGCGATGCTTGCCCATTACACGGCGAAGGCGGAATTTTACCTCACCATCGAGCGGGCGATCGCATCGTCCTCGTCAATTCGCGCCCGCAAGCTGGAGATGACCTCGACGCTTGCCGAGCAGGTGACGGCAGCGCTCGTTCAGCGCGCACCCGGGGCGGATCCGCTGCAGCTTGCCCTGTACCCGGCGGTGGTGTTCGCGATGCTGCGCGCCGTGATCGGCGCGTGGGTGGAGAGCGAGGGCACGCGCCCGCTGCGCGACCTGTTCGAGGAAGCGGTGACATTGGTGACCTTCCGGCCGATGGCGGGCTGAACCCGCCAGTTCGTCGCGGGCGGCGCATCTCGATCATATCTCGATACGAGCCGCAATAAACCCTGACCGAGCCTCGCTACGCCGAGCACCGTGACCCGCTCGGCCACGGAGGTAGCCTATGCACGTCCGACGCAATCCGATTTGCGCCATCATCGCACTGGGGGCGGTGCAGGCATCTACCAAAGCCGGATGCGGTGACGCTCAGCCTCCTCTCCGCGGAAGAAAGCGACGCCCTACACGTCGCCGTCGTGCAGGTGCCGAGGGACAGCCGCGATGCGATCAGCGCTGCCGATCGCGTCCTGGTCTGGCGGGGTGGCCCCGCAACGATGCCGGGTCGATTGTATGTCTCATATTGACAAATGTCGTAAAGCGACATAAATATCGCAGCGAGGATGAGGCTCCCCTGCACCTTCCTCCCGCGGGTCGCCGTCCCCTGTGCGCTCCGTGGTACCTGGCGGCCGTTCGCGCAGTGTCGTGCGCGGGCGGCCGCTCCCCTTCGCGCCAACGCCTGCCCGCTTTTCGGGCCACGGGGTCGTGCGCGCTCGACATGGAGACCTTCGGTGAATTCCAGCTATATCCCCCTCTACCAATGGATCGACGGCGAGAAGCTGTCAGGCGACGGCCGCGCGACCAGCGACATCCTGAACCCCTTTGACGGCAGCGTGCTCGGCACGATGGCGCACGCGACCGCAGCGGACCTGCAGGCGGCACTCGAATCCTCGCAGCGCGCGTTCCAGCAGTGGCGCAAGGCCCCGGCCTGGGAGCGTTCGGAGATCATCCTCAAGGCGGCCGCGCTGATCAAGGAGCGGATCGAGCAATTCGTGCCGATCCTGACCCTCGAGGTCGGCAAGCCGCTCGCGGAAGCGCAGATGGAAATGAACCTGACCGTCCAGTCGATGGTCTGGGCCGGCGAAGAAGCCAAGCGCATCTATGGCCGGACCGTCGAATCCCGCCTGCCCAACGGCCGCGCCATCATCGCGCGCGAGCCGGTCGGCCCGGTCGCGGCGTTCGCGCCGTGGAACGTGCCCGCACTGCTCACCGGCCGCAAGATCGCCGCGGCGCTGGCCGCCGGCTGCTCGATGATCATCAAGCCGTCCGAGGAAACCCCCGCGACCTGCCTGATGATCGCCGAAGCCTTCGCCGATGCGGGCCTGCCGGCCGGCGTGCTGAACGTCGTGCTGGGCGACCCGGCGATGATCTCGACCACGCTGATTTCCTCGCCGATCATCCGCAAGGTCTCGTTCACCGGCCCGGAGCCGATCGGCAAGCAGCTCGCTGCCCTTGCGGCGCAGAACGTCACGCCGGTGACGATGGAGCTGGGCGGCCACGCGCCGGTGATCGTCTGCGACGATGCCGATATCGAAACCGCCGTCGCCCTATCGGTGCCGAACAAGTATTTCGCCGCCGGCGCCAGCTGCATCGGCCCGACCCGCTTCTACGTGCAGGACGCAGTCTATGACGCGTTCGTCGAGAAGTTCACCGCGGCCGCCGGAAAGATCAAGGTCGGCAGCGGCTTCGATCCCGAGACCAACATGGGACCGCTTGCCAACGCGCGCCGGCTGCATGCGATGGAGCGGCTGATCGGCGACGCCGTGGCGAACGGCGGCGAGATCACTACCGGCGGCAAGCGCATCGGCGATGCCGGCTTCCTGTTTGAGCCCACGGTGCTGGTCGACGTGCCGGAAACCGCGAAGATCATGAACGACGAGCCGTTCGGCCCGGTCGCCATTCTCTCGCGCTTCTCCACGATCGAGGAAGCGATCGAGAAGGCCAACCGCCTGCCCTACGGCCTGGCCTCCTATGCCTTCACCGCCTCGCTGTCGCGCGCCAACCAGCTGGCCGACAGCCTCGAAAGCGGCATGGTGGGTATCAACACCTATTATTTCGGCATGCCGGAAGCGCCGTTCGGCGGCGTCAAGCAGAGCGGCTATGGCAGCGAGAACGGCACCGAGGGCATCGACGCTTTCCTCGTGACCAAGTTTGCCAATTTCGGCTGATATCCCGAACCATCGGTTCGAAACGGCGGCGCGCATCGCAGGATGCGCGCCGCATTATTTATTGCCGCAAGGGCAATCAGGTCGCTGGTCAAACCAGTCGGTGCGTTGTGCGAGCGCCGGTCCGCCAGAAGCGTGGCCATATCAGGACGTGCCCAAACGCAGGAGCGAGATCAGCATCAGGCAGGCGACCAGCGCCGTGATGGCGCTGATCGTTTCGTCGTGCAGGACCGCGCGTACGGTTCTGTCGAGTGCGAGGAAGAAGGCGACCGCGACCAGTGCCAGCAGCACGCGTCGGGCGCCGGTCTGGGTCACTGGTCGGACGCCGGCGCGAAGCCCGCCAGCCCCTTCAGATACTGCATCCGCAACGTCAGCGGGCGGCTGTTCGCGTCCACGCTGATCAGCGTCTCCATCAGTTGCGGCCGGTGGCGACCGAGATGGGTGTTGCCGGGCAGGGCAAGGCCATCCTTGCCAACACTGAACTTCTGCGTGCCGTCGCGGTCATGGGTGACCAGCAGCGCGTAGCGGCCGGCCGCCGGTGCCGCCAGGCACAGCGTCACCGGGCCGCTTGCGGGGGGCGCGATCCACAGCCGGCGGAGCGCCGTGGGATGCTCCTGAGAGCGCGTGTCGCCCTTCAGGAAGCCGTCATCGGTGGGGGCGAACAGCTCGACCAGCAGGCGGCCGGTGCGATCCTTCAGGCCGACGATCTCGCCGCGGACGGCATAAGCGGTGGTGGGGCTGCAGCCATCGGACTGGGCAAGGGCGGCAGGGGCGGCGAGCAGGCTGGCAAGGGCGGTGAGGCCCGGAAAAATCGGGTGCATGTGAAACTCCTTTGTCGAGCGGGAAGGGCGCGGGCGCCTACAAGCCCCGCACCACGAGC
Organism: Sphingomonas sp. R1; assembly: GCF_025960285.1. Lineage (GTDB taxonomy): Bacteria > Pseudomonadota > Alphaproteobacteria > Sphingomonadales > Sphingomonadaceae > Sphingomonas. Next base: position 1,218,686 of record NZ_CP110111.1, on the reverse strand, counting down.
GGGCTCAGAACTTGTAGCGAAGGCCGACCGTGCCGGAGACGGCGTTGAGCTGCGGCTTGTAGGTGGTCGCGACGCCGGCCGCCTGGCCGTTGAAGGCCAGCTTGTCGGTGCGCGAATAGCGCCCGCCGACTTCCACGGTCATCTTGTCGTTGAGGCGGATGCCCAGCCCGGCATCGGCGTGCCAGGTTAGGCCCCAGTCCTTGCCCGAATAGCCGCTGCCGATGCGGCTCGCGGTGTTGACGCGGGAAAGGTTGGCATCGACCCGGGAGACGCCGATGCCGCCGCCGACATAGGGCTGGAAGGTGCGGCTGAGCGGGATGTCGACATAGGCGTTCACCGTCGCGGTGAACATCTTGGCGCGACCGCTGGCGCTGAAGCCGCCGTCCTGCGCCTTGTCGCGATCGAGCTTGAGGTTGGTGTAGCCGATCGTCTGCTCTACGCGAACCATACCGAAATCATAGCCGGCACCGATTTCGCCGGTGACGCCGGTCTTGTACTTGGTGGTTTCGTCGATCGTCACGGTGGGCCGGCCGTTGCGGTCGAGCTTCTGGTCGGGCTGGATGACGCCGCCGACCCGGGCTACGCCATAGATGCCCTTGTCCTTGGCATCCTGTGCCTTTGCGGATTGGACGGCCAGCAGGCTGAGCCCGGCGAGCACGACAATGGGGAGCGTACGCGACATGGTGTTTTCCTTGTTGGACCGGCGGAAGCGCGCCGGCTGCGGCCTTGGCTCTAGGCCTGCCCCATCAAGGGAAATTGCGGGAGCGATGGAGAAACGATCGAGCCCGGCTTCACCGTTTCTCGACATGGGCGTGTCATAGACAGGTCGAGAGGTTGGAAATGAGCGACCGAATTCTGATTGTCGAAGACGAACGCGAGATTGCGGAGGTGCTGGCGCTGTACGTCGAAAATGGCGGGTTCGCCGTCGCCCGCGCGACCACCTTCCAGGAGGCGCTGCGCCAGCACGGCCAATTCCAGCCCGATCTGGTGCTGCTCGATATCGGCCTGCCCGGCGGCGGCGGGCTCGAGGTGCTCACCGCGATGCGCCGCAAGGTCGACACGCCGGTGATCATGGTGACCGCGGTGGACGACGCGGTGACCAAATTGTCGTCGCTGCGGATCGGCGCCGACGATTATGTGGTGAAGCCGTTCAACCCCTCCGAAGTCGTCGAGCGTATCCGTGCGGTGCTGCGGCGCGCGCGCGGCGCAACGGCGCGGCGGGTGCTGACGCTGGGATTGCTCGAGATCGATTGCGACGCGCGCAGCGCGACGGTGGTCGAGGGGGGCGGGCGGACCCGGCTGCAGCTCACCCCCAGCGAATTCGGCATCCTCGCGCACATGGCCCGCCATCCGCGCCGCGCCTTCTCGCGTGCCGAACTGCTCGATGCCGTCTCGCCCGACAGCGAGGCCTATGACCGGGTGGTCGACAGCCATGTCTCCAACCTGCGCCAGAAGCTCGCCGCCTCGGGCTGCGCCGACATGATCGAGCCGGTTCGCGGCGTGGGATATCGGCTGTGGCTCGACTGCTGAACAGCATCGTCGCGCGGATGCTGATGCTCGCGGGCATCATGACCGCCATCACCATGGTGGTGGGGCTGATCGGCTATTACGGCGCCGCCTATTTCCAGCTGCACGTGATGATGAAGCACATGCCGCCCGAAGCGCAGGCGGAGTTGCTCGACCTCGTCGCCCATGGGCTCAAGGGCAGCCCGCGCTATTTCGCGCTGTTCGAGCGCTATGGCGGCGAGCCGCTGGACCTGGGCGATTTCGGCTTCGTGCTCAGTATCGGCGTGATCTCGGTCGTCAGCGGGGGCGCGGTCGCGGTGCTGCTCGCCCGCCGGATCAGCCGGCCGATCATTGCCGTTGCCGATGCCGCAGCCGGCGTGGCGGCGGGGGATCGCTCGATCCGGGTGGAGCAGGGCGGCGTCTCGGGCGAAGTCGGCCAGCTGATCGAGAGCTTCAACCGCATGGCGTCCGACATCGATGCCTATGAGCGCGAGCGGACGATCTTCACCGCCGGCGTGACCCATGAGCTGCGCACCCCGCTCACCATCCTGAAGGCGCGGCTGCACGGCATCGCCGACCAGATGATCCCCGCCACGCCCTCCGAAGCACAGCGGCTGCTGCGGCAGGTCGAGCATCTCGGTCGCATCGTCGAGGATCTGAAGACGCTCGCCCATGCCGATGCCGGCGAGCTAGCGCTGGATCGGCGCATGCTCGCGGTCGACGACGTGCTGCGCGCCTGCGTCGCCGACCTGCGCGGCGGCGAGGAGGCATCGGGCATCCGGTTCGACGAACATTATGCCGGGGGGCGGGTGTCCGGCGACCCCGTGCGGCTCAGCCAGATCGTCCTCAACCTGCTCACCAACGCGGTGAAGCACAGCCCGCCCGGCGGCACGATCCGCGTGACCAGCGCGGTCACGGGCACCGGCGTGACGATCGAGGTAGCGGATGAGGGCCCCGGCTTTGCCGAGCAGGACGTCCGCCAGATGTTCATCCCCTTCTGGCGCTCGCGCGCCGACCGGCTGGAAGGCAGGCCGGGCAGCGGCCTTGGGCTGACGCTGACCGCCAAGCTGGTCGAGGCGCACGGGGGCAGCATCGTCGCGCAGAACCGGACCGACCGTAGTGGTGCGGTGTTCAGGGTCGTGCTCCCGCAAGGGGTCGCTGCTCGCGAAGCCACCCCGCCGCGCAGCGCCTAAGCGCTGTTTTCCAGCGTTCGAAGCTGCGCGCGCAGCGCGTTGACGAAGACCGAAAACGCAGCGGAAGGCTGGCGCTTGCTGGTGTAATAAAGATGATATCCCGGGAAGGGCGGACACCAGTCCTCCAGCACGCATTGCAGGGTGCCGGAGGCGAGATCCCCGGCGACCTCGTCCTCCATCACGAAGGCGAGGCCAAGGCCGGCGAGCGCCGCGCGGCGGATGAGATCGCTCCTGTTGAGCGTCAGCTGCCCCTCGACCCGCACCCGCAGTTCGTGTCCGTCCTTCTCCAGTTCCCAGGCATAGAGCCCCCCCGAGCCCAGCATGCGGCGGTTGATGCAGCGATGCTGGGCGAGGTCCTGCGGGGTGTGTGGCGTGCCGGCGCGCGCCAGATAGGCGGGGGACGCAACCACCACCATGCGAAGCTCCGGGCTGATCCGGACCGCGATCATGTCCTTGGCCAGCGCCTCGCCGAGGCGGACGCCCGCATCGAATCGCTCGGCGACGATGTCGGCGAAGGCGCCGTCGACGCTGATCTCGACATGAACCTCCGGATATTCGGGCAGCAACCGCGCAATCACCGGCCAGAGCACCGTCCGCGCGGCATGGTCGCCCGCGGTGATGCGAATGGTGCCGGAGGGCCGATCGCGAAGTTCGCTGAGGGCCGCCAGTTGGTCGCTGATCGCGCCCAGCGCCGGCCGCAAGGTTGCCAGCAGCCGCTCGCCTGCTTCCGTTGGTGCGACGCTGCGCGTCGTTCGAGTCAGCAGCCGCACGCCGAGACGCGTTTCCAGCCGCCTTACCGTGTGACTGAGCGCGGACTGGGAGGTCCCCAGCTTCGCGGCTGCCTTGGTGAAGTTCTGTTCCTCGGCGACCGCCATGAACGCGCTCAGATCGACGAGTTCTTCGCGTCTCATGGCGCCGGCTTACTCGCATTCCTGCCGGACGTCGATCCAATCGCAAGGCGTCTGCGGCTGTGGATCATCCGGCGCGTCACGGTACATCGTCACGCTCTCCACGCGCCGCGGCAGGTTGCACACGGCTCCGGGTCGCGCGGCGTCTACGTGGAGGGATCAGCGCAGGTCCGCTATGTTGGCGCGAAACGCCGCGAGCAGCTGGGTAGGCGTGGGGAGGGCGGAAAGTTGCCGGAAATCGCCCGTCACGCAAAAACCTCCTAGCCTGGATTAGAAGAGCTGCGGCTGCCCGGAACTCGTGCCTTCGCCAATCCTTTGCGCATCATCTTGTCCTAACATCGGAGAGGCGCATGCCGAACACGGCAATCCTCGAGGCGACGCCCGCCAGTCCGTATCTGCTCACCCTGCGCGACGCGTTGCGCACGGCCGAAGAACCCGTCGCACGCTTCGAGATCGGTGGGCTGCAGGTAGAGATCCTCGCGACCAGCGATTCCATCTTCGCGGTGATCCGCCGCGATGGGGCAGGGGGCCTTGCCGCGCGGGCGGCGTTCATCCCGGCGCCGTTCGAATGCACCGTGGCCCGCAAGGCACCCGACGAGGCAGCGCGGCTGCGCGTGACGAGCCGGCTGGGCGAGCATGTCATCGCCTTTGTCGCCGCACAGGACGCGCTGGAGCAGATCCGGATCGTCACCCGGTTCACGCCTGCCGTACCGACCGTACTACCGTTCGTCCCGCGCGACCTCTACCCGCTCGGCCGGGGCGACGATCCGCTGCGCGCGGAAGGGACCGTCGAGGCGTCGCAGCGGGGGATCAACACCGGGCTGCTCTACTTCCGGATCGACGAGCCGGCGTTCGGCAATGTCCTCTACGTCCAGAACCTAACCGCCTCGAACGCCTATTTCCGGGCGACCGGCACCAAGCCGCGCGAGGTGGTGGGCGGTGCCTGGCCCGAGCTGGGCTACAGGCTGCCGGTGCCGCCTGACGATGCCGATGCGGCCGAGGTGGCGTTGCCCGCCGGTGAAACGGTCACGCTGTCGGATGTGATCCTGGTGTTCCGCCACGAAGCGCCGCCGCACGAGCGGGAATCCGCGCGGCAGTTCCTCCAGATGCTGGGTACCGCCTATGGGATGCTCGAGCCGCCGCCGGTGCAGTATCGCGACTGGGTTGCGCGCGCCGAACGGTCGCTGCGTGACCTGGAAGAGGCGCCCGAAGCGACCGTCCGCCACTATGGCCACCGCTACGTCCACCCGTACACCGCCGCTGAATATCCGGACATCATGGTGCAGATGTCGGTCGTCTCCGCGCTGCACGACTGGGGCACGTGGCGCGGCGAGCCGCATGCGCTGGAGGCGGAGCTCAAGCGCGGCCTCCGAAAATTCTATGATCCGGACCTCAGGACGCTGCGGCGCTACCTGCCCAATGTCGGCAAGGACAAGGACGCCGACGCAGTCGACAGCTGGTACCTCTACCATCCGCTGGTGAACCTCGGGTTCCTTGCCCTCGACGGCGATGCGGAAGCACGCGAGCTGTTCACCGCATCGCTCGACTATAGCATCCGCGCCGCCCGGCATTTCGACTATCGCTGGCCGATCCAGTACAACGTCACCGACTTCAGCGTGATCACCGCAGAGGCTCCTGCGGACGGCCGCGGCCAGACCGATGTCGGCGGCATTTATGCCTGGGTGATGCTGCAGGCCTACGAACTCACCGACGACAAGCTGTATCTGGGCGAGGCGCGCGCAGCGATCGACGCGGCGATGGGGCTGCGCTTCGACATCAACTATCAGGCCAACCTGACTGCCTGGGGCGCGGCAGCGTGCATGCGGCTTTGGCGTATTACCAACCGCGACGTGTATCTGGAGCAGAGCTACGTCTATCTCGCCAGCTTCCTCCACAATGCGGTGATCTGGGACAGCCAGATCGGCCATGCGGCGGTGTACGAGACCTTCCTGGCGGTCACCTGCCTGCAGGACGCGCCGTACATGGCGATGTACGAGTGCTTCGACAGCTATGTGGCGTTCGGCCATTATCTCGATGACGGCGGCCCCGAGCTCGATCCCGAAGCGCGGATGCTGATCGGCGAATATTGCAAATATGTGCTCTCGCGCGCCTGGTATTATTATCCCGACGCCTTGCCGAAGGAGGCCATCGCCGAGACGCAGCGCGAGGCCAACGGGCATGTCGATCGCACGCTCTCCTTCCCGCTGGAGGACCTGTACCCGGACGGCCAGCAGGCCGGGCAGGTGGGCCAGGAGGTCTATGGTGCCGGCGCCGCCTTCATCTTCGCCTCGCGCGCCTTCCACCGCATTGATGGGGCGCCGTTCCTGTTGTTCTGCGACAGCCTGGTCCGCGCCGTGGAACGCACCGGCGACAAGGTGCTGACGCTTCAACTCGATGCCGGGGAGACCGCCACCGCCAATGTGCGGCTGGTCCGGCTGAAGCGGAACAAGCTCCCCAAGAGCAGCCTTACCACCGCCGGCGGCGATGCGATCCGCGCGGGCGAAACGTCCGACGATCGCATCGACTATGTCGTGCCGGCGAACGGCCGGCTGATCCTCACCTGGGAATGATCATGGCGCTTGAAACCACCGCACTCACCGGCAAACGCATTGTCCTCACCGGCGGGACCACGGGCATCGGCCGGGCGACCCTTGCGCTGCTGGCGTCGGAGGGCGCTCGCCTGCTCACCTTCGGGCGCCACCGCGAACCGCTGGACGATGCGCTCGCGCTGACCGGAGGACAGGCGACCGGCATTGTCGCTGATGCGGCGACCAAGGAGGGTGTCGACAGCGTCTTCGCGGCCGCCGATGCGGAACTGGGCGGCGTCGACATGCTGGTCACCTGCGCGGCGCTGGGCGCGCAGCCGATCCACGAAATGGCGGATGAAGACTGGCGCTATGTGATCGACACCAACCTCACCGGCACGCTCGCCTGCGCCAAGGCGGCGATCGCGCGCATGGAAGGGCAGGGCGGCGGGCACCTGCTGTTCGTCGGCTCGATCAGCACCGAGATCAAGGCCGAGGGCGAGAGTGTCTATGCCGCCACCAAGGCCGGCATCCAGGCCTTTGCCGAGACGCTGCGCAAGGAAGTGGCGGCAAAGAACATCAAGGTGAGCGTAATCCAGCCGGGATCGGTGGACACCGACATGCAGGAGTGCAGCGACGACGAGAAGGCCGAGGCCGTCGCTAAGGCCGAGATGCTGCACGCCGAGGAAATCGCCGAGGCGATCCGCTTCGTCCTCACCCGCGGTTCCGCAAGCGACGTGGTCAACCTGCGGATCGAGCCGCGGGTCCAGAAAACGAGCTGACGGTCAGGGCCGCTGCGCGCGCCGCTCCCGCCGTCGCGCGCGGGCGTCGCGCAGCAACGAGGCGGGCAGGTCGGTGGCGGTGCGCAGTCCGGCCACGCTGGAGATGTTGCGGATCGTCCGCCGCGTCTCGTTAAGCAGTTGCCCGACCATCTCGCGCCGCTCGATCTCGCCATGTTCCTCCACCAGCGACAGGCGGTGGATCGCATAGAGGCCGATCCCCCCGGCGATCAGGAAGTAGAAGTCCCAGCGCGTCAGCACGAAGGGCAGTGCGAACACGCCGTTGGGGCTGCTCCAGCGCACCAGCAGCTCGAACTGGCGCGCGGCGAAGAAGTCGGCGAGCAGCCCGCCCAGGATCGGTGCCAGCCCCGCCGCGGCGGCGGTCACCATCGCGTTGGTCGCGACATAGGCAGTGGCGGCACCCTTGGGCGAGAGCTTGAGCGCGATGTTGGTGTTGGCCAGCGTCACTCCGGCGATCGTCGCGCCCATCAGCAGGTGGAGCCCGATCAGCCACAGCTTCATCACGTCGCGGTCGGCGAACTGCGAGGCGCCTGCCATCGCCACGATTGCGAGGATATAGGCTGGCGCACACACCGCCAGCACCGACTTGTTGGCGAAACGGTCGCTCAGCGTGCCCCACAGCCGCAGCGCGAGGATGTTGGCGATCTGGCTGGCGACGCTGAGCACCATCACGAAGCTGATGTTGAAGTGCAGCTGGCGGACGATGAACACGGTGAAGAAGGGGGTCGCGAAATTGACCGCGAACTGCCAGCTGGCGACGAACACCAGCAGCCGCCGGAAATTGTCGTCGCGTAAAGGGCGGCGGAGCAGCTCGCCGAGGTCGACCGGCCCGGGGGCGGGCGGCATCAGCGGCTCGGGCATGCCGGCAACGACGCGGGCGCTGATCAGGCCAGTGATGCACCCCGCCGCGAACATGCCGGCGAATACGAGGTTCCGGTCGAACGAGCCCGGCGCCGTCAAGTCCAGCGCGAGCGCGGCGGCGAGGCCGAGGAGCAGGCTGATGGCGGTCAGCCACACCGTTCGCTTGGCGAAGACGGTGCCCAGCCGATCCTCGGGCGCAAGGTCTCGCATCCAGGCGTTCCACGCACAGGATCCGATCGCCCCCAGACCGCACAATATCAGCTGCGCCGCGAGAAAGGCGAGCAGCGGCAGCGTGCCGGTGAAAAAGGCGAGCGCTGCCATGATCGCCAGCATCAGTCGCCCGATCAGGCTGGTGTAGACCGCGATCCGCTTGCGCGCCCGCAGCCGCTCGACCAGTCCGATCGCCGGCAGCTGGAGCAGCTGCGCGAGGAACGGCGCGCTTGCGAGAATGCCGACCATGGCGTTGGAGGCACCGAGGTGCAGTGCGAAGGCGGTGAGGATCACGCCGGTGGTCAGCGCCGCGGTGCCGCCGGAGAAGATCGCCTCGGTGACGAGCAGCCGCAACCCGCGCTCGCGCTCCTCCGAGGACACTTCCGGTTGCGGCTGCAGGCTGATCATGGCGCGGCAACGTGCCGGAGGCTGACGTAGACCCCGCCCTACGCACTCACTCCAACATAAGTTACCGAGAAATATGGATTAATGCCCCGGCGTGGCGGGGCGATGACGGCGCTCGTCGGTTGGAATGGCGAGCCTAGAGGACGCTTCCAGGGAACATGATGCGCATCCACCATCTCAATTGCGGCACCGATTGCCCGATCGGCGGCGCGCTGTTCGACGGACGCTCGATCGCGCCGCTCGGGCGGCTGGTCTGCCACTGCCTGCTGATCGATACCGACGCGCATGGGCTGGTGCTGGTCGATACCGGCTATGGCCTGCGCGACGTCGCCCATCCGCACGGGCCGGGCGCACCGCGCATTACCCGGGCATGGCGAACGATGCTCAACATCCGGCTGCACGAGGCGGAGACCGCCATCCGCCAGATCGAGGCGCTCGGCTATCGCGCGGACGACGTGCGCCACATCGTCGTTACCCATCTCGATTTTGACCATGCCGGCGGGCTGGAGGATTTCCCCAGTGCCATCGTCCATGTGATGCAGCGCGAATATGACGACGCCGCCGGCCCCCATGCCGGAATGGTCGCGCGCAACCGCTGGCGCCTGCCCCAGCTGGACGGCGTCCGGCAATGGCGGGGCTATGGCGCGCGGGGCGAGCGCTGGTTCGGCTTTGACGCGGTGCGCGATCTGGAGGGGCTTCCGCCCGAGATCCTGCTCGTCCCGCTGCCCGGGCACACCTGGGGCCATGCCGGCGTGGCCGTCCGCCGCGACGATGGCCGCTGGCTGCTCCATGCGGGCGACGCCTATTTCTACCGCGGCGAGATGCGCCAGGCGCGGCGGCGCTGCACGCCCGGATTGCGCGCCTATCAGCGGCTGATGGAAGTCGATGCCGACAGCCGGATGACCAACCAGGCGCGGCTGCGTCGCCTCTCGATCGAACACCGCGACGAGGTCTCGATCGCCTGCGCGCACGACGCGGTCGAGCTGGAGCACTGTCAGGCGGGGCGGCCGCTTTGATGGCGAGGGACGATCTCCGCATCGTGCTGGTGCTGGCCGGCGGCAATGCGCTGGGTGCCTATCAGGCGGGCGTCATTCAGGCGCTGCACGACGGCGGCATCGCGCCGGAGTGGATCATCGGCACCTCGGCCGGCGCGATCAACGGCGCGATCCTCGCCGGCAACACGCCGGACGTCGCGCTGACGAAGCTCGCCGCCTTCTGGCGGTCGGACGGCTTCGACTGGTGGCAGGCCTGGCCCGAGACGTGGCGCAGGACGATCGGGGCCAGCGCAACGATGCTCGGCGGCCGGAGTGGTCTGTTCGGGTCGTTGGGCACGGCGCTGTTCGCCACGCCCACCCCGGCCTTATACGACACCACCCCACTCGCGGCGACGCTGGACTCGCTCGTCGATTTCGCGCGGCTGAACGCCGGCGCTCCCCGATACACGGCGGTCGCCGTCGACCTGGAGAGTGGCGCCGAGACCGCCTTCGACACAAGCGATCGCACCATCGGCGCTGAGCATATCCGCGCCAGCGCCGCGTTGCCGCCGGCTTTTCCTGCGGTGGCTGTGGACGGGCGGTTCTATGTCGATGGCGGCCTCGCGACCAACCTGCCGCTCGATCCCGCGCTGTCGACGCCGTCTGCCCGCCCGACCCTCTGCATCGCGGTCGATCTGCTCCCGATGCGCAGCTGCCGCCCGAACACGCTGGGCGAAATGGCCGCGCGCGGGCAGGACCTCACCTTCGCGAGCCAGACCCGCCGCACCATCGCGCGCTGGCAGTCGCACTATGCCACCGGCCCGGCGTTTCGCGGCTGCTCGGTCACGCTGGCGCAGTTGCTCTATACCGATCAGCACCGCGAGGTAGCGGGCAAGGCGATGGATTTTTCGCCTGCCTCGGTGCGCCAGCGCTGGGAACACGGCCTTCGCGATGGCGCCAACCTTGTCCGCCGGCTTGCAGAAGGGACGCTACCGATCGGCGGCGAGGGGCTCCATCTCGACCCCGGCAATTCGGAGAACGCACCATGAGAGCCGCGCTGAAGACCGCCGATGGACGCTTCACGGTCGAGGAGGTAGAAGAACCCACGCTGCCCGCCGCCGACTGGGTGAAGGCGCGCGTGCGCATGGCCGGGATCTGCGGCACCGACCTGCGCCACTGGGAGAAGCCTGACCAGCATCTGCGCTGCTGCATCATGGGCCATGAACTTGCCGGCGAGGTTGTGGAAGTCGGCGCAGACGTAACCCGCGTCCGGCCCGGCGACCGGGTGCTGATCGAATCGGTGCTCGGCTGCGGCCATTGCGATTGGTGCCGGGTGCAGCAGTATAACCGCTGCCCCGATCTCTACCCCACCCGCCGTGCCAGCGTCTCGCGCGCCTATGCCGAGTTCGTGGTCGGCCCCCAGCACAAGATGCACAAGCTGCCGGACGCGATCGGCTTCGACGACGCGGCACTGCTCGATACCTTCGCCGTCTGCCTCCACGCGCAGCATCTCTCCGGCCTGACGATCAATGCCAAGGTCGCGATCATCGGGGCGGGGCCGATCGGACTGGGGCAGCTGATGCTGGCCAAGGCGAGCGGCGCCGACGTGCTGTCGATCGATCCTGTGCCCCATGCCCGCGCGCTTGCGCAGGAACTGGGCGCCGATCAGGTGGCGGCGCCCGGGGAGGGCGCACCGGAGGCAGCAATCCTGGCGATGACCGACGGGTGCGGCGCGGACATCGTCTTCGAATGCTCGGGCGGCGAGACCATGCCGCAGACGCTGCCGCTCGCGACGCGGCTGGCGCGGCGGGGTGGCAAGGTCATCATCGTCGGCGGGTTCGATGCAGGAGACATCGCCATTCCGCTCGAATGGCAGCGCATCCAGATGTCGGAGATCACCTTGATACCCAGCGCCAGCTTCGCCTTCCACGATCTTTATGCCGAGCAGGCCGAAGTCATCGAACTCCTCGCGCGCGGCAAGCTCCAGACCCAGCGGCTGATCAGCCACCGCTTCCCGCTGGAGCGGATCAACGAAGCGTTCGAGACGGCAAAGGACAAGGCGAGCACGGGCGCAACCTTTGTCGGTCTCCTGATGCCGTAAGTCGAAGTGAAGTCGAAGTGCAGGCAAGGACCGTGGCTGGGGCGACGGGACCTGCGGTCTGCGGCCGGGTCGCGGATGGGTGGGCCCGGCTGCCCGGCGCTGCTGTGCGCACGCCCCTCGCCGCGTCCGCGATCTGGGGAAGGCCGAGCATCGGCACCAGGCCAAGCCTGGACCGCCAATCACGGCTCGGCGCCCCGGAGCAGGTTGGCAAGCCTGCGGCACCGCAGACCGCACGCATTTTCTGTGGTCGCCGGGAAGGATTTTGCTACCGCCGGTCTCTCTTGGGGCAAACAGAAACTCTGCATGCGGCCATAGGAGGGTGTGGCGAAAGGGGATGTGACATCGGAGCTGGAGCGCCGCCGTAGCCTGGCGCTGTGGGTCGCGCGCGAGATTCTCCCGCACGAGGACCGCGTCCGGGCCTGGTTCGCGCGCAGACGACTTGCGCCCGAGGACGTGGATGAATTGATGCAGGAAGCCTATTGCCGGATCGCCATGCTCCAGACGGTCGACCATATCGATTGCGGGCACGCATATTTCTTCTCGATCGCCCGCAACCTGTTGCTGCGCAGGCTCAAGCGGCAGCAGGTCGTTCCCCTCGAGGCGATCAGCGAGATCGAGAGCTTCCGGGACACGCAGACACCGTCGCCCGAAGAGCAGGTATCGACGCGCCTCGCCTATGAGCGGGTGATGGCCCTGATCGCGGGCCTGCCCGAGCGTTGCCGCCGGATCGTCGAACTGCGCAAGATCGAGGGCTGGTCGCAAAAGGAGATCGCCGCGCATCTGGGGATCAGCGAGAAGGCGGTCGAAAAGCAGGTCTGGGTGGGCGTGCGCGCGATCCGCGAGGGGTGGTCCGCACGCGGGGAGCCGGCGGGCGCCGGTGCAATCGCAGCCAACCGAAAGGCGGGGATCTCGTGAGCGAGGCGACGCAACAGGCCGATGCCGACGCCGCGGCTCGCTGGGTCGCCCGCATGGACGCCGACGCCTGGAGCGAGGCGGATGCCGCCGAGCTGGAGCGATGGCTCGCGGAGGACCCCCGACGCAACGGCCTTCTGCTGCGGACGCAGGCCCTGTGGCAGGCACCTCAGATCGGCGCGCAGCTTGATGCGGGGACGCTTGGCGCGCAGGAGGAAGGCGTGAACGCCGGCCGCCCGAGCCCGTGGCGGCGGCGCGGAGTCCTGGGAGGACTCGTCGCGGCATCGGCGGCCGGGATCGTCGGCGCGCTGCTGTTCCCCGGGCGGGGCGTCGCCTATGTCACCAAGGTGGGCGAGATCCGGCGCGTCCCGCTGGTCGACGGATCGGTGATGACGATCAATTCCGGCAGCGCGCTGCAGGTGCGCATGGCGACGCAGGCCCGCGAGGTCGAGCTTGCGGAGGGCGAGGCATGGTTCGAGGTGGCCAGGGACGCCACGCGTCCGTTCGTGGTCGCGTCGGGCAAGGTCCGCGCACAGGCGATCGGCACGGCCTTTTCGGTGCGGCGGCGCGACAATGGCGTCGAGGTGCTGGTCACCGAGGGCGTGGTTGAAACCTGGTCGGAGGAAGACCAGGGGCAGCGCGTGCGGCTCAGCGCAGGACAATCCGCGCGGATCAATGATCGGGCTATCGTGCATTACGAGACGACCAAGGCATCCGCGGTCGATCGCGCGCTGGCCTGGCGATCCGGCATGATCGACCTGAACGGGACGACGCTGGCGGACGCGGCCGACGAGTTCAATCGCTACAACGAGCGCCAGATCGTCATCGCCGATCCCGATGCGGCCGGCGAGCGCTTCGACGGCCTCTTTCGGATCAACGATCCCGAGGGATTTGCCGGTGCGGTGCGCGATGCGCTGGACCTCTCCGTCAATACTGACGACCCGCGCTTCATTCGCATCCAGCGCATGACCAGGAAGTGACGAGAGCGCAGGGAAGCACAATAAAATTCGTCTGCACAACAACGGGGATAGTAGGGAAAATCGGCGGGCGGGTCTCTAGGCAGGTACAGGTCCAAAAAAGCGGCCTGAAAAAGAAGCAGGATCAAAAGGGGAGGATTTATGGCGAGAGCCACCTTGCGTGGGGCGCTCTTTGCGTCCGCGAGCATCGTCTGCATGGTCGCGATGCCTGCTGCGGCACAGGCCGCTGCACAAACCAGGCAATTCTCGATCGACGCGCAGCCCGCGCAGACCGCGATCGGCCTGTTCGGGCATCAGGCGGACGTGCAGATCATCGCGGCGCGCCGCCTGACCCAATCGGTTCGCACCAATGGCGTGCGCGGCGAATATACGGTGGGGGAGGCGCTCAATCGCCTGTTCGCCGGCACCGGCCTCGTCGCTCGCCAGTCCGGCCCGCGCACCTATGTCGTGGTTCCGCGGCCGGCCTCGGACCCGACCGGCGGCGGCGGCAAGCAGCTTGCGATGGTCGCCCAGGCCAGCGCCCAGGACCAGACGGCCCCGGCGCCCGCACAGGCGCCCACAGCCGACGAAGGCGCCACCATCGTCGTGACCGGCCTGCGCGCCAGCCTCGACAATTCGCGCGGCATCAAGCGGGCGGCGTCCGGCATCGTCGATGCCATTTCGACCAAGGATATCGGCAAGCTGCCCGACGCCAATCTGGCGGAATCGCTGCAGCGCATCACCGGTGTTTCGATCGATCGATCGGGCGGCGAGGGCGCGTTCGTCACGGTCCGCGGTTTCGGACCGGAATTCAACACGGTGCTCGTCAACGGCCGTCAGGTGGCGACCCCGACCGACCCCAGCCAGGCATCGGGCCGCGCCTTTTCCTTCGATACGCTGGCTTCCGAACTCGTCTCCGGCGTGGAGGTCTACAAGTCGTCGACCGCCCGCTACCAGTCGGGTGGCGTCGGCTCGACCGTGAACATCAAGACCGCGCGACCGTTCGACTATAAGGGCATGAAGTTCGCCGGCACGGTCGACGTCAACTACGACGCCAACGCCAAGAAAACCGCGCCGGACGCGTCCTTCCTGTTTGCCGATACCCTGGCGGATGGCACGCTGGGCGTGCTTCTTTCGGGCAGCTACCAGCACCGTTTCACCAAGATCAAGCAGGCGCAGACCGATGGCTGGCTGGTCAACCCTGCGATCCCGGCCAATCAGGTCAATGGCGGCAAGGGCACGGTGTCCTCGACCAATCCGCAGGGCAACATCTTCATCCCGCAGAATTTCGACAGCAAGGTCACTCGGGAGGATCGCGAGCGGATCGGCGGCACGCTCGTGCTGCAATATCGTCCGAGCGATGCGGTGACGGTGACTGCGGACGCGCTCTACACCAAGTTCACCAATACCACCGACGCGCGCTCCTATGGCCATTGGTTCACCGCGTCCAATCTCACCAACGTCAAGACCGACGCCAACGGTACGGTGGTGGACATGACGCAGGCCAGCGGCATCGCCACGGACTTTCACTACAAGAAGTTCGACAAGCGCACCAATACGCGCGCGGTGGGCATGAACGTCGAATGGCAGGTCTCGCCCAACCTTTCCGCCAGCCTCGACGGCACCTACTCGCTGGCCAAGGAAGAGCCGAACGGCGGCAAGGAAGCCTATCTGGCGCTGCTCGGCTATCTCACCGGCTCGTCGCGCTACCAGTCGGATGGGTCGCGCCTGCCCTGGCAGACCGAGACGCTGCCGACCTTCGCCAATGCCACCAATCGTTGCGGCAGTGCCGTCACCGATTCCGGTCGTTCTGGCAGCACCAGCGTGGTGGGCGCGGGGCAGCCGATGTGCCAGCACGTGATGCTGCTGCGCGGCTACGGGGTCCGCGACGAAGTGAAGCAGGTGCGCGCCGATCTTGCCTATAAGGGGGACGGCAGCGAGGGACTGGTAAAGGCCAATGCCGGCTTCTACGGCTCGGAGGATCGCAAGCGGACGTCGCTCTATTCGAATGACGGCGGCACCGGCTGCACCACCTGCGGCTATAATCTGCCGGTGCCGGCAGGGGTGGCGATCACCACCTTCGATGCGGGCAGCGGGTTCCTGTCGGGCGTAAGCGGATCGAACCGCCTGCCCACCCAGTGGCAGACCTTCGACGGCCCGACGCTGTTCAACGCGATCACTGCGCAGCAGGGTGCAGGCTTCTCCTTCGCGCCGCCCCTGGTCAACGACACGCTCGTCAAGGAGCGGGTGCTGGGCG
The DNA here is from genome assembly GCF_025960285.1 of Sphingomonas sp. R1. GTDB lineage: Bacteria > Pseudomonadota > Alphaproteobacteria > Sphingomonadales > Sphingomonadaceae > Sphingomonas. Next base: position 1,203,078 of record NZ_CP110111.1, on the reverse strand, counting down.
GCTATCTCGAGACCGAATGGCGCGGCACCGTTGCCGGGAAGCCGATCTCGATTGTCGCCGGCGTGCGGTTCGAGGATACCTCGACCAACGTCAACGGCCTTGCCACCGCCTATACCGCGCTGGTCAAGCTGGCCAACGACCAGACGCAGTACGGCTCGACGGCATCGGGCACCACCCGCACGGTGGGCACGGCGCATTATATCGACATCCTGCCCAACATCGCGCTGAAGTGGCAATTGTCCGATGCGTTCACGATGCGCTTCGCCGCCTCGCAGACGATCACCCGGCCGACGCTGGAGCAGCTCTCGCCGGTGACCACCTTGGTCACGCTGCGTCCCGGCAACTTCGCCGCCAGCCGCGGCAATGCCGATCTCAAGCCGTTCAAGGCGAGCAACCTCGATCTGTCGTTCGAATATTATTACGGCCGGTCGAGCTATGTCTCGCTGGGCGGCTATCTGAAGAGCGTGAACAACTTCATCGTGCTCAACCAGACGACCGGCCCGGTCACCGCGGCCTCGGGCAGCGCGCTGCTCGATCCGGCGACCGGCACGCCGGCGCAGTTCACCATCACTGCCCCGGTCAACGGGCAGGACGCAACGGTGACCGGCCTGGAGGCGGCCTGGCAGCATGCGTTCGGCGACACGGGCTTCGGCTTCCAGGTCAACGGCACGCTGGTCGGGTCGAACCGCCACCTCAATCCGCAGGATCTTCGCAACAAGTTCGCGCTGACCGGCCTGTCCAACTCGGCCAACGCCGTGGCCTTCTACGACAATCACGGGATCGAGGCGCGGGTGGCGTTCAACTGGCGCGATCGGTTCCTGCAGTATCTCGCGCCCCCGCCGCTCAACGGGGCGGGCCAGGCGGTCACCCAGGTCCGGGCCTATTCCCAGGTCGATGCGAGCCTGACCTATCACCTCAATTCCAACTTCGCCGTGTTCGTCGAAGGCGCGAACCTCACCAACTCGATCGCCTTCAAATATGCCTATTACTCCAATCAGTTCCTGAACGCGGAGGATAGCGGACGGCGCTTCAAGCTCGGCGCCCGGGTCAACTTCTGATCCGAGGGTAGCGGATCGGGGGCGGGATGGGGTGACCCCGTCCCGCCCCTTTGCCGCCACTCCATTCGTGCTAGATCGAGACGAGAGAGAGGGATGTCGAAGTCGCATGAATCGACAGATTGAGTCGGTCTGCATCGTCGGAGGCGGATCGGCGGGATGGCTCACCGCCGCGTTGATCGCCGCGCGCCACGGACCGGACCTCAAGGTCACGCTCGTCGAAAGCGTGCGACTGGGGATCATCGGCGTCGGTGAGGGGACCTGGCCGACGATGCGCAACACGCTGCGCAAGATCGGCATCAGCGAGACGGATTTCCTGCGCACCTGCAAGGCGTCGTTCAAGCAGGGGGCGAAGTTCGCCGGCTGGCGCACCGGCGGCGCCGACGATTTCTACTACCACCCGCTGGTATTGCCCGAGGGCTTTCCGGACGTGGACCTTGCGCCGTTCTGGAACGCACGCGCCGACGCGGCGGGCACTCCGTCCTTCTCCGATGCGGTGTGTTTCCAGGAATTCCTGTGCGAGCATGATCTCGCGCCCAAGCAGATCACCTCGCCCGAATATGGCGGCATCGCCAACTATGCCTACCATCTCGACGCGGTGCGGCTGGGCGAGATGCTGCGCGCGCACTGTATCGGCAAGCTCGGCGTGCGCCATGTCGACGATGACATCGTCCGCGTCGAGCAGGCGGAGAATGGCGACGTCACCGCCGTGATCGGCCAGCGGCATGGAAGCATCGCGGCAGACCTGTTCGTCGATTGCAGCGGCTTTTCCTCGCTGCTGCTCGGCCAGACGCTGGGGGTACCGTTCCTCGACTGCAGCGACGTGCTGTTCATCGATCGCGCGCTGGCGGTGCAGGTGCCCTATGACCGCGAGGACGCACCGATCGTATCGCACACCGTCTCCACCGCGCAGGACCATGGCTGGATCTGGGATATCGGGCTGCAGAACCGGCGCGGCGTGGGCTATGTCTATTCCAGCCGGCACGCCGGTGCCGATCGGGTGGAGGAGGCGCTCGCCGCCTATGTCGGCCCGGCCTTCGCCCACCTGACCCCGCGCGAGATCACCATCCGCTCGGGCCACCGCGAGACCTTCTGGAAGAACAATGTCGTCGCCGTCGGGCTGGCGGCGGGATTCCTCGAGCCGCTCGAGGCATCGGCGCTCGTGCTGATCGAACTTTCGGCCGACTATATCGCGAGCGCCATGCCCGCCACGCGCGCTGCGATGGACATCGTCGCACGTCGCTTCAACGCCATGACCCGCTATCGCTGGGATCGGATCATCGAGTTCCTCAAGCTGCACTATATGCTGTCCCAGCGCGACGACACCGCCTTCTGGCGCGACAATCGCGATCCCGCGACCATTCCCCAGCCGCTCCAGGATCTGCTGGAGCTGTGGCGGCACACCCCGCCGGGCGAGCATGACTTCGCCAGCGCCCACGAGATGTTCCCGGCGGCGAGCTATCAATATGTGCTCTACGGCATGGGCTTTCGCACCGCGCCGCGCGCCGGTGCGCTGGCCGCCCGCGATGCCGCCGAGGATGCGCTGGAGCGCGTGACCGCGACCAAGCGCCGACTGGCGAGCACGATGCCGACGAACCGCGCGCTGCTCGACAAGCTCGCGCAGTATCGCTTCCAGCCCATCTGACCCCCAGGCCTGCCCCGAAAGAGACGCGATGAATCTGGTACAACTCACCCGCAAGGACCATGCCGGGCTTCGGCTCGATCCCGCACGCGCGCTTTCGGCGGCGGCGAGCGTTCACCTCGTGCCGCTGGTCGCAGGCGAGATCCGCAAGGTGGCCAGCCAGTTCCCCGTGTTCCTCGCCAAGGATGCCGAGACCGGCCAATTCTATCCCGCCGCGCTGCTCGGGCTGGAGCCGCAGGAAAATCTGTTCTGGGACGGCACGACATTCGATGCCGATCACGTCCCGCTCAATCTGCTGCGGCTGCCCTTCTTCGTTGGCAGCGGCGATCTGGAGGGGGCGGTGTGCATCGATGAGACGAGCGCGGCGATCGTGCCGGATGGGCCAGTGGGCATTGTCGAGGCAGACGGGTCCGACAGTGCCTACCTGCAATCGGTGCAGGCGATCCTCGGCCAGCTGGTGGCGGAGCAGGCCGCCACGGCCGCGCTGGTCGATCGCGTCACCGAGCATCGCCTGCTCACCGAGGTGAAGCTGGATGTCGCCTTCCACGATGGTGGGGCGGCCACGCTGTCCGGGCTGTACGGCATCGACGAGCGGGCGCTGGGGCGCAAGGCGACGGCGCTGGGGGATTGGGATCAGGTGATGATCCTGGCGGCAATGGCGCTCTCGCTGGATCATGTGGCCGGGCTGGTCCGGCGCAAGAATGTGCGGCGGGCCGCCGAGGCCGCCTGGTTCGTACCCGCGGCATGAGCCATGGCCCGGCCCGCATGGGTGCGGAGCAGGTGCCGCTGTGGCAACAGGAAGATGCGCACCCGCAGCCCGATGCGCTGGTCGCGGCGGCGCAGCGCCTCGCGTTCCGGCGAGAGCAAGGCGATCTCTACCCCGGCCTGCGGGCGCCCACGCCTGCTGCCTATCCCGATTGGCTGGTCGGCGCGGCAGCGGCGGTTCTGGGCGGTCGCGTCAGCATGTTGCGCACCAGTTTCGCCGTGGCGGGGGACGATCCTGCGCGTCTGGCGCCGATCCAGCGCATCCCCCATTTCGATGATTGTGCCGAGACGATCATCGCTTCGGTCCATTATCTCTGCGCGGCGCCCCATGGCGGGACCAGCTTCTATCGTCACCGCGCCACCGGGTTCGAGCGGATCACGGCGGACCGTCTGCCGCTGTGGCGCCAGGCGCTTGCGCGGGACGGACAGGCCCATGGCATGCCGTCGCCGGCATATCAGGACGGCGACAGCCCCGGCTTCGTCCGAATCGGCCAGGCGGCGATCGCCTTCAACCGCCTGATCTTCTACCCGGCCAACTGCCTCCACGCCGGAGACATTGCCGGTTCCTGGCAGGCCAGCGCCAGCAGCCCGCGACTGACGATCACGTCGCTGCTTCTGCTGGAATGATGCAGGCGAACGGTTCGGGCGGAAAAGGGGCCGCGCGGCGTGCGGAGAATGGGCTTGGGCGTCAGCGCGGCGCGCCGAAATCGCGTGGCGCCTGCCGCAGCGTGACCCGCAATCGACCGGTGCCGCGAAGCGCGGCGAGCGGTGTCGTGATGCGACCGAGCCGGACCAGCCCCGGCGAGTAGCGGAAATCACGCCGGAAGATCGCGAGATTGCCCCAGGGGGCGTAATAGGCGAGGTCGCCTGCGACCGGCGCCACGCCCTCCGGGGCATCGGGATGCCGTAACCTCCGGGGGAGCATCGCGATCTTCTCGCTCACGCCGAAATCCTCGAGTTCCAGCGTCAGCGGCATCAGGGCCAGCAGGTCGCGCGTCGCGGCGCTGTCCTCCAGCTGCACGTGCCAGCGTCCGTCGGGTCCTTCGATTTCGAGCCGGGACGCGGGGTGGGGTACGGCGCGGGTCGCCATGCGGGGGTCCTTCATCCTGGTGTGTACGGCAGCGCCCGGGGGGCAGGCGGTGGCAGCGATCAGCCCGGTCAGAAGGGCCGCAGCCTCTGGTCTGTTGCCTCGCACGGTACGCTCCCTCCGGAATGCCGCACGGATAGCGGAACGCGGCACAGGCAGGCAGCCGGAACGGACTTCATGCGGTGCTGAGCGGCGCTCAACGGGTGGGCAGGGGGCTTATGTCGAGGACGGCTGCACGCGTATCACGCCGGATCGCCGTCACCGCCCGCGGCGTGACCGCCCCGCTGTCGTTGCCCCAGTTGCGGCGTACGAAACTGACGACTGCGGCAACCTGTGCGTCGCTCAGCTGCGCGCGATACGCGGGCATGCGATAGGCGTCGGGCACCCCGGCGGCGACCACGCGGGCCGAACCATTGAGGGTGATGTTGATCTGCGAGTCGCCATGGCCCGCCAGCGAGGAGGCGGTGCCGGCGAGCGGCGGGATCCACGGCGCCTTGCCGCGCCCGTCGGGCCCGTGGCAGAAGCTGCACTTCGCGGCATAGACCTGCGCGCCAAGATCGCCCGTGCGCTTCGCCACGCTGAGCGTGTCGCCTGCCGGCCGATACTGCCAGGGCGCGCCGTCGCGGTTTGGGTCGCCGGGCAGGTCCTTCAGATAATGGGCGATCGCGCGCAGATCGCGGTCGGTGAGGAACTGGGTGGAATTGTTGAACGCCTCGGCCATCGAACCATAGACCACGCCGTGCTGGTTGCGGCCGGTCTTGAGGAAGCGGAAAATGTCGTTCTCGCTCCAGCGCGCCAGGCCGGTGTTAGGATCGCCGCGCAGGCTGGGGGCATACCAATGGTCGATCACCGCGCCCGACAGATAGGCGCTGCTGCCCTGATCGGTGCCGCGCTCGTTCATCGCAATGCCGCGGGGGGTGTGACAGGCGCCGCAATGGCCGGCACCCTGCACCAAATAGGCGCCGCGGTTCCACAGCGCGTCCTTGGCCGGATTGGCGCGGAACGGCGCCGACGGCGCGAACACGCCGTTCCACAAGGCCAGCGGCCAGCGCAGGTTGAGCGGCCAGGGGATGTCGCTCGCCCGGTTCGCCTGCCGCACCGGCGCGACGCCGTGGAGGAAATAGGCGTAAAGGGCGCGGACGTCCTCGTCCGTCAGCTTGGCATAGGAGGGGTAGGGCATCGCCGGATACAGCCGGTGCCCGTCCCCGGCCACGCCGTGGCGCAGTGCGCGATCGAAGTCCGCCAGGGTGTAGGTGCCGATCCCGGTTGCCTTGTCGGGCGTGATGTTGGTCGCATAGATCGCGCCCATCGGCGTCGGCATCTTGAGCCCGCCCGCATAGGCACGGCCCCCCGGCAGGCTGTGACAGGCGACGCAGTCGCCCGCCCGGGCGAGATAGGCTCCGCGCGCCACGAGGTCGGGCGAGGCGGCGGGCGCGGCCGCGCCGTCGAACGGCGAGGCCGGCGTGCGGGTCACGAACTTTGCGGTAGCGCCGGCAAGCACCAGCAGCACCGGCAATATCAGGGCGAGGATCTTCTTCACGCGAGCATCCAATTCAGCGGGCCGGTGCAAGGGGCAGGGGGCGATCAGGCATCGAAGCGGAGGCGCGACAGCGGCATGCTACGCAGGCGTTGGCCGGTGAGGTGCGACACGGCATTGGCGATCGCCGGCGGTACCGCGGGCAGGCCGGGTTCGCCGATGCCGCCCATCTTGGCACCGCTCTCGACAATGCGGACCTGCACGCGCGGCATGCGATCGGGCGGCAGGATCGGGTAGCCGTCATAGTTGCGCGCCAACGGCATGCCGTCCTGATACACCGCCTCCTCGAGCAGGACCTGCGAGGTCCCCAGCGCCACCGCGCCGTTCACCTGGGCATCGATGATCGCCGGGTTGACGACGCTGCCGGGATCGATCGCCTGCCACAGTTCGTGCACCTGCACCTGCCCGCCCTGGATCGAGACTTCGGCGATGGCCGCCGTCTCCGTGCCGAAGGGCGAGGCCATCGCGATCCCGCGTGCGCGGCGGGAGCCGTCGGGTGCCATATAGGGCCCGCGCTTCCAGCCCCCGGAGAGATCTGCCACCGCCTTGAGCAGGGTGGCGAGCCGCGCATCGTCGCGCAGCAGGTGCAGGCGCAGCGCCAGCGGGTCCTGGCCACCGGCATCGGCCAGCTCGTCGAGGAAGGACTCGTAGAAGAAGTCGTTCATCGAGTTGCCGACCGAGCGCCAATAGCCGAGCATCGCCGGCTGCTTGACAAAATCCTGCGCGATCCTGCGGGCGGGGATCGCGTACGCCTTGTTGGCGAGCCCCTCCAGCGCCGTCGGATCGAGGTCCTTGCCGCGCTGGTTGGCGATGCCTTCGGTCGGCCCTTCGGTACTGCTGATCGCCTCGATCGCCACGGGCATGCCGCCGGCATCGAGCGCGCCGCGAAAGCGCACCACCGCCAGCGGGCGGTGGGTATCCCGCAGGAATTCCTCCTCGCGTGTCCAGATCAGCTTGACGGGGCGGCCGGTTGCCTTGGCGAGCAGGATCGCCTGGGGATAGGGGGCGGCGTCCGGATAGACGAAGTGCCGCCCGAAGAATCCGCCGAGCAGCGGTGAATGGATGGTGATCCTCGCCGGGTCCAGGCCGGTGCGCCTGGCGATGTCCCCCAGGAACATGTCGGGGGCTTGGTTGGGGAACCACAGGTCCAGCGCGCCGTCGTCGTTGAACCGCGCGAGCGCCGAGGGGGGCTCGAGCTGGCCGTGCACGACATATTGGCTGTGATAGGTCGCCTCGATCTGCTTCGCCGCCTTGTCGAATGCGGCGGCGGGATCACCCTGCGTCTCGGCGGCCTCGCCCTCCTGCCGACGCGCGGCGAGCTGGTCGCGGAACGCATCGGTCGCGAAATCGGCGGGCATGTAGCGGATCGCGGCCTTGTCGGCGGGCTCCTGCCAGTCGACCAGCGCGGCCTCCACCGCGCGCCTGGCGTTCCACCACCGCTCTGCGACGACCGCGACGGCGCCCGGCAGGCGGTGCACCGAATGGACGCCGGGCATCGCTTTCAGCTGCGCCTCGTTGTAGATCCCACCCACCGTCAGCCCATAGCGCGGCGCATGCTGAACGGCGGCGTGGAGCATCCCGTCGACGCGCATGTCGATGGCGTAGAGCGCCTTACCGATCGACTTGTCGTGGATGTCGAGCCGGGGGATCGACTTGCCGATCCACCGAAACTGCGCCGGATCCTTGAGGGGAACGCTGGCGGGATCGGGCGAGGGCAGGTCGAGCGCCTGCGCCGCCAGCTCCCCATAGCCGATCGAGCGACCGCCGGCCTGGTGGACGACGCGGCCGGGTTCGGTCGAGAGCGCCTCGATCGGCACGCCCAGCCTGGCGGCGCCCGCCTGGAGCAGCAGGTGCCGCGCCATCGCGCCGACGCGGCGCATCGTCTCGTAGCTGGTGCGGACCGACATGCTGCCGCCGGTGATCCGCATCATCCCGTTGACGACCAGATAGTCGGGGCCGGTCGGCGCGCTTTCCACCACGAAGGTCGCGGGGTCGGCGTCGAGTTCCTCGCCGACGATCTGCGCCATCGCGGTATAGATGCCCTGGCCACCTTCCATGAAGGGGCTGCGAAGGTGCACCGTCCCATCCGGGCGGATCTCGAGAAAGGCGGGCACGCGCGTGCCTGGCTTGATCGGCGTGGTCGCCGCCGCTGCGCGCGCGCCGTCGACGGGAATGCCGAAGCCCAGCACCAGCGCCCCTGCGCTGGCACCCGCCGCCCGTACCAGGAAGCCGCGGCGCGAGATGTTGACCGGCGCCCCGGTCGGCAGGTCGAGCAGGCGGCTCACGCGGCGCCGTCCCGAGGCTTGGCGGCAGCAACAGCCGCAGCACCTGCGACCAATAGCGCAGCGGCGGCGATATCGCCGGGCGCGCCGGCGTCGACCGCCGCTGCCGGCGTTGCGCCTGCCAGATCCTGCACTGCCGCGCGGATCGCGTTGTACGTCCCGCAGCGGCAGAGATTGACCATGGCCGCTGCGATCTCGGCATCGCTCGGCTGCGCGACTTCCTTGAGCAGCGCGGTCGCCGCGATCACCTGGCCGGACTGGCAATAGCCGCATTGCGGCACCTGATGCTTGATCCAGGCCTGCACCACGCGGGCACCTACGGCATCCTGCTCGACCGCCTCGATCGTGGTAATTTGCTTGCCTGCGACACTGTCGACCGGCGTCACGCAGGCGCGCGTGACGACCCCGTCGACCAGCACCGAGCAGGCGCCGCACTGGGCAATGCCGCAGCCATATTTGGTGCCGGTCATCCCCAGATCGTCGCGCAATACCCAAAGGAGCGGCGTGTCCGGCGCGGCGTCCACCGCGTGCAGCCTGTCGTTGATCCGGAGTTCCATGCGCACCTCTTCTCTGCCGGGCGCGCGAACCGGCGCCGCGCCTCGACCCGGCCAGAAGCTAGGTCCGGGCCGGGGGTGTAACAATCGGCCGGCGGATTGACGTCGCGTTGAGCCGCGCTCAACGCCGCAGCCGGAGCGTCCCTCCGACGACCCGTGGATCGCCCGGCGTGCCAAGGATCAGGCCCGAATTGCCGGCCTGGATCGTGAGGTTCTGGATGTAGCGGGTGTCGAACAGGTTGCGGGCGAACACCACCACTTCCAGCCCGCCGCCGAAGCGCCAGCCCAGGCTGGCATTGGTGAGGGTATAGCCTTCGATACGGGTGTAGCGCGACAGGCTGGGATCGCCATTGAACCCGCTTCGCCCGACGACATCGACATGCAGCAGCGCGGCGTCGCGCCCGATCGGCAGCGCATAGTCCACCCCGCCCGTCACCGCGATCCGGGGGAGGGAGGCGAGCCGCTGCCCGGTAAGGCTGCAGGCGGTCGTGGCGGTGCCCTGCACCTCCAGCGGACAGGGGCCGGCCGGATAGTCGCTGTAGCGGCCATCCGCATAGGCGAGCGACGCGCGGGCGGCGAGGCCGGCGAGCGGCCGCAAGCTCAGGTCCGCTTCGATCCCCTTCACTGTCACCGCCGGGATGTTGGACAGGTAGCCGCGCAGCGCCACCGTCTGGCTGGAATCGACCACCGTCGCCTGGAAATCGCGGACCCGGGTGTAATAGCCGTCGATATTGAAGGTGATGCGACGGCCCCACCAGTCGGTCTTCAGCCCGATCTCGTAGCTGGTGTTGCGCTCAGGCCGGACGACCGCCGTGGCGAGCACGGGCTGGTTCTGGTTGTCGAGCGGCAGGCCCGACATGTTGAGCCCGCCCGACTTGAAGCCGCGCGCGACGCTGGCATAGGCCATCATCGAGGGTCGAACCTGCCAGGCCAGATTGGCGCGGCCCGATACGCTGCCGTCCCGGTCGTGCGCGGTGTAGCGTTGCGGGCGCAGGACGGAGAGGCGGGCGTTGATCAGCGCGGTGCTGGTGACGGCCGGGCCGCCCGAGACGGTAGTGGCGTAGCTGCCGTCCTTTTCCTCATAGGTGTAGCGCAGGCCGGCGGTAGCGGTGAGCCTCGGCGCGATCCGCCAGTTCGCCTCGCCGAACGCCGCGACGCTCGCGCTCCGGAAATCGGTGCGCCCATCCTGACCATAGCCGTCGAGCAGGTTGGCCGGCACGGGTATGGCGTTGGTGCCGGTGGTCGGGCCGATCAGCCAGCCGGCGGCGGCGGGGCCGTAGATGCTGATCGGCCGGCCGAGGATCCGCTGGTGAAAGCCGTAGAGCCCGACGACATAGCCGAGGGGGCGCTCGCTCTCCGAGGCCAGGCGCAGTTCCTGGCTGAACTGGTCCTGCCGCGAAGGGATATGCTGCGAGCGCTGGATCGGCAGCCCGGTATAGTCGCGGTCGTTTTCCGCGTCCCAGTTCCAGAAGCGCCAGGCCGAGACCGAGGTGAGCGTGTGGCCGCCCAGTTTCCAGTCGGCGATGGCGCTGGCGCCGCCCTCGTTGGTGTTCACCCCCAGCGGCCCGTCGATATCGGTCTTGCGATCATAGGGATCGGTGCTGGGCGGTGCGTAGCCGAACTGCGCCGCAAGGCCTGCGGGACCGCCATATTGGCGGCTCGCGGGGCGCAGGCTCTGGCCGACGCGCAGATAGACCTGGGTGCAGCAATAGGCATCGAAATTGGTCACGTCGGCGATCAGTCGCAGCGAGAAGATCGCGCTCGGCTGGTAGAGCAACTGGCCGCGCACCGCCTGGGTGCCGAGCGTGTTGGCGGCGACGCCGGTGCGGACATTGTCGAGCACCCCGTCGCGTCGGGTGGAGACGCCGGAGAGGCGGAAGGCGAGCGTGTCGCTGATCGGGCCGGACACCCAGGCCTTGGCCTGCACGAAGTTGAACGACCCGTAGGACAGCTCGGCCACGCCCTCGGGCGTGAAGCTGGGCTTGCGCGTCGTGATGCTGATCGCGCCCGCCGTGGTGTTCTTGCCGAACAGCGTGCCCTGGGGGCCACGCAGTTCCTCCACCTGGCCGATGTCGGCGAAGTCGAAGGCGGCGGTAGCGGGGCGGGCGTGGTAGACCTGATCGACATAGAAGCCGACCCCCGGCTCGAGCCCGTCATTCGCCTGGCTGACCGCCACCACGCTGGAGCCGAGGCCGCGGATGGTGAAGGCGGTGTTGCGCGGATTGGCCGAGCTGTAGGCGAGGCTGGGGATCAGCGTGGCGAGCCCTTGCGTGTTCACCGTATAGCTCTGGTCGAGCAGGCCTCCGTCCACCACCGAGAGCGCGCCTGGCACGCGCTGCGCATCCTCCGGGCGCAGCCGGGCAGTGACGAGGATCGGGGCGGCATTGGGAGAGGATGTGTCTTCGCCGGACGGATCTACAGGCGCCCTGGTCTGCGCGGCTGCGGATGCCACCAGCAGCAGCGACGCTGCCATTGCGGAAATCCCGGCGCCGACCTTCATGCCCAAAACCCCCGCGTGCGGTGCCGTGGCACCTGTCATCGGGCCGGTTGCTAGCTGCTTTATATCCACGCGTATATAAAGATCGGCGCAATGCCGCGTTGAGCGGCGGCAGTTCAGTCGGTGGGGTCTGCGGCCTGCGGTGCGCTGCGCAGCCGTGCCGCCAGCCGCGCATACGGGGTGCCGCGCATCACCGATGCCGCCTGTTCCTCGAGCGCCCGATAGTCGGCGAGAACGGCGCGGCCGGCCTCGGTGAGCCGCGCGCCGCGTTCCCGGCCGCCGCCGCGCAGGGTTTCGACAAGGGGGTCCTTAAAGCAACGGTTCACCTCGTCGACCAGCAACCATGCACGGCGATAGCTCATGCCCAGCGCCCGCCCGGCGGCCGAGATCGAGCCCTGGGCCTCGATCGCGTCGAGGAGATCGGCCTTGCCGGGACCGAGTGCAAAAAGTTCGCCGCAGACCAGTTGCAGCTTCAGCTTGAGTGCGCCCTGTTTCACCGTGCCCGTTCCTGTCGCTCGCGCATGTCGGAGCGCAGAACGCAGCGGGATACAAGCCCCGCTGGTTCGCGGGCAGCATTCACGCGCCCGGCGGTCGGCGTTCGCGGATCATGGCGATCAGCAGGCGCAGGCCGGTGGGCAGGTGCCGCCGGCCCGAATAATAGAGGTGGAAGCCGCTGCCCATCGGCGACCAGTCGGCAAGCACGGGGACCAACGCGCCCGAATCGAGATGCGGCTGCAGCACCGGCTGCGAGGCATAGAGGATGCCGGTACCGTTCAGCCCCAGCGGGACGGCGGCGACGCTGGCGTCCACGGTCAGCGGTCCCGGTGTCGCGATCGCCACCGCCTCGTCGCCGCGTTCGAACTCCCAGTGATAGTGCTGATCGTTGCCGAGGCGAATGCCGATGCAGCGATGGTGGCGCAGATCCTGCGGCGTGGCCGGCGCGCCGAAGCGATCGAGATAGGCGGGCGAGGCGGCCGTCATCCAGCGCAGGTCGGGCGAGAGCCGCTGGGCGATCATGTCCTCCGGCACGGTGCCGCCGTAGCGGATGCCGGCATCGAACCCGCTGCCGACGACGTCGATCAGGCGATTGCTGACGCTGATGTCGATCGTCACATCGGGATAGCGCTCGACGAAATGGGGCAGCACCGGCGCGAGCAGCAGCGGCATGGCGTCTTCCAGCACGTTGATGCGGATCCGGCCGGCCGGCGCATCGCGATAGCGGTCCAGCGTGCCGGCGGCGCTGTCGATGGCATCCAGCGGACCTTCGATGGCGGCGCGCAGCTCTTCGCCGGCGGCCGTCAGGGAGACGCTTCGCGTCGTTCTGTTCAACAGTCGCACCCCGCGCCGTGCTTCCAGCGCGGTGATGGCATGGCTCAGCGCGGAGGCCGTGACGCCCATCTCGCGCGCCGCTTCCCGGAAGCTGCCGCGCCGGGCAATGGCGAGAAAATAGGCGAGATCGGCCAGATCGGCCCGCGTCAGTCTCATCAGACCCCTCCCGGCATTGTTGAGCGTTGCTCATCGCATCATTGCCGATGGGGCGACTAATCGCCAGCCGCGCCTTCACCTAGATCCGGGGGGACGAGGCGGGACCGATCCGGTGGCCGCCGCTCCGATTGCGCGAGCAGGAAGGACGGACATGGAAATCGTACGCAAGCAGGACCAGAAGACGGTCGACGGACCCGAGGCCTATTTCACCGGCACGGCGACGATCACCGGCCAGTTCCAGCGCGAAGCCCCCTCGCGCGTCTCCGGCGCGATCGTCCATTTCGAACCGGGCGCCCGTACCGCCTGGCACACCCACCCGGCCGGACAGACGCTGATCGTGACCGAAGGTGTGGGCTGGACCCAGATTGCGGGCGGGCCGAAACTGGAATTCCATGCCGGCGATATCCTGTGGTGCCCGGCGGACAAGAAGCACTGGCACGGCGCGACGGCCGATGCGGCGATGACCCATATCGCCATTCAGGAGTCGGTCGATGGGTCCCCCGTCACCTGGCTGGAGAAGGTGACCGACGCCGACTATCTCGCCCCGCTCGGCGGAAGGTGATCCCGGCCTGGGGCCCGGAATTCCGCGCCGGCGGCGAGCTGCGCCGCCCGCCTGTCGTGGGGACCGGTGGTCCCGCCGCATGCAACAGCCCGGCGAGGCGAAGCGCCCGCCGGCAAAAGGAACACGCCATGATCCTCGATGAACAATACACGCTCGCCAATGGCGTGACGATCCCGAAGCTGGGCCTCGGCACCTGGCGGATCGATGACGATGCGGTCGCCGCGGTGGTGCGCGAGGCCGCCGCGATCGGCTATCGCCACATCGACACGGCGCAGGCCTATGGCAATGAACGGGGTGTCGGCGAGGGGCTGCGCGCTTCCGGCCTCGCCCGTGACGCGCTGTTCGTCACCACCAAGCTGGTGGCCGAATCCAAGACCCGCGCCGATGCTGCCCGGCGCATCGATGAATCGCTGCGGCTGATCGGGCTCGATCATATCGACCTTATGCTGATCCACAGCCCGCAGCCCTGGGCCGAGTTTCGCGCGGGCGGCGATTACGACGCCGGCAATCTCGAGGCGTGGCGCGCGCTGGAGGATGCGCTCGCCGCCGGCAAGGTTCGCGCGATCGGTGTTTCCAACTTCGAGCGCGCGGACCTCGACAACCTGCTGGCGCACGGATCGGTCGCGCCGGCGGTGAACCAGGTCCTCGCGCATGTCGGCGCAACGCCGTTCGACCTGATCGACTATTGCCGGAGCAAGGGGGTGCTGGTGCAGGCCTATTCGCCCGTCGCGCATGGCGCCGCCCTGGACGATGCCGCGCTCGGCGCGATGGCGGCCCGCTACGGCGTGGGCGTCGCGCAGCTCTGCATCCGCTACTGCCTGCAGCTCGGGCTCCAGCCCCTCCCCAAGACGGCGACACCGGCGCATCTGCGCAGCAACGCCGAGCTCGATTTCGTGATCAGCGAGGCGGACATGGCGGTGCTCCAGCAGGCGCGGCGCACGGACTATGGGGCGGCCAGCGCCTTTCCCGTGTTCGGCAAGACGCGCCACCCGGCCGCAGAGGCGCGGACCTAGGCGGGGCACCGGCGTACGCTGCGCGCCGAAGAGGCAATATGGCATTCCATCGATCCGACTTCGCCGATCTCAACGCCTTTCTGGCGATCGCGCGGCACCGCAGCCTCCGGCGCGCCGGACTGGAACTGGGCGTGAGCGCCTCCGCGCTCAGTCACGCGCTGAAGGGGCTGGAGGCGCGCCTCGGCGTGCGGCTGCTGAACCGCACCAATCGCAGCATCACGCTGACGGCGGCGGGGGAGACGCTGCAGGCGGAGATCGCCCACCCGTTCGCCACGATCATCGAGGCGACCGAGGCGCTCAACCATTTCCGCGAAACGCCCGCCGGGCGGATCCGCCTGAACGTCGCCGAACATGCCGCGGCATTGGTGCTCGCGCCGGTGCTGCCCGTGTTCCTCGAACGCTATCCTGACATGGCCGTGGACCTGTGCGTCTCGAACCAGATGGTCGATATCGTCGAGCGGGGCTTTGATGCGGGCATCCGATATGGCGGCACCGTGCCCGAGGACATGATCGCGCAGCGCATCTCGGGCAGCATCCGCTGGGTGGCGGTGGCGTCGCCGGACTATCTGGCGCGGTTTGGCGTCCCCGCGCATCCCGACGACCTGCGATCGCATCGCTGTATCCGCTCGCGCCTGGGCGACGATCGCATCTACCACTGGGAGTTCGAGCGGGACGACGCCGTGTGCACGCTCGACGTGCCCGGGACGTTGACCGTCGATTCCACGGCGCTCGCGATCGATCTGGCGGTCCGCGGCGCCGGCCTGTGCTATCTGCCCGAACCGTCGGTCGCGGCACCGCTGGCGGCAGGTGCGCTGGCGGTCGTGCTCGGCGACTGGGCCCCGGTCGGGGAGCCGATGCACCTCTATCATTCCGGGCGTCGCCAGCTGCCGATGGGGCTGCGCCTGCTGATCGACACGATCCGCGAGATGCGCCCGCTCGGCTATTGAGCAAGGGCGCGGCGGGTACGCCAGGGGCTATGCCGGTCGTCGTGGAGGTCCAGGGGGCAGGGCTCGCACGACGACCGGCCTGTCGGCTCAGCGGGGGGAGGCTATGTCGGCCGCGCCGAGCGCGCCGACCGCGGCCGACAGAAGAAGCAGGGCCGCCGCGGCGGCGAAGCTCGCCGCATAGCCCAGGTGATCGAACAGCACGCCGCTGCCCGCGGCGCCCAGCGTGATCGCCAGCTGGATCACCGCCACCATGAGCCCGCCGCCGGCCTCGGCATCCTCGGGCAGGGTACGACTGAGCCAGGTCCACCAGCCGACCGGTGCGGCGGTGGCGATCATGCCCCACAGGATCAGCAGCGCGGCTGTCGGCGGGGCGGCATGGCCCGCCGCGATCAAGGCGATCGCGATGACACCCAGCGCGGCCGGCATCACGATCAGGGCACGGCGCAGATGCCGGGTGAGCACCATCCCGATCAGCGCGCTGCCGATCAGCCCGGCACCGCCCATCAGTGCGAGGATCAGCGACAGAAGCGATATGGGCACCTTCGTCACCGTTTCGAGAAAGGGGCGCAGATAGGTGAACAGTGCGAACTGCCCCATGAACAGCAGCGTGACCGCCAGCATGCCCTGCGGCGCGTGGCGACGGCGCAGCACGCCCAGGGCGCTCGGCTTCCGCTCGTTGCGCGGCGAAGGCATCGCGGGCAGCACCCACCACTGCCAGGCAAAGGTGATCGCGGCGAGCGGGACCACCGCGAAGAAGGCGCCGCGCCAGCCGATATACTGGCCAAGAAAGCTGCCCAGCGGCGCGGCGATGGTGGTGGCGAGGGCGTTGCCGCCGTTCAGCACCGCAAGCGCCCGCGGCACGCTGTCCGCCGGCACCAGCCGCATCACGATGGCGCCGGACATCGACCAGAAGCCGCCGATCACCACCCCGATCATCGCCCGGCCGATCATCAGCACCGTGAAATCCGGCGCGAGGGCTACCACGATGCCCGAGACCAGCATGACGATGGTGAGGGCGAGGAGGACGCGGCGGCGATCGATCCCGGCGGTAGCGCGGGCGATGAACAGACTGGTGAGCACCGCGAAGATGCCGGAGACCGCGATGGCCTGGCCTGCGGTGCCTTCGCTGAGGTGCAGGTCGCCGGCGATCGGGGTGAGCAGGCTCACCGGCATGAATTCGGAGGCGATCAGCGTCGCGACGCACAGCGAAAGGGCGAACACGGCGCTCCAGCCGTGCGTCGCGGGTGCGCGCACGGTATCGGCCGGAAGGGGGGCGTTCATGCAAATTCTCGCAACGGGGACCAGGCGCCGGCTATAGCGACCAGGTCTCCGGCCGGGCAGGCCTGCCGTATCGGATGCGATGGTGAGCGGGGCTCAACATCGCCGGCGATCGCCCCGCCCGCCTTTAGTGGCGAAAGGCGTCCATCGCCGTGGTCAGCTGGTCGCGCGTGTCGGTGGCGCCCAAGCGGTATCCGCTCCAGCTGGGGATGGTGCCCGGCTCCCAGTAAAAGACGCCGCCGCCCATCGATCCCAGCGCCTGGTTGCGTGCGATGATGTCACGCAGCATCGCGCGGGCCTCGCGCGGCTCGTCGAACCGGTAGCCGACTTCCACCATCAGCACCGGCTTGGCGAAGCGCGCGACCAGGGCTGCCATGGTCGCGCTGACCTTGGGCGATTCCTCGCGCCACTTCTTGGACGGGGTGAATTCGGGATAATAGGACAAGCCGATCGCATCCAGCTTGCCCTGGTTCTTCGTGAACGCGTCGAACCACCACAGCGCCTTGGCGGTATCCCAGCCATTGTCGATGTGTAGGATCACCTGGGCCTTCGGATAGACAGCCTTCACCGCTTCGTACCCGGCATTGGTGAAGCGCGCGATCGTGTCGAACCGGTCGGTCTTGCCATCGGGCCAGAGCAGCCCGTTGGTGATTTCGTTGCCCACCTGCACCCAGGTGACGTCGATGCCGTTCGCCTTCAGCGCGGCGAGCGTGCCGCGGGTATGGTCGGCCACCGCCTGGGTGAGGCCCGCGACGTCCAGCGTGTTCCAGGCGGCGGGCTTGAACTGCTTGCCCGGATCGGCCCAATTGTCGCTGTAGTGGAAGTCGATCATGATCCGCATGCCATGATCGCGGGCACGCTTCGCCTTGATGATCACGTCGCGGCGATCGCTCCACGGCTTTTCCGGGTTGACCCACACGCGCAGGCGCACGGCGTTGATGCCCTTGGCCTGCACCAGGTCGTACAGGTCGGTCGGCTTGTTCCGCGAATTGCGAAAGGCGAGGCCGGCGGCCTCCTGCTCGGTGACCGAGCTGATGTCCGCACCATAGGCGAATGCCGGCGCGGCGGCCTGCTGCGCGCGGGCAACGCCGCCCGCGAGCGGGGGCAGCGCCGCCAGCGCCAGTGCCGCACCCCCGAAAAGGGTGCGGCGGTGGAGCCAGGGGCCGCGGCGCATCAGAAGGTGTACCCCACGCCCATCAGGAAGCGGCGGCCGAACTTCTCGAACCGGCCCTGCAGCGCGCGATCGCCATAATAGGTCTCGAACGGTTCGTCGGTCAGGTTGTTCGCCTGGAACATCAGCTTCACGCCGCGCAGCTTCGAATCCCAGGGGAATTCGTAGCTGGTGTAGAAGTCCAGCACCGTTTCGGGCGCATTGAACAGGATGCGGTCGGTGTCGCCCAGCTCGGTGACATAGGCGGAGCGATAGCGGCCCGCGATGCGCGCCTCGAAGCCCCATTTGTTGAAGTAGAGCGAGGCATTGCCGACATGCTTCGACAGGCCCGGCAGCGGCGTCGCGCCCAGCGCATTGTCCGCCTCCGTCACGGTGATGTCGCTGTCGGTATAGCTGTAGTTGAGGTTCACGCCGAAGCCGTCGAAGGGCGCGGGCAGGAAGGTGAACGCCTTCTGCAGCCCGACCTCGACCCCCTTGATCGTGCCGCCATTGCCGTTGACCGGCTGGGTGAAGGCAACGGTGCGCGGAATGCCGTTCGCATCGGGCAGGGTACGCTCGGTCACCTGGCGGGTGATGTAGGTGCCCAGGTCCTTGTAGAAGCCGGAAATGGTCAGCGCGCTGTCGCGATCGAAATACCATTCGACCGTGGCATCGAGCTGCTTGGCGCGGAACGGCTCGAGCAGCGGGTTGCCGCCGCTGGCGTTCGGCGTGCCGAAGTCGAACAGGCCCGAGCCGGCGTTGAGATCGTCGAGCGGCGGCCGCGCGATCGCCTCGCTCGCCGCGAAGCGGATCTGCAGCTTGCTGGTCGGCTTGAAGGTGAGGTTGAGGCTGGGCAGCCAGTCATAGAAGTCGTTGCGGACGCGGATCGGCGTGACGACGGTGGCGCTGGCATTCTGCGACAGTGCGGTGCTGCGCGAGTCCGTTTCAGTGCGCACGACGCGCAGGCCGACATTGCCGGTGAACGGCACGCCGAACAGTGCCCCGTCCAGATCCACCTGGCCATAGAGTGCCGAAGTCTTCTCCTCGACGCGCCACGAACTGGTGCTGTCGAAGATGCTTTCCTGCGGGTTGATCCGGCCGAACAGGCGCTCGACGGTGCGGTAGATGTCGATCGACTGGATCGCCGGCAGCCCGGCAAACTCGCCCTTGAAGCGATAGGTGCCGTTGATCAGCGACGGATCGAGCACCGTGCGGTTGGCCGCCGCGATGTCGCCGAACTGCGACATCGCCTTGTAGGTCTTGGTACGCTCGGTGTGGCGCACGCCGAAGCGGATCGCCGCAAGCGGCCCTGCGCCGATCTCGCGCTGGATGTCGCCGGTCAGCGTCAGCAGATCGTCCTTGATCCGCGCGGCACCGCCATTGGGGATCTGGAAGCGCGCGACGCGGAACAGCGAGGGATCGGTGAGGCTCGTGTTGAACGACATCACCGGGACGCTGTCATTGCCCGAGCGGAAGGTGGCGCTGGGGCGGAAGTTGAACGGATCGGTCTGCAGCGTCAGATATTGCTGGTTGCGGGTCGTCGTGGAGTAGCCGACGTCGCCGCTCAGCTTCCAGCCGTCGGCGGGGCGCCACACCGCATTCATGCCGCCGGCGTAGAGATCGTCCTTGAAGAAGAAGTTCTCGTTCACGCCGTTGATGGTCTGGCCATAGTCCTGCACGCCGGTGATAGTGGCGCCGGTGACATAGCCGTTGCGGGTGGTTACGCCGGTGATGTTGTTGCCGAAAGCGAGGCTGCCGACGCGGAAGCCGCGCTGCGTCTCCTCGAACGAGACATGGCTGTAGAGGAAGTCGCCGTTGAGCTCGAGCCGGTCGCTCGGGCGCCACTGGACGGCCGCGACCGCGCCGTGGCGGATGTCGTCGCCGCCGCGCTCGAGCGCTTCATAGCCATAGGGAATGTCGTCCTGCGCCGCGCCGCCATGGCCGGGCGCACCGCTGCCGTTGCCGTCGAGGTCGGCAAAGCTGTTCTGATAGCGGAAGATGTTGGTGCGGACCGTCGCCACCGACTGGCGCCGGCCCGAATAGCCGACGGCAAGGCCCAGCGTGTCGTCGAGCAGCTGGGTGACCACCGAGGCGCTGGCGATATATCCCCAGGGCGACGTGTCGGTCACGTCCTTGGCGAGATCGCTGTAGATCGCGCGCGCGTTCAGCGCGATCTTGGTTTCCTTATAGTCCAGCGGGCGCACCGTCTTCAGGTCGACCTGGCCGGCGAGCCCGCCTTCGACCTGCGATCCGGTCGGCGTCTTGTATACCGATGCGCCGGTGAGGAGTTCGGCGGGGAACTGTTCGTAGCGGATGTTGCGGCTGCCTTCGGCCGAGGCGATCTCGCGGCCGTTGAGCAGCGTGTTGACCAGGTTCGGCCCCATGCCGCGGATCGAGATCTGCGTGCCGTTGCCGCGATCGCGATTGGTGGCGAGACCGGGCAGGCGCGCGAGCGATTCGGCAATCGACGCCTCGGGCAGCTTGCCGAGATCCTCGGCGGCGAGTTCTTCCACCACGCGGTCGGCATTCCGCTTTGCCGCCAGCGAGGTGCGCAGTGACTGGCGATAGCCCGTGACGATGATGTCGTTCGGCTGCGTGTCATCCTGCGGGGCCGCGGTCGCGCTCTCGGCGGCTGCCTGTTCCTGCGCGAGGGCAGGGGTCGCGATCGCCGCCATGCTCACCGCAGTGAGCGCCAAGAATTTCGATTTCACGCTTATCCTCCCCGTCACACCCGGGCGGCATTACGGGCCGCCCGATGATTAATCATACAAATTATTAATGTGATAAAAATGTAATGTCCAGAGAGGTTCGGAAATTTGCGGCGCTCAGCTGCGCCGGGGCAGCAGCTGGATCACACCTCCCGTCAGGCCGTCCGCGGTCGCACGGATGCGGAGCGGGGCGGCACTGGTGCCGATCCGCACGATCGCCTGGGCAAGTCCGGCAAAGGCACGGCGCTCGCTCGCCGTGTCGGCCTCCAGGCTGGTCGGATCGCCATTGCCGACCCCGATGACCTTGCCGTCGCCTTCGACGTGGAAGCGGATCCGGTTTGCGGCGTCGGGCACCGCACGGCCCCTGGCGTCCAGCACTTCGGCGCGCACCATCACCACGTCGCGTCCGCTGGCCACCGGCGTGCGGCGGTCGCAGCTGAGCTCGATCGCGGCGGCCGGGCCTGCGGTTTCGCGTACGTCGCGCGCGGTGCGCTTGCCGCGGTCATAGCCGCGGGCCTCCAGCCTGCCCGGTGCATAGGGCACGCTCCACGCCAGATGGCGATTGCGCGGCATCGGCTTGCGCCCGAGCGAGCGGCCGTTGAGCAGCAGCTCCACCTCGGCACAGTTGCCGTGCACCCACACCTCGATCGGCTGGCCTTCGCGGCCCGGCCACGTCCAGTGCGGCAGCAGATGCACCATCGGCTGATCTGGGCGCCACCAGGCGCGGTAATAATAGTAGTTGTCCTTGGGGAAACCGCAGGTGTCCAGAACGCCGAAATAGCTCGAGATGCTCGGGAATTCCGCATAGGGCGTGGGTTCGCCGCGATAGTCGAAGCCGGTCCAGATGAAGCCGCCGGCAATGTCGGGCCGGGTGGCGGCGATCGTCCACCATTCCTCCGCGGTGGAAGCCCACCAGGGATGTTCGGTATCATAGGCGCGGACCACGTGTTTCGCCGCGTCATTGGCATAGGCGCCGCGGGTGGAGACGGTGCTGCCGGTCTCCGAACCATAGACCGGCACGCTCGGATGCTGTGCCTTGAAGCCGGGGATCTTGTCCGTGCGGTAGTTGAAGCCGACCACGTCGACCACCTTCGCTGCGCCGGCATCCCAGCTGTTGTCGAACGCGAAGGTCGTCGGGCGGGTGGGGTCGAGGGTGCGCACCAGATCCTGCATGACCTGGGTGACGCGGGCACCGCGTGCGGTACCCTGTTGCGGTTCCTCGTTCCCCAGCGACCAGGCGATGATGCAGGGATGGTTGCGGTCGCGCCGCAGGATCCGCGCCAGCTCGTCCATCGCGGCGGGATCGCTGCTGTTGCGGCGCGCCTCGACGATCATCAGCATGCCCTTGGCATCGCACAGGTCGAGCAGCGCGGCGGCGGGCGGATTGTGCGCGCTGCGCCAGGCGTTGGAGCCCATGCTCTGCAGCTGATCGATCCGCCACGCATGCAGCGCGTCAGGAATGCCGGTACCGACGCCGGCATGGTCCTGGTGGTTGCAGGTGCCGAGCAGCTTCACCGGGCGCTCGTTGAGCAGGAAGCCGCGTGCCGCGTCGAACCGGACGGTCCGGATGCCGAAGGGCGTCTCGTAGCGATCGATCACCCGGCCCCCGGCGACCAGCTCCGATCGCAGGCGGTAGAGGCGCGGCGTCTCCACCGACCAGAGCTGCGGCGCCGAAACGCGGCCCTGCGCGCGGTGGTCGATCGTGGCGCCCGCGGGCACGGTGACCGGCGCATCGGCCAGGGTGGCGACGATCTTGCCGTCGGGGCCCAGGATCTGCTGGCGGACGAGCAGTTCGGCCGGCACCTTGCCGCGGTTGCGCAGTTCCAGCACGATCTCCGCGGCGGCGCCCTGCGGGTCGAGCGTCGTGCGCACGACGCTGCCCCAGCGGGGCACATGGACGGGCGCGGCGCGCACCAGATCGACATGGCGATAGATGCCGGCGCCTTCGTAGAACCAGCCCTCGCCCAGCGATGCATCGACGCGCACCGCGATGACATTGGCGCCGCCGTCATAATCGAGGAAGTCGCCGATCGGCACCGAGAAGGGCGCATAGCCGCTCTCGTTGCGGCCGGCGACATAGCCGTTCACGAACACGGTGCAGTCGCGGAATACGCCGTCGAATTCCAGCCACAGCACCCGGTCGCGGTCGGCGGCGGTCACCTGGATCGGCGTGCGATACCAGCCGACGCTGTTCTCCGGAAAGTCTCGGCCGATTGCCTTGAAGCCGTGTGCGGCGGCAGCGTCCTCTTCGTCCTTCTTGGCCGGCTTGGCCGGCTTGGCGAAGGGCAGGGCGACGGCCCAGTCATGCGGGACCATCACCGCCTCCCAGCCGCGATCGTCGAAGGCGGGCGCGCTGGCCTCCGCCGTCACCCCGGCCTTGGCATAGGTGCGCTGGTGACGTCCGAAGCCGAAATCCTTCTCGATGTCGGTCGCATGGCCGAGGTGGAAGCGCCAGTCGGCCAGACGATCGACGCGGCGCGGCGAGTCCGCCGCGTCGCCTGCCGACAGGGTGGTGGCGGCACGCGCGGCGCCGCCGACGACCGGCAGGCCCGCGGCCCCGGCAAGGCTGCCCAGAACGATGGCGTCGCGGCGAGAAATCTGCACGTTCACTCTCCCGGTTGGAGGAGATGCCTGCCCGATCCGGGCAGCATCTTCGCTTCGAATGGCCCACATGGGGCGAATGGCGCGTGGTGGGGTAGCAACCGACGGTCCGCCCTGCAGCGGAGACCGTATGTCGACAGCGCGCTGGCAGCACCGGACCTTTGTCGCGGACAATGATCGGCGGCTGCCGCCGTCGCCGTGAATGGCGAAACGCTCCTCCTCACGCGTGGCGCCAACCATGGCGACACATTTATAAGATAAGTATGGTTATCGAAGTTGCCGGGACAGTTCAAGCGCTTCGAGGCCGATCGTCGGGAGAATCGCTGCCAACGGCGTGGCGCGCCCGAACGGCTGCGGCCGGGTCTGCCATGGCAGGCGCGCGGCGGGACAATGCATGGGAAGGGATCGATAAAACGATCCCGGATAGGGGACGGGGGCAGCGCCCGCCGTCCCCGTGCTTTGCTCAGCGCACCGCGTCGGGCAGATAATAGCTGGTATGCGGCGGCTGGTTGTAGGACGTGTTTTGCCAGGCGATGCCTTCGCGATAGACGCGGTCGTGCATCAATGTGGTGAGCTTGTAGGTGGTCGGATAGGGCGTGGCGAAGATCCGCAGCTTGGTGCTGTCGGCACTCGGCAGGATCACCTCCTCGCGCCAGTCGCCAAGAATATCCGCCTGCAGCGTGGGCGTGGCCTTGGTCGAGTTGTTCGACTTGGAATCCGCCGCCGTCATCAGCACGCGGGTGGTCTGGGTGGTCCAATCCCACTTGCTGATCGTCACGTTGTCGAGAAGCTCGCGCAACGTGTCGCCGTCCCAGTAGATCGCGAAATTGGTCGATCCCGGCTTGGCGGTGTTCGCGATGACCTGCCCGGTGGCGCTGCGCAGCTGGCTGCGCGATGACCAGTTCTCGCTACCACGGTATCGCGGATCGATATCGGCGGCGAGGCCGCGGCCATTGTCCGAACTGGCCGTAGCCGACCACAGCACCGCCCCCGTTCGGGCATCGAGCATCGCCGTGCCGATCCCGCCGTTCGAGCCGGGCGATTCATGCACGCCGAACTTTTCCAGGCCTGGGCGATCCGGATCCAGATCGCCGACGTGCATCGCATCGCCATGCCCGAGCTTCTGGCCGGTCGAGGAGCGCGCGGACCACAGCGCGGTGCCGTTGTCATCGAGGGCGAGCGAGCCGTAGAGGATCTCGTCGCGTCCGTCGCCGTCGACATCGGCGATGCTCAGATTATGGTTGCCCTGGCCGGTGGTGGGATTGGCCGCGCTGGTGACGCCGCTGTCGAACAGCCAGCGCTGGGTCAGTTGGCCGTTGCGGAAGTCCCAGGCGGCGATCGCGGTACGGGTATAATAGCCGCGTGCCATGATGATGCTGGGGCGCTGACCATCGAGATAGGCCGTGCCGGCGAGGAACCGGTCGACCCGGTTGCCGTAATTGTCGCCCCAGATCGCGTTGATCTGGGCAGGCGTGGGGTTCTGCGTGTCCGGATGCCGCCCCACGACATAGTTGACGGTGGAGAGCGCCCGGCCGGTGGTGCCCTGGAAGACGGTCAGGAATTCCGGGCCCGCCAGGACATAGCCATTGGCGTTGCGCCAGTCGGCATTTGCGTCGCCGATCACGCGACCCTGGCCGTCAACCGTGCCGTCGGCGGTCTTGGCCACCACCTCGGCGCGGCCGTCGCCATCATAGTCGAACACCTGGAACTGGGTGTAGTGTGCGCCGGCGCGAATGTTGC
Source organism: Sphingomonas sp. R1 (assembly GCF_025960285.1). GTDB lineage: Bacteria > Pseudomonadota > Alphaproteobacteria > Sphingomonadales > Sphingomonadaceae > Sphingomonas. Next base: position 1,178,175 of record NZ_CP110111.1, on the reverse strand, counting down.
GGCCGAGATTGATGCGCCACAGCTTGCGCCCGGCGAGCGTGTAGGCGTCGAGGAAGACGGGTCCCGTCAGGCCGCTCTGGCTGTTGTCCTTGGCGTTGGTCGGCTCCCACTTGAGCACGATCTCGTACTTCCCATCGCCATCGAGATCGCCGACGCTCGCGTCATTGGCCTCGTAGCTGTAGCTGCTCGAGGTGCCGTTCGGCCCCGTGACGACGCCGTCGGCAGGCTTGTCGAGCGGGATCACGCCCGCGCCATTGGCCCAGACCGAGGCGGAGAAGGCGCGATCCTGCTCGACGCCGTTCGCGATCACCTTGATCGCATAGGTGTCGCTTGCCCCGCCGCCGGTATCGACGAAGTTGGTGGGGCCGGACAGCGGCTGGGCGTTGAGCCGCTGGCCGTTGCGGTACAGATTGAAGGCCGTGGAGGCGCCGTCGGTGGCAAGAAGGCGCCAGCTGACCAGCACGCCGCCATCGATGGCGGGAACGGCGACGACGCCGCGGTCCAGCCGCTCGATCTGCTGTGCGGTGGCGGGCGCGGCGCCGGCCAGCACGGCTGCAAGCGCCGCAACTGAAATGCCGCAGATAGTCCGTGTCGAACGTTTCATGGCATGCTTCTCCTAGGATGTGCGGATCCGATGTCCGCCTTGAAGGGCGAGGGTGGGGCGATCAGGCGAAGCTGCGTGCCGGGCGCGCACGGCGCCGCCGCAGCACACCGCCGGATGCGCCGACGCCAATCGCGAGCACGGTCCAGGCCGCCGGCTCCGGCACTGCGGTAAAGCTGATCGCGCCATTGAACGCGCGGTCGGGAGTCACCCCGCCGAACGCATCCGCACCATAGCCGACCCGGAGCGTCAGCGGTCCGCTCGCCGCCTGCACCGCGCCCGACGCTGTCGCGCTGTTGGAATAGCGTACCGAGAAGGCACCGCCATCGGTGATGTAGAATCCATGCGTGCCCGCCGACAGCGTAAGGTCGGCAATGTCGAGCAGCGTGGGCGCGCCTTCGCCGGCCGTGGTCAGTGCATCGAAGGTACCGATCAGCGTCCAGCTGCCGGGATCGGCCAGCGCCCCGCCGACGCCGCCGGCGCGATGATAGACCCGATAGTCATAGGTGCCGAACTCCGCGTTCAGATCGAAGGAATGCAGGAGAAACGTCGACGTGCTGGAGAGATCGAACAGGATCCCGTCATTGCCATTGCCCCCCGCATAGCCCGCAGTCAGTGTCGCCGCGGCCGCCGGGGCCGCGACGAGCATCGCCGCGCCCGTGAGGATCGACAGTGCCTGTATCATCCATTCTCTCCCTGTTGATGGTGTGATTGCGCGGCGCCGCGCGTCATGCCCCTGCGGGCAGCATGCCGAGGCGCGATGCTTCGCGTTCCTCCGGCGTGGCGGGTTGCGGGGGCGCGGCAGGGGATGCCGCGGTGCCGGCAGTGAGTTCCGCGCCGCTGCGCTCGCCCGAAGGCGGGCGCGGCTCGGGACGGAGACCGCGAAGGCCGGCGGGCACGGGCTCGCCGGAGCCGCCCAGCCGCTGGGGCAGATCGATCCGCAGCCGCGCGTTGCCATCGGCCAGGATCACGTGACCGCGTGCGATCTCTGCCAAGACGATGTTGCCCCGGATCGGCGCGCCTCGTCGGAACCAGCGAGGCGCTTCGCCATGGGCGGCGAGGAGCGCGGTATCAGCGAGAGGCTTGCCGATGCCGTGCAGCTCGAAATCGCCAAGCGGCGCGGCAGAGGCTGTGGGCGGCGGCATCGCCGTTGGATCGCGGTCATCCCTGGACAGGATGCGAACCATGCCGCGCGGGCTTTCCTCGCGCGCGCCGGGTGCAAGCAACGCCCATGCGCCGCCGATCGCAAGCGCAAGCGCCGCGCACATCCCCAGGCGCCGCGCTGCACCGGTCGTGCGCGCGACGGCCTTGCCGCCAGCATCCATCTCCACCTCGCTCGGCACTTTGTGCCAATTATCGATTCGACGTTCCAATTATTGAACTGATACCGCAATATTCACCTGCGATCAATGCAACCGTCCGCGCGCGGAGGGTTGAACGGCAGTTGCAATGCGGTTTGCGGCGTTACGGCCTGATCGCGGCGAGCCGCTCGCGGACCCAGCGGAGGCTTGGATCGGCCTGGGTTCGTTCATGCCATGCGAGCACCTTGGTGAAGCCCGGGATGGCCAGCGGCGGCTCGGCAAGGATCAGGCCCGGCTCCGCGCGAACCAGGCGGAAGGGCAGCAGCGCGCAGCAGTCGGTGGTTTTGACGAAATCGACGAGGATGGTGAAGTTGGGCACTGAGGCAACGACGCGGCGGCTGCGCGCAACGCCGTGCAGCGCAAGATCCGTCGCGCCGCTGAACCGGGTGCCGTCATGCGACATGATCGCGTGATCGAGCGCGCAAAACCGGTCGAGGTCGAGCGTTTCCGCCGCCGGATGGCCCACGCGCAGCACGCATACATAGCGTTCGTCGAACAGGTGCCGGGCGCGAAGCGTCTCCGCCGCCGCATCGGGCGTGGTCAGCGCCAGATCAAGCGTGCCGCGCTCCATCTGCGCGACCATCGCCCTTGCGTCGACCGGTCGGACAGAAACGCGAATGCCCGGCGCCTCGCGTCGCAGAAGTGCGAGGAACGGGAGGATCAGCACGCGCTGGGCATAGTCGGTTGCCGCGATGCTCACGACCCGTTCGGCCCGCGCAGGATCGAAGGCGATCGGCTGCAGGATCGCTTCGATCTCCGCGAGCGCGGCCTTGAGCGGCACCGCGAGCGCTTCGGCCCGCGGCGTCGGCATTATGCCGCGCTGGGCCCGCACGAACAGCGGATCGTCGAAGGTGTCGCGCAGCCGTGCTAGCATGCCGCTGACCGTCGGCTGGGTGAGCGACAGCCGGGCGGCCGCTGCCGTCACGGAGCGCGTATCGAGCAGCGCATCGAGCGCCTTGAGCAGATTGAGATCCAGCGCTCTGATATCCGTCATGGCGATCGATCCTATCGCCAGCCATGATTTTCACAATGGCAGGAGGCACAGCCCAGCGCCGCCAGGCAAGGCGGAACGCCCGTGCCGGCGGCGCGGCACGGGCGTCGGGATCAGGCCATCAGGATCTTGTCGAGCGCGATCCGGAACTTGGCCATGTCGTCGGCCGATCCCACGGTCACGCGCGACATGGTGGGGTACGCTGACCAGGCTCGCCCGATCTGGACGTTCTGGGCAAGGAAGGCGTCCATCATCTGCTTGGGCGTCTTCGCCTTCCAGTCGACCATGAACATGTTGGCGTGGCTGCCCGGCAGCACCTTGAGGCCGCGGCTCTCGATATGGGCGATGGTCTTTTCGCGCACCGCGACCATCTCGTCGCGCCGGGCCTTGATCTCGGCGGCCAGCGGAAGCGAGGCAGTGCCGCAGGCGACGGCGGTCATCGGCAGCATGTTGCTGACCTGGAAGCCGTCATATCGCATCATCTTCTCGTGTAGCGTCGGCGCCGCGAAGGTGAGGCCGAGGCGCATGCCCGCCATGCCGAACAGCTTGGAGAAGGTGCGCATCACCAGCACGTCGCTCCGCGATGCCACGAGCTTGGCGGCATTGGCCGTGCCGGCGAAGTGGATATAGGCCTCGTCGACGACGAGCACTGCGTCCTTCGGCTTGTTCTCGGCCAGCCAGACGATGTCCTCGATCGGCGTCAACGTGCCGGTCGGGTTGTTGGGCGAGCAGACATAATAGAGCCCGGCATTGGGATCGGCCGCCAGCATCGCCTTCACGTCGTGCTGGTAGTTCGGCCCCAACGGCACCTTCGTCACCTTCGCCCCCAGCCAGGCGCCGGTCCGCCAGATCTGTTCGTAGGTCGGGTCGGCAGTGACGATGCCGCGGCTGGGGGAGGCGAAGGTAACGGCAACCCGGTTCAGCGGGTCGCTGGAACCGGGCCAGGCGCGGATGTGCGTCGCCGGCAGACCCTCCACGGCCGAGACGGCGGCGAACAGCTTCTCATGCTCGTTGTTCGGCTCGTAGCGATTGCCTTCGGTGACGATCTTCATCGCCGCCGCCGCGCCCGCCGGCAGCGGGCCCGTCCAGCATTCGTTGGAGCCGATGCGAACCGCACCGACCACCGCCCTGGCCGATTGCTGGGCGAGGGCCGGGGCGGCACGGCCGATCGCCACGGTGCCGCCGAGCAGTGCGGCGATCCTCCCCAGGTCGCGGCGCGAATAGCCGCGATCGTGCAGGTCCTCGGCGATTTCGGGGGTCTTGAGTTTTTCGAGCAAGGTCATGTCGGTCTCTCCCTGAAGATAGTGCGGACGCGCCTCAGAACTTGAGCGCATTGTGGAACATCAGAAGCGAAATGACGATGAGGTAGATGCCGAACACCCGCTTCAGCATCGCCGGCTGGAGTGAGTGCGCCGCCGCGACGCCGAGCGGCGCAGTGAGGATCGACATCGAGGCGATGGCGATGGTGGCGGGCAGGTTGACGAAGCCGAGCGAGCCCCAGGGCAGTCCCGGCTCGCGCAGGCCGATGATGGCGAAGCCGATCGCGCTGGGAATGGCGATCAGCGTGCCGATGCCGCTGGCGGTGCCCACCGCGCGGTGGATCGATCGGCCGCACAGCGTCATCACCATGATCGCGATCGTGCCCCCGCCGATGCCGAGCAGCGAGGAAAAGGTGCCGAGCCCCCCGGCGATTGCGACGCGGGTGACGCCTATCGGCATCTGATCGCTGATCACCTTGTTGCCCAGGCGCGGCACCAGGAAATTGATCGACATCAGCAGCACGCCGCTGGCGAACACCAAGGTGAGCACGCGCCCGTCGACATGGCTGGCGAGAAGCACGCCGATGCCGTCGCCCAGCACCACCCAGGGCGCCCAGGTCTTGAGGATCTCGAAATCCACCGACCCCCGCTTGTGGTGGCTCATGACCGATCGGATCGAGGTGATGATGATTGTCGCGGCAGAGGTGCCGATCGCGACATGGGCATATTGGCCATGCTCCCCGCCGAGCAGCGGCAGCATGACGAGCAGGGCCGGCACGACGACGAAGCCGCCGCCAATGCCGAACACGCCGCCGGCGAAACCGGCAGCGAGCCCGGCGGCCAGCAGACCCAGCAGCGGGACCAGCCAGTCCATCGAAGATGAAAGCAAGTGCAGCACTCCCGAACAATGTTTTTCAACGCGACACGCCGGTCGGGAGCGGGGGCTCCCGACCGGCGTTCCTTCAGAATTTCAGGCTGATCCGGCCGTAATAATAGCCGCCGTTGATCCCGTAGGGCGAAATGGTGGGATAGAGATTGCTCGAATAGGCCCGGGATCCGGAGAGAAGCTGCGGATCGCGGATGTTTTCCGCAGACCGTTTCGTCGGATAATGGTTGAACAGGTTGTTGGCGCCGATCGAAAGCTTGATCGGTTTCAGCACCTGCACGCTCAGTTCGGCATCGGTGATGAAGGCGGCGTTGACCGGCACGATGGTATCGGCACCGCGCAGCGGGCTGTTGCCCGGCGTCGATTCCAGCGCATAGACGCGGGAATAATAGCTCTCGCGCAGGTTCAGGCTGAGGATGCCGCGGGTCCAGAACGCCCCGAAGGTCGCGCGGAACTTGGGCGTGCTGTTCTCCAGCTGCACCAGGCTGTAGCGATCGATCAGCGCCGAGCGGCTGGGATCGGTGCGGTTCACATAGAGGGCGGCGGGCAGGCCGGAGACGCCGCGTACCTTGTTCTCGTTGTAATTGGCGGTCAGCGACCAGTCGACATGGCTCAGGTCGCCGAAGTCGGTGGCGTAGTTGGCGGTGAAGTCGACGCCGCGAGTGCGCACCTTGGCACCGTTCACGAAGGTCTGCACCGAGACGGAGCCGTCGATGTTCCGCTCGCCGTTGACGTCGGTCAGGACGTAGCTGGGGATCGATCCGCCCAGCGCCGAGGCGACCGCATTGTACACCGATTGCTGGTTGTAAGTCAGGTAGTTGTCGGCATTGTAGGCAACGCAGCGGCTGGCATTGGAGCCGCTATAGCCTTGCGGGCAATATTGGCCGCGGAAACCGTAGAACGAGCTGGAAATGAGGATGCGGTCGCGGATGTCGATCCAGTAGCCGTCGACCGTCACGCTCAGGCGCTTGGCGGGATGGAAGACGAAGCCGGCGCTGAAGTTGGTCGATTTCTCCGGCTTCAGGCCGCCGAAACCAAGCGCCGCGCCGGCGGCCGAGTTGGCCGGCAGCACGCCCGAAATGCCGCTGGGAGCCACGTTGATGCCCGAGTAAAAGCCTTCCGCGAGCGTCGGCGCGCGGAAGCCGGTGGAGACGGTGCCGCGCACCGCGAAGGCGCTGGAGAGGTCGTAGCGGCTGGTCAGCTTGAAGACGGTGGTGCCGCCAAAATCGCTGTAATGTTCGTGCCGCACCGCGCCGTCGACCAGCCAGGCGCTGGTCGGGCGGATGCTGAGGTCGAGATATTGCGAGAAATCGGTCCGGTGGTGGTTGCCCGCGTCGTTGGGGCTGTAGCCGAAGAAGGACTGGGCGCCCCCGCCGTAATAGGAGGCCGGGTCGCCGGCGACGATGCCATAGGTCTCGCGTCGCCACTCCAGGCCGCCGGCGAGCGTGGCGGGCTCGCTCAGGCCGAGCTCGATCGGGTAGGTCAGATCGAGCGTGTTGCTCCACTGGCTCGCCTTGAAGTCGCCATTGTGGAACTCGGTGGGGGTGAAGCCGGTGGCGCGATACAGCTGGGCGTTGCCGGATCGCTCGACATAGACGCCGACGAAATCGTCGCCATAGGTGGAGGCGATGTCGAACGTGCCGGCGCCGAGCGGTCCTCGGAAGCCCGCGGTCATCGCGTAGTCGGTCTCGCGCACCGCCTCCAGCGGCTGGAATCCACCTGGATAGAAGGGGACACCGGCTGCGCTGACGATCACGTCCGGCGTGCGGACATTCTCATAGGCGCGCGCGTATTTGTGACCGTAGCTGCCAAACCCGTAAAGCTCGAAGCCGCCGCCGAAATCATAGCCGGCATTGGCCATTACCGAGGTCTGGTTGATCTCCGGATCGCCCAGGATCCGGTTGGTATAGGGATAGCTGGAGAGCGAGCGGATCGCCGGGTAGAGCGACAGATAGCGGATGGCCGTGGCGTTGTTGCCATAGACCTGCGGATTGATATCGCCGCGGAAGCTGAATCCCTTCTTCTTCTTTTCGACCGTCAGGTTGACATAGGCGTTCTCGATCGGCGCGAAGCCTACATTGGCGGACACCGCATAGGTCTTGCCCCCCTCGTCGTAATAGCGCCCGCCCGTCGCGTTGATCACGCCGCCGTGATCGGCCTTCTTCTGGATGATGTTGATCACGCCGGCGATCGCATCGGTGCCGTATTGTGCGGCGGCACCGTCCTGCAGCACCTCGATGTGATCGATCGAATCCGGCAGGATGAAGCTGATGTCGGGTGCGGCGCTGCCGCCATAGGGGCCACCTGCTACGGATACGTTGGCGGTGCCGTGCCGGCGCTTGCCGTTGAGCAGGACGAGCGTGTGGTTGGGGCTCAGGCCGCGCAGCTTCATCTGCAGATTGTGGGCCTGGAGATCGCTGCCGAAGGCTTGGGCCTGCACGCTGGGCAGGTTCTGGGCGAGGGCCTGGATCAGGTCCGGCTGGCCGGTACGCGACAGTTCCGCGGCGCTCAGAAGCTGGATGGGCGCCGGGCTGTCGGCGGCGCGGAGACCCGTCACGCGGGTGCCGGTGACGATGATGTCGCCGCCGTCCTGTGCCGGCGCCGCGCTGTCCTGTGCACAGGCCGGCGTGGCGGCGAGCGCCAGGGTAATGGCCATTGCCGTGAACGATACCGTTTCGCGTAATTGCATTCGATCATGCCCCCCGAGGCTGATGGTTGACGCTTGTTCGCTCCTGACCTGACCTGTTGTTTTCTCGTTGTTCTCGTTCTTGTTTTTGTTCTTCGGTGCCGGCAGCCGGGCACGGACGTCCATTCCCGCAAGCGGCATCGCTGCGGGCGGCGTATCGCGCCGGGATACGCGTCGATGTTCCGCCTCCCGGGAGGCGGACAAGGTGCATCCTTCCGTGGCCGAGCAGGGCCGCGGGCAATGTCCGACGATACTGGGTACAAACCGGGCGGAACCGCGCCGCGACTGCTGTGCGGCTACATCTTGCGGTTTCTCGCCAGACAGGAACGAGCGACCCCTAGCAGGCCCGCGATGCGTTCCACGCCTTCATGCGTAGCGGATCCTGCGGCAGCGTCACCGATGCAGACGCGCGAAGGACCCGCGCGGCGCCTAGTGTTGCCTCGGCTCTTGTGCTGCTAGTGCGAACGCTGGTGGCGCTCTGCGCCAACTGGGCATCGTGGCGATGCCGTCTTGAAACTGGTCGGCCATTTGATCTCTCCATTTCGGATCAAAGCGCCGGTTCAGTCATCCGCCCCAAAAGTTTTTCTTTGTTGCTAAGTGGATGCTATCTCGGGGGCAGGGGATGTCAAGGCGGCAAACACGACGAATGTAACTTTTTTGTCGCGCGTGCGTCATCCGCATGCCGTGCATTCCAAAACGAACCGAGATGGCGACGCAAAATTTCCGCCTTCGATCCGCCTTCGAAGTGCAAGCCAAGCCACTGAAACGTTGGCAACGTTTCCAACGCTAGGACCCGATCCGTTGGCGAGCCTTCCGGAAGATGCAGCCAAACACGTAAGAAAGGAAACTGACGTGCAAAGCGGAGCGCTAATCCAGATATCTATAAGTAAAAACTAGGCAGGTTCGTGATATAATGCTGTTTCGTTTTGTATTAAGCGCAGAATTACGGGAATATATAACAAATTTATACTTCGTGTTTACGGAATGTTCACAGGTATTTGGCCTATGGTTAAAATGCAAATGGCTATCTGCAACAAAATATAACAATATTTTCGTCTCATCGGCATTTTTTACGCCCCGTTAACTCTGTTGCCGTTAGCTGGCCCCGGGGCGGCGTCCGTGTGTGGGCGGCGCAAGCGGGCGGCCGCTCGCTGGTGCTTAAAAGGGAACGGGTTGGTGACTGTGATGAACTCCGCATATGTCTCGCTGCGGTATGGTATCTCGACGGCGGCACTGCTGACGGCAATCGCCGTCCCCGCATTTGCACAGGATACGACGCCGGCGTCCGCGCCAAGTGCTGCCGCGGAGCAGACCGTTGCACCGCAGGATCCCGCCGCGCAGGCGCAGCAGGGGGCTGCCGAAACCGCGGCCCAGACCGATGCGCCGCAGCCGGCCACCATCGTCGTCACCGGCACGCTGTTCCGCGATTCGAACGCCAGCTCGATCTCGCCGGTGACGGTGCTGAGCTCGGAGACCCTCCAGCGGGCCAACATCACCACGGCCCAGGACGCGATCCGCTCGGTCTCAGCCGACAGCGCCGGCTCGATCTCCACCGGCTTCCGCAACGGCTTCTCGGCCGGCGGTGCCGCGGTGTCGCTGCGCGGCCTCGGCGTGTCGTCGACCGTCGTGCTGATCGACGGGCTGCGCTCGGCCAATTTCCCGCTGAACGACGACGGCCATAACGCCTATGTCGATCTCAACTCGATCCCGTTCAGCATCGTCGACCGCATCGAAGTGCTGAAGGACGGTGCCTCGTCGACCTATGGTGCGGACGCGATCGGCGGCGTGGTAAACCTGATCAGCAAGAAGAATTTCCAGGGCGTGGAAGGCTCGGTCCAGGGCGGGACCACCGAACAGGGGGATGGCTCGCACTATCGCGCAACGCTGACCGCCGGCACCGGGGACTATCAGCAGCAGGGCTGGAACTTCTACGTCAACGGTGAATACACCTATGACGGCTACATCACCAACAGCTCGCGCGGCTATCCGTTCAACACGCTCGATCTGACGCCGAGCGGCCTGACCGACCGCAACCGCAACGACGACTCGCTCACCACCGCCAATCCGCAGGCGGTCGTCACCCGCGTCTCGCAGAGCGACCTCAACAACCCGCTCGCCGGCAAGGTGGGTGCCCCGCTGACCAGCCAGTATCAGCTGCTCAATCCGAACGCCTGCCCCTTCGGCACCTTCACGGTGACCAGCGGCGCCGCCCAGGGCACCGGTTGCAAGCACAATCTGCCCGACGAATACAGCATCATCCAGCCCAAGCAGCAGCGCTATTCGACCACTGCGCGTCTCACCGCGCGCCTGGCGGACAATCTGGAAGCGTTCGCGTCGGCCAGCTATTCGCATTCCGAAGTCAGCATCAAGGGCACGCCCGCTGCCATCCGTGCGACGCAGCCGTTCGGCGGCTCCGCCTCGCTCGCCTCGAGCAGCCCGGGCATCGTCCTGCCGGTCTATGTCTGCTCGGCGGGCATCAACTGCGCCACCGCAGCCGACCGCAAGCTGAACCCGAACAACCCCTATGCCGCCGCCTATGCGAATGATCCCAGCAACGGCGCTGCCCGCATCTATTATCTGTTCGGCGACATTCCGGCCGGCAGCTTCCGCTATGTCGACGTCTTCCGCACAACCGCGGGCATCTCGGGCAGCTTCGGCAACGGGTTCAAGTTCCGCCTCAACGGCGTCTATGCCCGCGACAACTTCGCCGTCACGCAGCGCGGCTTCGTCAACATCCAGGGCCTGCTGAGCGCGATCAACACGGGCGCGTACAACTTCGTCAACCCGGAGCAGAACACCGCGGCGGTCCGCAACCAGATCTCGCCCGAGGTGACGACGCCGTCCTATTCGACGGTGGCGACGATCGGCGGCTCGCTGATCAAGTCGGTGATGCAGCTGGGCGGCGGCGACCTCAACATGGGCGGCGGCTTCCAGATCCGTCGCGAGACGCTGATGAACCGCAACCAGAATGCGAGCCTCGCCTTCTACGGCCTCAACACCTCGTCGGCCCAGGGTCGCCAGACGGTGACCGCCGGCTTCTTCGAAATCGACGCGCCGTTCACCCGCACGCTCGACCTGAACGTGTCGGGCCGCTACGACCATTATTCGCAGGGCTACAGCCACTTCTCGCCGAAGGTGGGCGTGAAGTTCAATCCGATCGATGCAGTCGCCTTCCGCGCGACCTATTCGCAGGGCTTCCGCGCGCCGACCTTCGCCGAAAACAATGCCGCCAGCAGCTATGCGGGCTTCTCGTCCTTCACGCCGCCGGCAAGCTTCGTCGCGGCGCATCCGGGCAACTCGGCCTATACCAGCAGCTACAACATCGGCAGCGGCGCGCGCGGCAACCCGGACATCCTGCCGGAAGTCTCGCAGAGCTTCACCTTCGGCACGATCCTGAAGCCGGCCCGCTGGTTCAACATGACGGTCGACTATTATAACATCAAGAAGTCGAACCTGATCGTCAGCGGCCCGCTGCGTGCCGAAGCCATCGCCGCCTATTACAGCAAGACCAATTCGACCGATGGCTGCGCCGCGCTGGCTGCCGTCGGTGCCGGCTACAAGTGCAACGTGATCGATGCGCCGGATCCGGCGAACCCCGGCGCGCTGCCCCGCCTGCTGGTGTTCGACGTGCCCTACGTCAACGCCAACTACCAGGTCAGCTCGGGCATCGACATGCAGGCGAGCGCCCGTATCCGGATCGCCAACAATGTCCGCCTGATCAGCCGTATCGACGTGACCCGCGTCCTGCGCCTCGATCTCGTCACGCCGTCGGGCGTGGTGCAGAAATACGCCGGTACGCTCGGGCCGTACGAACTCTCCTCGGGCGGCGGCACCCCGCGCATCCGCGGCAACTGGCAGAATGCGTTCGAGATCGGCAAGTTCTCGCTCACCGCGACGACCTATTATGTGGGTCGCATCAAACAGGTCGCGGCCGACGAGATCACCCCCGTCAACGGCGTGATCGACCTGTCCTGCGCAAACTCGATGGCGCCGGTGCCCGCCGGTACCCCGAAGACCTACCAGTGCTGGATCCGCCCGTTCATCTATGCGGACCTGAACGCCGCGGTGAAGGTGAACGACAAGTTCCGGTTCTTCATCAACGTGCAGAACTTCACCAATGCCCGCGCGCCGCTTGCATCGGCGGCGTACACCAGCAACCCCAACTATCTGAGCAGCTGGCACTATGCCGGTCTGGTCGGGCGCAACTTCAGCGCGGGTGCCAACATCACCTTCTGAACGTAGAAGCCCTTGAACAGGCTCGCGGGGCGGCACCAGGCGTGTCGCCCCGCTTGCTTTTCCCGCTGCCGGCATCCGGGCGGGAGCGGGAAGCGGGGAGCGGTGCCGGTCGGCCGGCAGGTCGTCCACAGGTTCCACAGGCCGCGCGCTGGACAAGCCCGGCGCCTACCGAATAGCGGACGGCGCATGCCCGTTATTGCTACCATCATGAATTCGAATACCGGCGAACCCATCCAGAAGATGACGTTCGGCCGCATGCCCAAGCCCTGGGCCTCCTTCACGCTCTCGAACGGCGAACTGGTGCAGGCCAGCCGCGTCGACATCGGCAAGCCGGCGCCCGGCAAGGTCGTTGTGCCGGTCCATGTATGGGTAAGCCCCAAGAAAACCGACCGGCAGGACGACTGACAGCTAGAGCCAGCCGCCCTTGAACCCGGCGCGCTGCAGCCCGCGACGGATATGCGGGTTGCGGCGCATCACGTTCCACACCAGGCCGCTGCGCAGATTCTCGATCATCAGCAGGATCGGCCCCTGGTCGATTCCCAGATGGTCGCCATCCACCCAGCCGATCCCGGGCACGATCTTCCCGTGCTTGAGCGGCGCCGTCTTGCGGGTGAGGGTGGGGTTGAAACTGTCGAGAAAGCCGTAGCGGCCATAGATTCCGCGCCCGTAGCGCGCATGCATCGCCGCGATCGCCCGCGTGGCCAGTTCCGGTTCGAACGCGATCGAGGCAGCCGCCGCGGTAGGCGCCAGCGTACCATCGTCACGATCATCGGGCCCGCGCGCCGAGTAGCTGAAGAATGCGCGCTCCCTGCCGCCGATCCGTTGCGTGAAGTCACCGGGGCCGTCACAGGCGGTCAGGCCCCACACATCCTCGCCATAGCCGGCCCAGCCGCCCGGATTGGCCATGGCATAGTTGCGTTGCGCGCGGACCGCACGGCGGCTGTTCTCGAAATAGTCGATGCCCCTGGCCGCCATGTAGGGATCGCGAATGCCGCGAAAGTCGATCCAGCAATGGCTGTACTGGTGAATGAACAGCGGCGCGAAATGGAGATGGGGTTCGCCCCATGTATCGCTCCACTGCGCATCGAAGCGCGCGGTCCAGGCGGCCCATGTCTCGGGCGGCAGCGGATGGCTCGGCGAGCCCAGCGCCAACACGTAGAGCAGCAGTCCCTCGTTGTAGATGTTCCAATCCGACGGGATGAACCCGCTCTCCGGGTGCCATCCCATCGCAACGAAGGGCGGGCGCGGCGTGATCCAAGTCCAGTCGACCGCGGCATAGAGCTGGTCGGCAAGGGTGCGGATCTCCGCTTCCGCCGGGTGGTCCGCGTCGAACCAGCTTTGCGCAAATAGCACGCCGCCCAGCAGCAGTGCCGTGTCGATCGTCGAAAGCTCGGCGCGGGCGAAACGACGGCCCTTGGTCACGCCGAGAAAGTGATAGAAAAAGCCCTTGTACCCGCTGGCGTCGCTCTGGCCGTCGCCCTGCGGGGCGGTGGCGAAGAAGCGTAGCGTCGCCAGCGTGCGGGTGCGGGCCTGATCGCGGGTAATCCAGCCGTTGATAACGCCGATCGGATAGGCGGTGAGTGCAAAGCCCACCGCGGCGATCGAGGCGAAGGAGGGGGTGGGCCAGCGATCGGGCGCGAGGCCGGTTAAGGGATCGGTGGTGTCCCAGAAATAGCGGAAGGTGCGTTCCTGCAGATCGCGGATCAGCGGGTCTGCGGACGGTGCCATGCCCGTGCCGCCCGGCCGCGTGGCGGGCGGGGTGCACGCCCCGGCCAGGCCCGCCAGCGCAAGGGCGCCGGAGCCGAGCAACTTCCTGCGATCGATCATGATGGGTCCCGAAAAAAAAGAGGGGCGGCACCTGATACGCGGTGCCGCCCCAGAGGAGGGGTTCTTAGAAGGAGTAGCCCACCGACAGCTTGACGGTGCGCGGCGGGTTGCCACCGACGCTGTAGCCGACCTGGCGGCCCCAATCGGTCGAGTTGGGATCGTTGTTGAAGTCGACGAAGTTCCAGTCGTCGAACACGTTCAGCACGTCGACGCGGAAGCGCAGGCGGGTCTGGTCGCTGATGAAGTGGATCGGTACATATTTCGTCAGTGCCAGATCCAGCTGGCGCCGGCCCCAGCCGCCGCCCACACCGTCGGTGAAGCGGCCGACCAGCACGCGCTGGAACGGATTGGCCTGATCGAGGAACGCTTTCTGATAGGCGGCCGATTCGACCTGGAACTTGGACGAGAGCGCGAAGCCCAGCGGCAGATCGACGCTGCCGGCCACGACGAAGCGGTGCCGCGGCACACCCGAGGATCGCATCGTCGGATAGTCGTTGATCGACGCGTAATCGAGCGAATAGACCTCGCCGAACTGCCGGTTCTCGCTGGCCTCGGTGAAGGTGTAGGTCGCATCGATGCTCCAGGGCGACGCCGGGGTATAGGTCTTGGTCACCTTGAAATAGACGGCGTCGGATGCGGTGCGCAGGCCGTTGGTGCCGAGGATGATCGCGCCATAGCCCGGGGGCGGATCGCCGAACGGTGCCGACGGGGTGTCGGTCGCGCTGGTGGGATCGTTGAAGAAGAAGCTGCCGTCCTTGCGGCGGTTGCCGAGCAGGAAGACGAACCCGTCCTTGCTGGTGATGTGGGTATAGCCCACTTCCAGGCCGACCATGTTGAACCGGCCGCGCAGCCCCAGGCTGAACTGGTCGGAATAGGGAACCTTCAGGTTGTTGTTGAGGAAGCGGAACTCGCGGCCGCCGCCGGTCGTGCCGGCCAGCAGCTGCTGGCGCCCCGCCGCGGTGAGGTAGATCGGGTTCCAGGCGACGCAGGTGGTCGACGGCGTGCAGGGGTTCTGCGAATCCGCGCCGATGAAATTGAAGGTGCGCGTCGGGAAGGCCCCCTGGCTGACTTCCTGCTGGAGGAAGTCGAACTGGTTGCGATCATAGGAGCGGCCATAGCCGCCGAACATCGCGAACCGGCCCGCTTCGTCGAAGCGATAGGTGAAGCCGAGCCGCGGCTGCCATGCGCCCTTGAACGTCTTACGGTTGTGGCCGTTCG
Source organism: Sphingomonas sp. R1 (assembly GCF_025960285.1). Taxonomy (GTDB): domain Bacteria; phylum Pseudomonadota; class Alphaproteobacteria; order Sphingomonadales; family Sphingomonadaceae; genus Sphingomonas. The sequence continues at coordinate 1,163,110 of NZ_CP110111.1, read as the reverse complement.
AGATATAGTCGTTGATGTTGTAATCGGCGTTGACGAGGTTCGGATAGTTCGCAGGCGATACCGCGGTGATGTTCTCCTGCGTCGTCACGAAGTTGAGATAGGCGGGGGTGCGCTCATAATCCCAGCGCAGCCCCAGGTTCAGCGTCAGCTGCGAGGTCACGTCCCAGTCGTCCTGCGCATAGACGCCGAACTGGAAGTTGTTCGAGCGCACGTCCGATGCGCCCGAACTGGTCGGCGCGCCGAACTGCACGCGGTAGGGGATCGCGTCGTTGAAGGCGGTCTGGCTGAAGGCGTTGATGTCGTAGGTGTAGAGCGGGTTGGTCAGGTTCTGCTCGAGCGAGCGCAGCTTGATCCAGCTTGCCTTGGCGCCGATCTTGATGGTGTGCCCGTCGAAGCCGGTCCAGGTGAAGTCGTCCTGGACGGTCCAGCCCTTCTGGCCCTTGTCCTGCTGGTTGCTGCCGGCGCCGAAGCGGAGCAGGTCGAAGCGGCTGCGGTTGCCGTTGACCAGCGGCGTTGCCTGGAAGAGCGTCGTCGTGCCGCCGGTCGCCGGCGTCGGCGCCCAGCGCGTATCCTGGTAGGAGACGCGGAAGTCGTTGATCCAGCTGTCTTCGCTGCGCTGCCAGCGGCCGGTGAAGCGCTTTTCCTCGACCTTGTTGAGCGTGGCGGTGCTCGATGCCGCGACCCCGGTCGAGATCTGCACGCCGGATTCCTTGCGGTATTTGCCGGTGAACTCGATCAGGTCCTTGTCGCTCGGTTCGACGTCGATCTTGCCGAAATACAGGTCCTCGTTGAAGCGCTGCGAGAAGCTGCCGAAATATTGCTGATACTGCGTCGGCAGACCGCTGATCGGGAAGCCGTTGTCCGGCCGCACGTCATACGGGCTGTCGATCCGCTTGCCTTCATAGGTCAGGAAGAAGTGCGCGCGGTCCTGCACGATCGGGCCGCCCAGCGCCAGGCCGAACTGCTTGTTGTTCGAATTGACCTTGTCGGTCTTGGTCGGGAACAGTTCGCTCGGACGGCGCGAGCGCAGATCCTGATTGGTGAAGTCGAGAAAGCCCTCGCCGTGGAACTCGTTGGTGCCGGATTTGGTCGCCGCGGTGATCGCCACCGAACTGACCTGGTCGAACTCCGCCTTGTAGTTGGACGACAGCACCTGATACTCGCCGATCGCGAGCTGGGGGAACGGGTTGCCCGCGGAGCTGTCCTGCCCGGTGATGCCGTTCTTGAGGACATAGTCCTTCTGGCTGACGCCGTCGACGAACACGTTGACGGTGCGGCTGTCCTGTGCGCCGCCCTGGATGCGCGACGATCCGTCGGCGCTCTCGATGAAGCGGACGCCCGGCGCGAGGTCCGCGAAGGCGAGGAAGTTGCGGTTGTTCTGCGGCAGCTGCTCGATCAGCCGCTGGGTGATGTTGATGCCGACCTGGCCACCATCCAGCGAACGGATCCGATTGCCGGTGACAACGATCTCGTCGCCGCCCGCAGGCGCGGCGGCCGCGCCGTCCGCGGGGGCGGCCGCGGTGTCGGCGGGCGTCGCGAGGTCGAGATCGAGGCCGGCATTCTGGCCGACGCGCAGCGTGAACGCGTCCGAATTGCGCGTGCCGTTCTGGAGGCGGATCTCCAGACGATAGGTGCCCGGCCGCAGCGACGCGAAGTTATAGCTGCCGTCGGCACCGGCGGCAGCGCTGCGGCGGATGCCGGTGGCGACTTCGATCGCGATCACTTCGACGACGGGATTGTTCGCTGGCGCGGTAATCGTGCCGCGCAGCGAGGCCTGGCCGACCTGCGCTATCGCGGGGGCGGGGGCGAGCAGCGCACCGCTGCCCAGCACGGTCATCGTCAGTAAGGCGGAACGCAGTACGAGCTTGTTCATGGTCATTTTCCATCTCCCCGGCGGATCGGGTTTTCTGTTGTAGTTTTCGTGGTTTGGCGGGTTGATTCCCGCGCGATGACGATCGGCGCACGCCATTCGAGCGTGTCGTCGGCGGCGCCGTCGATCAGTCCGGCGAGGCGCACCACCGCGCGCGCGCCGAATTCGGCAATGTCGATGCTGGCGGTGGTGAGCGCGGGCGAGATCAGGCGGGTGAGCGGGATGTTGTCGAACCCCGCCACCGCCACCTGCTCGGGCACCGCGATGCCCGCGCGCTTCAGGGCCATCAGCGCCCCCACCGCCATATTGTCGTTGGCGGCGAAGACGGCGTCATAGGCGGCACCTTCCGCCGCCAGCGTGGCGATCGCCTGCGTTCCGGTCTCCTCGTTGAAGTCTCCCTGCAGCACGCGCAGATCGAGACCGAGCCGCGCGCAGGTTTCGCGGGTGCCGCGCAGGCGTTCCTGGGCATCGATGTTCGCCTCTGGTCCGGCGATATGGACGATGCGGCGGCAACCCCCGGCAGCGAGATGCTCGATCACCGCTACGGCCCCGGCAACGTTGTCGATCCGCAATTCGGGGCGGTGGCCCGCATGGGGAGCGCAGTTGACGAGGACCGAGGGCATGGTGCGCGGCAAATGCGCGAACAGCTCGTCCGAGGTGATCTGCGGCGCCATCACCACCAGTCCGTCGACCCGTCCGCGCATCGCATGGAGCGCGGTGACGCCGCGATCCGCTTCGCCGTGCATCACCATCAGCAGCAGGTGGAGGCCGAGTTCGGAGGCCTGGCGATCCATGCCGCGCAACAATTCGGAGAAGAATTCGCCGTGCAGGTCCGGCACGACGACGCCGATCGTGGAGGAGCGCGCGAGGCTGAGGTTCCGCGCGCCCGCATGGGGCACATAGCCGAGCCGATCGGCTACCGCGCGAATATGGTCGCGGAGTTCGGGGCGGATGTTGGAGGCGCCGTTCAGCGCACGCGAAACCGACGCGACCGAGACCGCTGCTTCCCTGGCAACATCGCGGATCGTGGCGTTCGGCATGGCGTGGTGCGTCCCCTCCTTCTGCTTGGTCGTGACCGCTCGTTTTGCAGGTGGCGGCCTGAAGCTCTTGATGTAACCGGTTACATGAAGCACAAGCGGCTTGCAAGATTGATGATGCGGCGGCCTAAACGCGGTCGGTGCCAAGGGAGGAAACGCGTGAAAGACGGCCACATTTCCAGGCGTGCGATAATGATCGGGGCGAGTGCCGCCGCGGCCTGGGCAGTCAGCCCCGCGCGGGCGATGCTGCGCGAGGCGGGCGCGACGAAACTGCCCGCCTCGGTCGAGTCGCTCCTCGCCAGGATGACCGTCGAGGAGAAGGCCGGGCAGCTGACGCTGATGGCAGCGGCCTGGTCGGGCGGGGCGGCGGTGACGCTCAATCCCGCCGGCGCCTCGTCCAATTTCGACGGCCAGCTGGCCGAGGTGCGGGCAGGGCGGCTGACCGGCGTGTTCAACGGCAACGGCGCGGCGATGGCGAAGCGCATGCAGACCGTTGCGATGCGCGAATCGCGGCTCAAGATCCCGCTGCTGTTCGCCGCCGACGTCATCCACGGCTTCCGCACCGTCTTCCCGGTGCCGATGGGCGAGGCGGCGAGCTTTGATCCGGATCTCGCCGAGCGCACTGCGCGCGTTGCAGCGGTCGAGGCGGCAGCGGCGGGGATCGACTGGACCTTCGCGCCGATGGTCGACATCACCCGCGACGCCCGCTGGGGTCGTAGCGTGGAAGGCGCGGGCGAGGACGTGCTGCTCGGCAGGCTGATCGCGGCGGCACGCGTCCGCGGCTTCCAGGGCGCGAAGGGGCTCGAGGCAGCCGATGCGGTCGCCGCCTGTGCCAAGCATTTTGCCGCCTATGGCGCGGTGGAGGCGGGGCTCGACTACAACACCGTCGACATCTCCGAACGAACGCTGCGCGAAACCTATTTCCCGCCGTTCCAGGCAGCGTTGGCCGCCGGTGCGCCGACGGTGATGGCCTCGTTCAACGAGCTGTCCGGAATCCCGGCCACCGCGAACGAATGGCTGCTCACGGAAGTGCTGCGCCGCGAATGGGGCTTTGGCGGCCTCGTCGTCTCCGATTACACCGCCGACGAGGAACTGATCGCGCACGGCTTCGCCGCCGATGCGCGCGAGGCGACGAAGCTGGCGTTCCTGGCCGGCGTCGATATGAGCATGCAGAGCGGGTTCTACATCAAGCACCTGCCGGATCTCGTCGCCAAGGGCGAGGTGCCGATGGCGCGGCTGGACGAGGCGGTGCGGCGCGTGCTGGCGCTCAAGGTGCAGCTCGGCCTGTTCGACGATCCGTTCCGTCGCATCGATCCGGCACGGGAGAAGGCCCGGGTCCGCACCCGCGACCATCTGGCGCTCGCCCGCGAGGCGGGATCGCGCTCGATCGTGATGCTCAAGAACGAGGGGGGGCTGCTGCCGCTACCGCGCTCGGGCAAGAAGATCGCGCTGATCGGGCCGTTCGCCAGCGGGCTGCACGACCTGATCGGCACCTGGAACGTCTATGGCACGGATGCCGAGGCGGTGGATCTGGCGACCGGCGTCAAGGCGCTGGTCCAGGATCCGTCGCTGGTAAGCGTCACCGAAGGCGCCGGGCTGGACGGGCCGATCCCCGGCGGGATCGAGGCCGCGGTGGCGGCCGCGCGCGCGGCGGACGTGGTGGTGCTGGCGGTAGGCGAGCATGCCCGCATGTCCGGCGAGGCGCAGTCGCGCTCGGCCATCGTGGTGCCGCCGGCGCAGATGGCGCTGGCCGAGGCGGTCGCGGCGACCGGCAAGCCGGTGGTGGTGCTGCTCCGCAACGGCCGTGCGCTTGCCCTGGAAGGCGCGGTGCTCAAGGCGCCGGCGATCCTCGTCACCTGGTTCCTCGGCTCGCAGGATGGGCCTGCGATCGCCGACGTGCTGTTCGGCGTGGTGGGTCCCTCGGCGCGGCTGCCGGTCTCGTTTCCGCAGGCGACGGGGCAGGAGCCCTATCATTACGACCACAAGCCGACCGGCCGCCCGAACCCGGCAGGGCCGCTGCAGGAATACAAGACCCATTATCGCGAATTCCCGAACCAGGCGCTGTTCCCGTTCGGCCACGGGCTCACCTATGGGGAGATCGTCTACAGCGACCTCGATCTCGGCGGCGGGAAGCTGACCATGGACGGCAAGCTCATGGTGTCCGCGACGATCACCAATCGCGGGTCCCGCGCGGCCGAGGAAGTCGTCCAGCTCTACCTTCGCGACGTGGCGGCGAGCGTCACCCGGCCGGTGCGCGAGCTGAAGGCCTTTCGCCGCGTGGCGCTGAAGCCGGGCGAGCGCAAGCGCGTCGACTTCACGCTCACCCGCGCCGACCTGCTCTTCATCGGACAGGCGATGAAGCCCACGATCGAGCCCGGCAGTTTCCGGCTGTGGATCGCGCCCTCGGCCGAGGCAGAGGGCGTTTCTGGCAGCTTCGAGCTGATCTGACCGCGAACGAGCAGCAATAGCGCATCGTCCCGCGCGCGCGGGAGGATGCGCTAGACGCTCGTTCCCTTCCGCAGCGGCAGCGCCAGCACGGCCGCCAGCGCGGCGAGCAGCAGCAGCGCGGGTCCCGCCAGCATCAGCCAGCGGATCGCTGCGAGGCTGGCCGCGCCCTGCGGCGCGCCGGCGACGAAGCCGTTGGCCTGATAGATCGCGCCGATCGCAAACCCGGCCGCGGCCAGCGCAGCCTTCTGGGCGAGCGCAAAGGTGCCGAAGGCGATCGCTTCCACGCGCACGCCGCTCCGCGCCGCACCCCAGTCGACGCTGTCCGGCAGCAGCGTCCATGCCGCCAGGCCGAAGCCGGCAAAGGCGACCTGCATGCCGAGCAGGAACAGCGTCGCTGCCGCCACGCCCGGCGCCGGCAGCAGCACGAAGCCCGCCGGTACCGCAAGCGCGAGCCCGCAGGCGATCAGCCAGGCACCGCGGGCGCCGGCGCGGCGGGCGGTGATGGTCCAGAGCGGGGTCGCAACGAGGCTGGCGAACGCCATCGCGGCCAGCGCGCGCGGTCCGGCAGGGGCGTCGGCCAGTACGTAGCGGAAGTAATAGAGCACCGACTGGGTGGTCAGCGCCGCCGCCGCTGCCCCCGCCGCGGCCGCGAGGTTGAGCGCCACGAACGCGCGGTTGCGGGCCAGCAGCCCCAGCGCCGGGGCGATGCGGGGGCGGAGCGCAGCGCCGGTCCGCGGACGATGCTCGGGCACACGCCAGGCGATGGCGAGCAGCAGCGGCACGGCGAGCGCCGCGAGCAGCGCGCTCGCCGCCGCATAGCTGCCGAGCCTTGCCACCAGGATCGGGAGGATGCCCGCGACCAGCGTTGCGGCGATCGCCCCGAAGATCATCCGCAGCCCGGCGATCAGCGCGCGTTCGGCGCTGGTGCCGGCCAGCCGGGTGGTCCAGGCCGAATAGGGAATGTTGGTGAAGGCATAGAGCGTGCGGAACGCGATCTGCCCCGCCAGCGCGACGCCCCAGGCGCCGACGGGCACCGTGAACATCGCCACGAAGCTGAGCCCCAGCGGCAGCGCCCCCCAGCCGATCAGCCAGCGATAGGGTCGCCGCATCCGCTCGGCGACGACACCCGCGATGAAATCGGCCACGCCGTCCCACACCGCACCGATCAGGAACAGCGTGCCGGCCAGCGCCGGCGCCAGTCGTAGCGTGTCGATATAGAAGAACAGCAGGTAGAGATTGACCGCCTGCCAATAGAGGTTGAACGCAAAGTCGCCGGCACCGAACAGCAGCATCGCGCTTCGGGCGGGGGGTGGCGGGTCGCTCACGTGCGGAGAAGCAGGAAGGCCATGGCCGCCGGTCTTAGCGCGCGGCGCCCGGCTGTCCATGCGGGTCAGAAGAAGCGGGGGATCGGTCCGATTTGCGGCGTCTGGTCCGGGAGGTCGACCTCGATGCCGTCGGCATAGCACCAGCCCCAGCCTTCGGGCGGGTCATAGCCTTCCATGATCGGGTGGCCGGTCGCATGGAAATGGGCGGTGGCGTGCCGGTTCGGCGACTGGTCGCAGCAGCCGACATGGCCGCATTCCCGGCACAGCCGCAGATGCACCCACCAGCTGCCGGTCTCGAGGCATTCCTCGCAGCCCTTGGCGCTGGGCGCCACCGCGCGGACCGTCTCAGCGTTCATGTGCGTGCAGCGGGTCATGGCGATCTCCTCACCCGCCTTGCTAGCGGCGCTCTAGCGGCACGTCGCCTGTACGATGGATGGGGATGGCAAAAAGGGGCCGCACGACCGTGCGCCCCCCTTTTTCATGCTGCTCCGTTCGGATCAGCGGCGCGCGTCGAGGCTCCACGTGCCGGCGCCGAAGGCGACGACCTGCAGCAGGCCGCCGGCCATCGCGATGTTCTTGAAGAAATGGATGAACTGGTTCTGGTCACCCAGCGCCGCGTGAAAGGCGAAGGCGGTCGCGAGCGAGAAGGCGGCGAGGATGGCAGCGACGAGCCGGGTGCGGTAGCCAAGGACCAGCGCGGCCCCGCCGACCAGCTCCACCAGCAGCGCGATCGCATAGCCGAGCTGCGGCAGCGGCAGGCCCGAGGCGGCGATATAGCCGATCGTCGCGGCCGGCGCAGCCAGCTTGGACAAGCCGCTGAGCAGGAAGATCGCCGCAATGCCGAGGCGGCCAACCAGCGGCAGGGCCGCCTGAACGTTGGTAGGGGTGGCGGCGGTGGGGAAGGGTGCAGTAGCCATGATCATGTCTCCAACTGGATGGCGGGGACCAATCTGCCTCGCCTTGTGCGGCAAAGATGCGCGCGGCCGGCCCTGCCGGGGAGTGGAATAAAATGGTGCAAAACGTTCGATGGTTTTGAAAAGACACTTTTCCAGAATCTCGAACAAACGCGCCAAGACTATCCGGCTGATCCGGACCCCGGCACACCGCTAGGGGAGGGCCAACACAGGAGGTTTCGATGGATCGTCACACACCGCCCGAACTGAGCCAGATCGAATGGGCCGCGGTTTCCGTCGCTTTCCAGGATGCCGCGGCCTGCGGGTGTACCGCCGTCTCGGCGACCGTGCGCCCCTCGCTGCTCGGGCGGATGGCCGATACGCTGTTCGGTGCCCGCCGGCCGACGCCGCTGGCCGATCCGCGGCTGGAAGCGATCCGCCAATTCGTCTGCGCCACGCGGCGGCACCGCACGCCGGCGGCGGACCTGGTGCCGGCACTTGCCGACCACGGCTTCAATCCGGCGCAGATCGAAGCGATCGCGCTGCTCGCGATCTGAGGAACGACGACCATGGCCCACGCCAGTGCGCATATCGGCCCGGATCTGCTGGAAACCCGCATCCAGGCCGGGCATCACCCGCTGCTCGCCGACGAGCCGCCGAGCAATGGCGGGCACGATGCCGGGCCCGCGCCATACGACCTGCTGCTCGCGGCGCTGGGGGCGTGCACGGCGATGACGCTGCGCATGTACGCCGATCGCAAGGGCTGGCGGATCGACGCGCTCGATGTCGACCTGCGGATCGTCGGCATGTCCGACGCGCGACACATCAAGCGCACCCTGACCATAGCGGGGCCCGACGATGCGGTCCGCGCGCGGCTGGCCGAAATCGCCGAACGTACGCCGGTGACGCTCACGCTCAAGCAGGGTATCGCCATCGAAACCCAACTGGCGGAGCAGACGGCATGAGCAACGACGTGGCCCTGGACGCGGTGGCGCGCGATACCGGCGCCGGCAAGTTCCAGGTAGCGGTACAGGTCGCCGGCGTGGCGCTGATGCTGGATGAGCCGGTATCGGTCGGCGGGCTGGGCTCCGGGCCGACACCCTATCAGATGCTCGCCTCCGCGCTGGCCGCATGCACCACCATGACGCTCCGCGTGTATACGCTGCAGAAGGGCTGGCCGGTCACCGGCATCCGGACACTCGCCGGGCACCAGCGCCAGGCGGGCGCCGTCCCGGCCGACCTGTTCACCCGCCGTATCGAGATCGAAGGCAAGCTCGATGCCGCCCAGCGCACCCGGTTGCTGGAAATCGCCGACCGATGCCCGGTCCACCGCACGCTGACGGGCGGTGCGCGCGTCGAGACCGAACTCGCCGATGTCGTGGCTCCCACCGAGCCGGCGGCTGCCCATGCCGCGGACCTGGAACACGCCATCCGCGACAACTGATCGCTGCGGGCAGAAACAATTCGTTACACGCCTCGTTAGGGCCCCATGATGATCAGGGGGAACAGCATGGGGCGCAAGGCGCGGTCGGCGGGAATGGTGGCAGCGGCGCTGATCGCAGCGAGCCCAGCGCTCGCAGACGACGACGATCCCCGCTTCTGCCCGACCAGGCCCAGCATTGGCGGCTCGAGCTGCACCACCGAACCGGGCCGGGTCCATGTGGAAGCGTCGTTCCTCGACTGGGAACGGGACGACCAATCGTCGCAGCGCGAGGACCGGATCGTCGCATCCGATCTGCTGGTGCGCATTGGCGTCGCTGCGAAGACCGAGGTCCAGCTGGGCTGGACCGCCTTCGGCCAGGACCGCACGCGCGACAAGGAGAGCGGCGAGATCGAAACCATTCGCGGCACCGGTGACCTCCGGTTCGCGCTACGCCAGCATCTGGCAGGCGAGAAGGGGAAGCCCTTTTCCGCCGGCGTGGAGGCCTTCGTGACCGCGCCCACGGGCAAATATCCGGTCGGCGACGGCACCTGGGGCGCCGGCGTAATCGTGCCGGTGCAATATGACCTGACCGAGAAGGTGGCGGTAAGCTTCACCGGCGAGGCGGACGCCGCACCGGACCAGAGCGGGTCGGGGCGCCATTTCGCGGTGAGCGGCATCACCAGCCTCCGCTACAAGTTCAGCGAGAAGGTGACGACCACCGCCGAATTCTCGCTGGAGCGCGACCAGGATCCGGAGGGACACGAAACCCGTGCGCTCGCCGCCGTGTCGACTGCCTGGCGCCCCACCAAGACGCTCCAGCTCGACATACTGGCAGTCGCCGGGCTGAACCGGAATTCGCCCGATTTCCGCCTGGTGACGGGCGGCGCGATCCTGTTCTAGCGCCGGCGCGCTTCGCGTGCGGCAATCTTGCCCTCCACGCATCGCGTCATATCGGCATGGGACCGCCTGCCCTGCAGCGCGCAGGCTTCGACAAAGGCGCAGATCGTCGACACCGCTGCCGGGTTCTGCTGCGGATCGCGCGGTCCGCAATAGCGCAGGGCCGCGCCGCGCAGGCGATAATCGACCTTGGTGGCGCGCAGCCGAACGCCGGTGACGAGGATCTCCGCGCTCGCCTGCTCGGATGCCTGCAGCGGCGCAACCACGGCGGACAGGCTTGCAATGTGCAGCATCGCCGCCACCATCATGCTCCCCGCGATCGACATGGCTACCTCCGTCGCCTCAGGCCTCGCCCAGGCCTTCCAGGTCCCGATCGCCTTGCCCGGCTGCCACGAAGCGGGCGCGCAGCCAGGCGGCCGCCGGCCCCGGCGGCGCGTCCCGGCGCCAGATGGCGCCGAAGCGGTACATGCCGCCCGGACTTTCCGGCATCGCCAGGCGCACCAATGTGCCGGCGACGAGATCCGGCTCGATCAGCGGCAGCGGCATGTTGCCCCAGCCGATGCCCTCCCGCAGCAGCGCATGCTTGGCACCGAGATCGGCAAGCCGCCAGGTGCGCGGGCTCATCACCGCAAAGTCGCGGCCCGCGGTCAGCGGCGAGCGGTCGGACAGGACCAGCTGGACATGGTCCCGCCCCGCCCCGGGGGGGATCGGGCGCATGCGGCCGAGCGGATGGTCCGGTGCGGCTACGGGCACCATCGGCACCGATCCCGCCGCCTCGCACTCGATGCCGTTCATGCCAACCGCCAGCGGTCCCGAGATGCCGAGCACTGCCTTGCCCTCGAGCACCAGGCTGGTGATCGCGCCCAGCGCCTCGACATGCAGCCGCAGCGTCACCGTAGGGAACTCGGCGCGGAAGGCGCGCAGCACCTCGCCCAGCCGGCGGGTCGGCAGCATCACGTCGACGGCGAGGTTCACCTCCGCCTCCAGGCCGTCGAGCAGACCCTTCACCTTCGCACGCAGGCCGTCGATGCCCTGCGCGACGGTCCGGGCCTCGGCCAGTACCGCTTCGCCCGCCGTGGTCAGGCGCGGTTTCTTGGTGCCTTCGCGATCGAACAGCAGCACGCCCAGCTGTGCCTCCAGATTGGCGATGCCGTAGCTGATCACCGAGACCGCGCGGTTCAGCTGCCGCCCGGCACCGGCGAAGCTGCCGCTATCGACCACGGCGAGGAAGATGCGCAGCTGGTCGAAGGTGGGCGTGCCCGGGTTAGACATTTCGATTTCCTGGAACGTTTCGGCCCAACTTATCCCACTGATTGGGGAAGTCGAGCCCGCCTATATCCCGGCCATCGAAACGGCGCCGTGGCGCGGCGCCCCCCACAGGGAGACCCGACATGATCGAACTTCGCCCCTTTTCCAGCCTCGGCGGTGCCAACCATGGCTGGCTCGATGCCAAGCATCATTTCTCCTTCGCCAACTATTATGACCCGGCCCGGACCAGCTGGGGCAATCTGCGCGTGTGGAACGACGACACGATCGCGCCGCAGACCGGCTTCCCGCCGCATCCGCACCGCGACATGGAGATCATCACCTATGTCCGCGACGGCGCGATCACTCACCAGGACAATCTCGGCAATCACGGCCGCACCGTCGCCGGCGACGTGCAGGTGATGTCGGCGGGCACGGGCATCGCGCATTCCGAATATAATCGCGAGGACGAGACCACCCGCATCTTCCAGATCTGGATCCAGCCGACCCGCGGCGGCGAGAAGCCGAGCTGGGGCACGCGGCCCTTCCCGAAGACCGATCGCGCCGGGCAGTTCGTGGTGCTGGCGAGCGGCTTCGACGGCGATGGCGACGCGCTGCCGATCCGCTCCGATGCCCGCGTCGTAGGGGCCACGCTGCGCGCTGGGGAGACTGCGGAATATATGCTCGGCAGCGATCGCCGCGCCTATCTGGTGCCCGCCACGGGCGCGGTGGAGATCGACGGCACGCGGGTGAACGCGCGCGACGGCGCCGCGATCAAGGATGTCGAGGTGGTGAAGATCACCGCGATCGAGGATAGCGAGATCGTGATGGTCGACGCAGCCTGAACGTCACGGCGCGGCGGGCGGCATCGGGATGCCGCCCGCGCGCATTTATTGGGCCAGCGACTTGGCCATGTTGAGATGGGCGGTCACCGTCGGGATCAACTGGGTCGCAACATCGCGCAGCGACTGCGGCACCTGCTGGTTGGCGGCATTTGCCTTGAGCGCGTCGAGCGTCTGCTGATGCGCCTCGACCTGCGCTGCGGCATAGGCGCTGTCGAAGGTGGCGCCGTTCAGCGCCTTCATTGCATCCAGCCTCTGCTGCTGGGCAGGCGACAGCGCGGGATCGGGCGTGATCGCCGGGCTCGCCGCGGCGGCGGCGGCCTTCAGCTTGGCGGTGGAGTCGGTGTGCGCCTTGATCATCGCATTCGCGAATTTCTTCACCCCAGCGCTACCCCCCCGCGTCTCGGCAAGTTGCGAGCTGGCGATCTCAAACGCATCGCTCGACGCCGCGGCATTGGCGAAGGATTGACCTGCCGAGGTGGCGGCCGAAGATGCGGCGTCGGACGGTCGCATCTCCCCACCATCGGTATTGCCGGTCGTCACCACGGTATCGGTGCTGTGGTTCTCGGTCTTTGATCCGCAGCCTGCGAGCGCCAGCGCGGCAGCGCCCAGCATCGTCCAGCGAACAGCGTGCATCTTTCTCTCCGTGGTCCAGCCCGGCGCAGCGCCGGCGGCAGGGGAACGCCACAGCCATAGTACCGTTCCGCCGAACCTCTGCCGCCACGGGGCGTTATCGCGAGCGGCGCGCGTCGGCGTCGGTCAGGAGAATCACATGAGCATTTTCAGCAGCATTCGCGATCGCATTTTCGGTCACAAGCCGGCACAGGCACCCGCGGCGCAACCCTCGGCGACGCCCGCTCCGACCCCGATCGCGGCCCCAGCCCCAGCCCCGGTAGCGGCGCCCGCAACCACGCCTGTTGCGGCGGTGGATGTCGGCGCGGTGCTGGCGGAGATGGCGGCGATGCAGAATGGAGGCGGCAATTACCAACAGTCCATCGTCGACCTGCTCAAGCTGCTCGATCTGGATTCCAGTCTCGCTGCCCGCAAGGCGCTGGCGGACGAACTCGACGTCCATGCCGGCGCGGATGGAAGCGCCGAGCAAAATATCGCGCTCCACAAGGCGGTGATGGCCAAGCTTGCTGAAAATGGCGGCGTAGTGCCGGATAGTCTTCGCAATGGCTGAACGATATGCGGCAACGTGAACGCAAGCACCTGTCCTGCTGGCGGCTATCGCCGCTAGACGAACAGCATTTTTGATGCATTAACTTGCATCATATTGTTTTTAAAAGAAATCAAGTCGTATGGCCGGAACGGCGGCTGGTTGGCGCGGGTTCTCTTTGCTGAACGCAACAGGGAAACCGTCCTTGACCAGTCTTTCTGCCTCCCTTCGCCCCCGTAGCAACGTCGCGTTGATCTGCTTCTCGCATCTTCGCTGGAACTTCGTCTTCCAGCGGCCCCAGCACCTCATGACGCGCTTTGCGCGCAGCATGGACGTGTTGTTCTGGGAGGAGCCGATCGACGACGACAGCCCCTCGCCCTGGCTGGAGCTGCGCGACGAGGGGCAGGGGGTGATGGTCGCGGTGCCGCACCTGTCCGCCGCGATGCAGGGCAAAGCGCGGACGGCCGCGCTTCGCGCGCTGCTCGACGATCATGTCGCGGGCATGGGCGAGCGGCTGGTTCGCTGGTATTATACGCCGATGATGCTGCCCTTCTCGCAGCATCTCGACGCGGCCTGCACCGTCTATGATTGCATGGACGAGCTGAAGAATTTTCGTTTCGCGCCGCCCGAACTCATGTTGCTGGAACAGGCGCTGTTCGGGTTGGCCGATCTCGTTTTCACCGGCGGCTACAGCCTGTACGAGGCGAAGCGCGAGAGCCACGCCGCGGTGTATCCCTTCCCCTCGAGCGTCGACGCGGCGCACTTCGCGCAGGGCCGCACGCCGGTGCAGGATGCGGCCGATCAGGCAGCGATGCCGCGCCCGCGGCTGGGCTTTTACGGCGTGATCGACGAGCGTATGGATCTGGCGCTGATCGCGGCGATCGCCGATGCGCGGCCCGAATGGGCGATCGTGATGGTCGGGCCGGTGGTCAAGATCGATCCTGCCGAGTTGCCGCAGCGCGCCAATATCGCCTGGCTGGGCGCCAAGGGCTATGCCGAGCTGCCGCGTTATGCCGGCGGCTGGGATGTCGCGCTGATGCCGTTCGCGATCAACGAGGCGACGCGATTCATCAGCCCGACCAAGACACCCGAATATCTCGCGGCCGGCCTGCCGGTGGTGTCGACGCCGATCGTCGATGTGATCCGCCATTATGGCGATGTGGCGGGCGTGTTCGTCGCGGATGGTGCCGAGCGCTTCCTAGACGCGTGCGAGCAGGCGCTGGCGCTTCGGGCCCAAGGCGACGCCTGGCGCGCCGAAGCTGATGCGCTGCTTGCCGAGCAGAGCTGGGACCAGGTCGCGGCGCGGATGCTGGGGCTGATCCTCCAGGTAGCGGAGCCCGACAGGCCGCTGCTCAAGCCCGTGCGCAGCGCGCATTACGATTATCTGGTGGTCGGCGCGGGCTTCGCCGGGTCGGTCATGGCGGAGCGGTTGGCCGCCGAAGCGGGCAAGCGGGTGCTGGTGATCGACAAGCGGCCGCACATCGCAGGCAATGCGTTCGACCACATGGATGAGGCTGGCATCCTGATCCATCAATATGGCCCGCACATTTTCCACACCAACAGCGCGGACATCGTCGACTATCTCTCGCGGTTCACCGAATGGCGGCCGTACGAGCATCGGGTGCTGGCGGACGTGCGCGGCCAGCGCGTACCGATCCCGATCAACCGGACGACGTTGAACGCGCTCTTTGGACTGGCACTGGAGACGGAGCAGGAGGCCGCCGACTTCCTCGCCGCGCGCGCGGAGCCGGTGACGGTGATCCGTAGTTCGGAGGACGTGGTAGTCGCGGCGGTAGGACGCGAACTCTACGAGACGTTCTTCCAGGGCTATACCCGCAAGCAATGGGGGATCGACCCCTCCGAGCTGGACAAGAGCGTCACCGCACGGGTGCCGACGCGGACCAATACCGATGATCGCTATTTCACCGATCGCTTCCAGGCGATGCCGCGCGACGGCTTCACCGCGATGTTCGGCCGCATGCTCGATCATCCTAATATCGACCTGGAACTGGGCGTGACTTTCGAGGAGGCCAAGCGGCGGTTCAGCTTCGACCAGATCGTTTATACCGGGCCGATCGACGAATATTTCGACTTCCGGTTCGGCAGGTTGCCGTATCGCTCGCTGCGTTTCGAACATGTCCAGGAAGATCGCGAATGGGCGCAGCCGGTGGCGGTCGTGAACTTCCCGGACGAGGCGGTGCCCTACACTCGGGTTACCGAATACAAGCACCTCACCGGCCAGCAGGCGCCGACCACTAGTCTGACCTATGAATATCCCAGCGCCGAGGGGGACCCCTATTACCCGATCCCGCGTCCGGAAAATCAGGCGCTGTTCAAACGCTACGAGGCGCTTGCGGAAGCGGCCAAGGGGGTGCTGTTCGTCGGCCGGCTGGCAACCTACCGCTATTACAATATGGATCAGGTCGTGGGGCAGGCGCTCGCAACCTATCGCCGCCACATCGCCGCCGAGCGAACCGTTCCGCCGGCGCAGGCGGCGGCGTTGGCGGAGTGACGTCGTATCGCTTCCCCCTCCCGATCGCGGGAGGGGGGCGAGCCTCAAGCCGCCTTGGCGGCGCCGTCGGGGGTTGGTCCCGCGTGCTTCGCGGTTTCCACCCCCATGATCGGCCAGTGCGGCGCCTTGTCATCGAGCGTACGCAGCAGGCGGAGGAACTCCACCTCGGTATCGTCATAAGGGACACCGCCGACATCGAAGATGTCGTGGAACCACTTGTCCTTCAGCCCGGCGAGATTGGGGTTCTCCCACGCCGTCCAGGGCAGATGCGTCTGCGTCTTGCCGCGCACCAGTCCCCAGCAAAAGGCACCGACATTGTGGAGCTTTGCCACCGGCAGGATCGCCTCGAACGTGCTGCCGGCCGGCCGGGCCATGAATTCGGTGCACCACAACGGCCGCTTGAAGATGCTGAGCCAGGCAATGCGCTGCGCGAAATCCTCGGCTGTGCCGTAATTGTGGAACGAGACGATGTCCGACAGGCCAATCTGCGCCTGCTGCAGCGGGCTGAGCCGATCGGGCGAGGACCAGTCGCCCAGCCAGATGGCGCTGGTGAGCGGCTGCACCGGCCGCAGGCTGCGGGCCCAGTCGAAGGCATCGACCAGCAGCGGCAGCACGAGATCCGCCTTGGCGCTCAGTTCGCCCGCATCGCACAGCGAGACCTCCGGGCCGTTGTCCGGCTCGTTCCAGATATCCCAGGCAAGCACGCGGCGATCGGCACGGAACCTTCCGACCACGCCCTTGATGTAGCGCTCCAGCCGCGGGCGCTGCGCCGGATCGCGAAGTGCCGGAATGCCCGGAGACTGCACCCAGCCCGAATTGTGCACGCCGGGCTTGGGCGCCGGCTGCGGACCCAAGGCGGGATCGGGATGCCAGCAGCTGTCGAACAGCACGAGCATCACGCGAATGCCGAACTCCTCCGCCACCGCGAGCATCGTATCGATTCGGTCGAGAAACCCCTCCGGATCCTCGGCCCAGAGCAGATCGTGCAGATACACGCGCACCGCGTTCATGCCGACATCCGCCGCGAGCGCCAGTTCGGCATGGATGGCGTCGATATCGAAGGTATCGGCCTGCCACATCTCCAGCTGGTTGATCGCGTTCGAAGGCGTGAAGTTGCAGCCCATCACCCAGGGCTGACGGGCGAACCACGCCTTCGCTTCCGTCTCCGTCCAACGCCCGACCATCGCCTCGAACTCCGCCAACGCCTGTACCGACATCACTTCGCAACCCCTGAGAACAATGTGATTTTTATAGGTCGGGAAGTGAATTGCGGATGTACCCGCTACGCGCTTCTTCGGAGGGGGGAGGGCAGAATTTGCGACGGGCAGAGTGGTGCGCCTGATCTAGGTTACGAGATGTGGGGTGTAGGCTTTTGTTTTTGCAACCGTCGAGGTCGCTAGCGTGCAACCACTCGAACTTTGGGGCGGTGCAGAATGCACCGTCAATCGCGTCGGCGATCGCTTCCGCGACCAGGTGCGAGAAACGGGCCATCACGACAGGAATGAGGATCTCGATCGCATCGCCGCACTTGGCGTACGCGCGGTGCGCTTCCCCGTGCTCTGGGAACGTGTGTGTCCCGACGATCCGGCGCTCTGCGACTGGACCTGGAGCGACCATCGCCTGGCGCGGCTCCGCGCGCTCGGAGTGCGGCCGATTGCGGGGCTGGTCCATCACGGCAGCGGCCCGCGGCGCACCAACCTGCTCGATCCCGATTTCGGCGCCAAGCTGGGCGACTATGCACAGCGGGTCGCCGCGCGCTATCCTTGGATCACCGATTGGACGCCGGTCAACGAGCCGCTGACCACCGCCCGGTTCGCCGCGCTCTACGGTCACTGGTACCCGCATGCCCGCGACGAGGGCAGTTTCTGGCGGGCGCTGGTCCATCAGATCGAAGGGGTGGCGCAGGCGATGGCGGCGATCCGCGCCGCGGTCCCGGGCGCCCGGCTGATCCAGACCGACGATCTCGGCAAGACCTATGGCACGCCGGCGACGCAGGTGCAGGTGGCGCATGACAACGACCGTCGCTGGATGGGGTGGGACTTGCTGTGCGGTCGCGTCGTGCCGGGGCACCCGCTATGGGCGCGGCTGACCGGCCACGGCCTGGGCGGGAAGCTCGAGGCGCTTGCCGGTGCACCATGTCCTCCCGACGTGATCGGCATCAATCACTATCTGACCAGCGACCGCTTCCTGGATGAGCGGGTTGCGGCCTATCCGCCGGCGATGCGCGGCGGGAACGGCCACATCGCCTATGTGGATACAGAGGCGGTGCGGGTGCTGGATCCGGCACCCAAAGGGCTGGCGAACGCGCTTTCCGAGGCGTGGGCGCGCTTTGGCATCCCCATCGCGATCACCGAGGTGCACAATGGCTGCACCCGCGAGGAGCAGATGCGCTGGATGCGCGACGCCTGGGCCGATGCCGAGGCGGCGCGTGGGGCGGGAATCGCGGTGCAGGCAGTAACGGCCTGGTCGCTGTTCGGCGCGTCGGGCTGGAACACGCTGCTCACCGCGCCTGGCGTCCACGAGCCAGGCGTGTTCGACGGTCGTGCCGGCCTGCCGCGGTCAACCGCGATGGTGCCGCTGCTCAGGGCGCTGGCGCGCGGCGAGCATCCAACGCATCCCGTGCTGGACGGCGAGGGCTGGTGGCGGCGCGACCTGCGCGTAACCCATCACCGCCACCCGCACCCCGAGCCCGGTCTGGACCGCTTGCTCTCGCGACGAGGGCGCCGGCCGTTGCTGATCACGGGCGCCACCGGCACGCTCGGTCAGGCGCTCGCTCGCACCTGCGCCGCGCGCGATCTCGCCTATGTGTGTACCGATCGTGCGACACTGGACCTGACGGACGAGGATTCGATCGCGGCGGCGCTCGACACGCATCAGCCTTGGGCGGTCCTCAACGCGGCAGGGTGGGTGCGGGTGGACGAAGCAGAGGCGGCGGCGGATGCCTGCTTCGCTGCCAACTGCACGGGTGCTGTTGCGCTCGCCAGGGCGGCGGCGGCGCGTGGCATCGCCACCGTGAACTTCTCGAGCGACCTCGTGTTCGACGGGGCGCTCGGTCGCGGCTATGTCGAAGCCGATAGCTCCCGTCCGCTGAGCGCCTATGGCCGCAGCAAGGCCGCGATGGAAGCGGCGGTCGGCGCGCTGGAGGGGCGGCACCTGATCGCGCGAACGGCGGCGTTCTTCTCGCCCTGGGATCGGCACAATTTCGCCGTGCACAGCGTGGCGGCGCTGGCCGAGGGGCGGCGCGTTGCAGCGGCACAGGATCAGATCGTCTCGCCCAGCTACGTGCCAGACCTGTGCAACGCCGTGCTCGACGCGCTGATCGACGAGATGGTTGGCGTGCTGCACCTCGCCAATCAGGGGGAACTGAGCTGGGCGGGCTTTGCGGTCGAGATCGCTAGGGCTTGCGGGCTGCCGACGGCGCTCGTCGATCCCGTGCCCGGGGCGTCGCTGGGGTGGCGCGCGGCGCGCCCGCCGCAGGTGCCGCTCGTCAGCACCATGATGCCGCCGCTCGAGGCTGCGCTTCAAGCCTTTGCCGACGCACCGGAAACGCGGGAGCTGATCGCCCGGGCCGAATGCGCCGCGGATGCCCTGCAACTGGCCTGACGGGCGGGCTCCGGCAAAGCCCCTCTTGCGCTGCGCTGCCGGAGCGCCGATGTTGGCGTGGGCAATACAACAACCACGAGATCATCCCACATGCATCCGCTTTCTGGTCAGATGACCATCGATCCCGTTACCGGCGCACTCGTTCCCGTCGTCATCGAGCAGTCGAGCCGCGGCGAGCGCAGCTTCGACATCTATTCGCGCCTGCTGCGGGAGCGGATCGTTTTCGTCACCGGCCAGGTGGAAGACCACATGGCGTCGCTGATCACCGCCCAGCTGCTGTTCCTCGAATCGGAAAATCCGAAGAAGGACATCTGGATGTACATCAACTCGCCGGGCGGCGTCGTCACGGCGGGCATGGCGATCCACGACACGATGCAGTATATCCGTCCGCGCGTCGGCACGGTGTGCATCGGCCAGGCGGCGTCGATGGGGTCGTTCCTGCTGGCCTCGGGTGAGCCGGGCCTGCGTGTGGCGCTGACCAATGCCCGCATCATGCTGCATCAGCCCTCGGGCGGTGCGCAGGGCATGGCGTCGGACATCGAGATCCAGGCCAAGGAAATCCTGCGGATCCGCGCGCGCATGAACGCGCTCTACGCCAAATATACCGGCCAGCCGATCGACAAGATCGAGACGACGATGGACCGCGATTCGTTCTTCGAAGCCGAGGAGGCTAAGGCCTTCGGCATCGTCGACCAGGTCTACGAGAAGCGTCCGGTGCCGACCGAGGATGCGGCAGCGGGTAATTAATACTATATGCCTATTCCCGGCCGCCTGACGATTCCCGGTGCATGGAACGTCAGGCGGGCGGGGCGATTATGGATTGCCGGAACTTCGCCTGCGTGTAGGATGGCAGGCGAGCGTAGCGCGCCCGAGGCGCGAAGGATGGATTGAATGACCAAGCTCAGCGGCGGTGACTCGAAGAGCACGCTCTATTGCTCCTTCTGCGGCAAGAGCCAGCACGAGGTGCGCAAGCTCATCGCCGGCCCGACCGTGTTCATCTGCGATGAGTGCGTCGAGCTGTGCAACGACATCATTCGCGAGGAAACCAAGTCCTCGCTGGTGTCGAAGAAGGACGGGGGCGTCCCGACGCCGCAGGAAATCTGCGACGTGCTTGACGATTACGTCATCGGCCAGAAGAAGGCGAAGCGCGTTCTGTCGGTAGCGGTGCACAACCACTACAAGCGGCTGAACCACGGCGCCAAGGGTGCCGATGTCGAGCTAGCCAAGTCGAACATCCTGCTCGTCGGTCCCACCGGCTGCGGCAAGACCCTGCTCGCGCAGACGCTTGCCCGCATCCTCGACGTGCCGTTCACCATGGCCGACGCCACCACGCTCACCGAAGCCGGCTACGTCGGCGAGGACGTGGAGAACATCATCCTCAAGCTGCTCCAGGCCTCCGACTATAATGTCGAGCGGGCGCAGCGCGGCATCGTGTATATCGACGAGATCGACAAGATCAGCCGCAAGGCCGAGAACCCGTCGATCACGCGCGATGTGTCGGGCGAAGGCGTGCAGCAGGCGCTGCTTAAGCTGATGGAAGGCACCACCGCGTCCGTTCCGCCACAGGGCGGCCGCAAGCATCCGCAGCAGGAATTCCTGCAGGTGGACACGACCAACATCCTGTTCATCTGCGGCGGCGCCTTCGCGGGTCTCGAGAAGATCATCGGTGATCGTCTGCAGGGCAAGTCGATCGGCTTCGGCGCGCACGTCGCAGCCCCCGACGAGCGCCGCACCGGCGAATTGCTCCGCCAGACCGAGCCGGAAGATCTGCTCAAGTTCGGGCTGATCCCCGAATTCGTCGGGCGTCTGCCGGTGATCGCGACGCTCGAGGATCTCGATGTCGAGGCACTGATCAAGATCCTGACCGAGCCGAAGAACGCCCTGGTCAAGCAGTATCAGAAGCTGTTCGACATGGAGGCGGTCAAGCTCGGCTTCACCGACGACGCGCTCACCGCCGTCTCGAAGAAGGCGATCGAGCGCAAGACCGGCGCGCGCGGCCTCCGCTCGATCCTCGAGGGTATCCTGCTGGACACGATGTTCGACCTGCCCAGCATGGACGGCGTCGACGAGGTCGTGGTCGACAAGGACGTGGTCGAGGGTCGTAAGGAGCCGGTTCGCATCTACGCCAAGAAGGAAAAGGCCGGCAGCGCCGCCTGATCCCGATGGAACGGCCGATCGAGACGCGCTCGGCCGTTCCCGAAGACCGCGCGGGCATCGCCGCGATGCTCGGGCGGGCGTTCGTCGAAGACCCGGTGTTCGGCTATATCTTTTCGGACAAAGAGACGCGGCAGCGACAGTTGCCGCGTCTCTTTGCGTTGATGCTGGGGTCCGATCTCAAGGCTGGCTACGGCATGGTGGCGGGTGACGGCGAGGCGGTGACGCTCTGGCGACCGCCTGGACGCGCTCGGGTCGGCTGGTGCGAGATGCTGGCGAGTGCCCCGGCGCTGGTGCAGGCACTCGGCGGTTCGCTAGTCCGCGCATTGCGTGCCAGCGCCGCGGTCGAGGCGCATTTCCCGGCGGAGCCGTTCCACTATCTCCACATCGCTGGCTGCGATCCGGCAGCGCAAGGGCGGGGGCTTGGCGGCGCCGCCATCATCGCCGGGCTCGCCGCCGCACCGCGCGGGGTGCCGATCTATCTGGAGACGGCCACGGAGGCCAATCTCGGACTGTACCAGCACTTCGGCTTCGTCGTCACCGATAGCTGGCGTGTGCCGGACGGGCCGCCGCTCTGGTCGATGTGCCGCCGGGCAAAGTGATCATTCGGCAGGGGTGTCGAGCCGCGCAGGCCAGGGCAGCGCCTTCAGAAACTCGACGAAGCTCTGGTGCAGATCGCTGTCGCGCGCCCAACTAGCCCGTGCCGCAACCAGCCATTGGCCTCCGGCCGGACAGAACAGATAACTTTCCGACGTCAGTGGCTGGTCCTTGCCCTCCAGCGTGCCGCTCAGGGTGAAGCGGGCGTGAAAGCCAGTCGCGGGCAGGCGGCCGGTGGGGGAGGGCCAGCGATCGCTCTCCACCCGTTTCACGTCGGTGTAGCTCGTCTCGACGTTTCGTTCGATCTCGGCGAAATTGTCCGCACAATCGCGGCCGGGCGGGGCGGGGTAGACGTAAAGCGTCACCAGTCCCAGATCGCCGCCGCGGCGCAGCGCATATCCGGCGCTGACGTCGAGCCCCTCGGCATCGAACAAATGGATACGGGTGCGCAGCGCGTTGCCTAGCCGTTCGGGGAACACCATGCCCGTCGCGGCATGGGTCCAGTCGCCGTCCGCGCGCAGGTCCTGCTGCGCGCGTGCCGGCAATGCCGTCATCGCAAGCATTGCGCCGAGCATCAGGCCGCAAAACTTCATCTTCCTCACCCAGGCATCCTGGTTCCAGCGTCGTACCGGCGCTGAGATTCGCAGACCCTAGCCGCCGATGCAAGCCGAGGGGATACGCCGGGGCGCCCGGCGCGGTTCAGAACAGCTTTGGCACGAACCGTTTAACGCGCGCGGCATACACCGCATATTCCGCACCGAAGTGGCGGCGGAGCAGCGCTTCCTCCTCCTGCACGCGGATCCAGGTGCCGGCAGCGAAAAGAGGGAAGCCGAGGATCAGGCCCCGGCCGTGCCCGAAGGCGATCCCCAGTGCCAGCAGCATCGCGAACAGGCCGGTATAGATCGGATGGCGGATGGTAGCGAAGGGTCCCCAGGTCACGAGGTCGTGATCGGGACGGGTGCGCGGCGCGAAGCTCCAGTTCCGGCCCATCGCCACTGCCGCCGAGAGGAACATCCCGATGCACGCCCCGATCAGCACGCCGACGATCACCGCCTGGCCCCAGGCCGCGGCAGACGCCGTTGGCAGCGTGGTGTGGAGCGGTCCGAAGGCGGTCGCCAAAAAACCGCCCGCCTGCAGCAGCATGCCAAGGCCGCCACGGCGGCCGGTCTGTACCGCGGTTTCCGGGCGGCCGACCCGGAAGCGCACGAAGAGAAGTGCTGCGATGAAGAGCAGCAGGCCGATCAGCAGCACGGCGAGCGCGGGCTTGCCGATCGGCGTGGGGGCGACGAGCGCGATCATCGGCCACGGCCCGCGCGCTGGACTGCGTCGACCGCATCCGACTGTCGCAGCACATGGGCGTTGGGATCGAGCACGACATGCGCGCCGGCGGGAACGGTGAGCGTGGCGGTACCGCCGGGCATCGGTACCCGTTGCAGCGCGCCATCGATCGCCAGGTCGACAGGCAGCGGGAAGGGACGGTCGCCCGGCGTCTTCCACCGCAGCATAAGCTGGTTCCCGGTGCGCGTGCTGATCAACTGCGGCAGTCCGGCGGAATATAGATAGACGTCGAAGAACCAACGCAGATCCTCGCCGGCCACCTCGCGTACGATTCCGATATATTCCGGGGTGGTACCGAAGCGCGGCTTGAAGTTGCCGGGCTTCGGATCGGGCCGGCCATAGACGATCCGGCGTGTCGCCTCGAAGAACTTCTCGTCGCCGATCAGGTAGCGCAGCGTGTGCAGTACCCAGGCGCCCTTGTAGTATATGTCCTGGCCCGGGCCACCCTTCTCGTCCTCATACACCTCCTCCTCGGTACGGATCTTGCCCGAGACGATCGGTGCCTTGTTCATGATCGCGAGGCGGAACTGGTCCATCATCGCGGCATAGCGAGCATCGCCTTCGCGCCACTGGCCGTAGAGCGGCTGCATGTACTGGGTATAGCCTTCGTGCAGCCAGTAATCGTCCCAGTTGGCGGCGGTCAGCTGATTGCCGAACCATTCATGGCCGAGCTCATGCTGGAAGATCTCGTCATATCCCGACGGCGTCTTGCGATAGTTGTTGCCGTACGCATTGATCGTCTGGTGCTCCATGCCGAGATGTGGCGTCTCGACCACGCCCAGCTTCTCGTCGCCCCAGGGGAAGGGGCCGATCATGCTTTCGTAAAAGTCCACCGTCGGCGCGAACTCGGCAAACAGGCCTTTGGCCTTCTCCTCGCGGCCCGGCAAATACCAGTATTGCAGCGGAAAACTGTTGCCGAAGCGGCTCTTATAGTCGGCGCTCAGCTCCTGATAAGGCGCGATGTTGAGCGCGACATCGTACGGATTGGGGCTCTTGGCGCGCCAGTGCCAGATGGTGCGCCCGTCATCGAGCGTCTGCACGCGCAGCAGCTTCCCGTTGGAAGGAGCCTTCAGACCGGCGGGTACGGTGATGTGGAGATCGACCAGCTCCGGTTCGCCCTGCGGAAAGTCTAGGCACGGCCAGAACAGGTCGCAGCCATAGCCCTCGGCGGTGGTGGCGACCCAGGGCCTCTTCTCGCCGGGCGTCGTGGCCCAGACCAGGCCGTCGTCCCAGGGTGCCCGCACCGCGACGTGCGGCGTTCCGCCATAGCTGATCTCGGCGATCACCTTGTCGCCGGCCTTGAGTGGGCGGGGCAAGGTGATGAACAGCCGGCCGTCGGGGTTGCGCCATTGGTTCGCCTTGATCGCCTTGCCGTCGATGCGGATCGCGCTGACCGGCAGGTTCTTGTCGAGATCGATCTGCAGCACCGCTTGCGGTGCGCTGGTGCGCAGCGTCAGCGTGGCGCGGCCTTGCAGCGTGAAGCTGGCGGGGAGCACCTCGATCGCGAGATCGGCATGTTCGAGGCGGAGCGCGGCGCGCTCGGGTGCAATTACGCCGCCCGACGCCTGGGTCGTCGGCGTGATGGCCGGCTCGCCGCGCTTCTGTGCCTGTGCAGTGCCCGTCATCGCCGCCATGGCAGCCATGGCGTACGCGAATCTCGAAATGTTCAAAGCGACCCCCAACATGCTTTGTGTTCCGTTGCAGCGCCGAATCGACGGCCGCGACGCCGGCATGATAGCGAGGGTTGGCCGCGAAGCGAGGGGGCCAAGCGTCGGCTGGGACTGGCGTTTTCCACGGCAATCTGGGTTAATACCCCCACCCGATTGATGCGCCCGTTCCGGGCCCCATATATAGGGCCTATGATGCCCCTCCTTGGGGCGGACCCGGAGTTTTCATGAAGCAGTCCTATCCCGTCCTGCCGCTTCGCGACATCGTCGTCTTCCCGCACATGATCGTGCCGCTGTTTGTCGGCCGTGATAAGTCGGTTGCGGCGCTGGAAGCGGCGATGGCTGCCGACAAGGAGATCTTCCTCGTCGCGCAGCTCGATCCGGCCGAGGACGATCCCGGCCGCGAGGATCTCTACGATACCGGCGTTTCCGCCGAAGTGCTGCAGTTGCTCAAGCTGCCCGACGGCACCGTGCGCGTGCTGGTCGCCGGCAAGGAGCGCGGCAACCTCCTGTCCATCGAGGAGACCGGCGCCTATCTCACCGCCCATGTCGAGCCGGTCGAAGAAGGCGACACCTCGCTCGAGGCCGCGCAGGAGGGCGTCGACGACGCCGTTTCAAACCTCAAGCCGGAGGATCTCAGCCCCGAGCTGAAGGCGCTGATGCGCTCGGTGGTCGAGCAGTTCGAGAATTACGCAAAGCTCAACCGCAAGCTGCCGGCCGAGACCGCCGTGCAGCTGGGCGAACTGGAGGATCCGTCGCGCTTGGCCGACGCGGTTGCCGCGAACATCTCGGTCAAGGTCGCCGACAAGCAGGCCTTGCTGGTCGAAAACGACCCCCAGAAGCGTCTCGAGATGGTTTTCGCCTTCATGGAAGGTGAGCTGGGCGTGCTGCAGGTCGAGAAGAAGATCCGCAGCCGCGTCAAGCGCCAGATGGAGAAGACGCAGCGCGAGTACTACCTCAACGAGCAGCTCAAGGCGATCCAGCGCGAGTTGGGCAATGAGGGCGAAGAGGGCGAGGGCGACGAGGTCGCCGAACTCACCCAGAAGATCGCCACGCTCAAGCTCTCCAAGGAAGCGCGCGCCAAGGCGCAGGGCGAGTTGAAGAAGCTCAAGACGATGGCGCCGATGTCTGCCGAGGCCACCGTCGTGCGCAACTATCTCGACGTGCTGCTGGGCCTGCCCTGGGGCAAGAAGTCCAAGCTGAAGAAGGACATTGCCGAGGCGCAGGGCGTGCTCGACCAGGATCATTATGCCCTGGAGAAGGTGAAGGACCGGATCGTCGAATATCTCGCGGTCCAGGCGCGCACCAACAAGCTGAAGGGGCCGATCCTGTGCCTCGTCGGCCCGCCGGGCGTCGGCAAGACCTCGCTGGGCAAGAGCATCGCAAAGGCGACCGGCCGCGAGTTCATCCGCCAGTCGCTGGGCGGCGTGCGCGACGAGGCCGAGATCCGCGGCCATCGCCGCACCTATATCGGCTCGCTGCCGGGCAAGATTGTGTCGAACCTGAAAAAGGCCGGCACCTCGAACCCGCTGTTCCTGCTCGACGAGATCGACAAGCTCGGCCAGGACTTCCGCGGCGATCCCGCGTCGGCGCTGCTCGAGGTGCTGGACCCGGAGCAGAACAGCAAGTTCAACGACCACTATCTGGAGATCGACATCGATCTGTCGGACGTGATGTTCGTGTGCACGGCAAACTCGCTCAATCTGCCGCAGCCTTTGCTCGACCGCATGGAGATCATCCGGCTCGAGGGCTATACCGAGGACGAGAAGGTCGAGATCGCCGAGCGGCACTTGGTCGCCAAGCAGGTCGACGCGCATGGCCTTAAGGAGGGCGAGTTCCTGCTCACCAACGAGGGGCTGCGCGACCTGATTCGCTACTACACCCGCGAGGCGGGCGTGCGTACGCTGGAGCGCGAGATCGCCAAGCTCGCCCGCAAGAGCCTGCGCAAGATCCTCGAGGGCAAGGAGACGCAGGTCACCATCACCCCCGAGAATCTCGCGGACTTTGCCGGCGTGCGGAAATACCGCTTCGGCGTGGGCGAAGAGGAGCACCAGATCGGTGCGGTCACCGGCCTCGCCTGGACCGAGGTGGGCGGCGAGTTGCTGACCATCGAAAGCGTCACTGTCCCCGGCAAGGGCGCTATCAAGACGACCGGCAAGCTGGGCGACGTGATGAAGGAATCGGTGGAAGCCGCGTTCAGCTTCGTCCGCGCGCGCAGTCCGAGCTATGGCATCAAGCCGAGCCTGTTCGCGCGCAAGGACATCCACGTCCACCTGCCGGAGGGCGCGGTGCCGAAGGACGGGCCGTCGGCGGGCATCGGCCTGGTCACCTCGATCGTCTCAACGCTCACCGGCGTCGCGGTTCGCAAGGACGTGGCGATGACCGGCGAGGTGACGCTGCGGGGCCGCGTGCTGCCTATCGGCGGCCTGAAGGAGAAGCTGCTGGCGGCGCTGCGGGGCGGCATCAAAATGGTGCTGATCCCGGAGGAGAATGAGAAGGATCTCGCCGAAATCCCTGCAAATATTCGCGAGGGTCTGGAGATTGTCCCGGTTTCGCACGTCGACGAGGTTTTGCGGCTTGCGCTGACCGAGCCGCTCACCGCAATCGACTGGTCGGATGCCGATGAACTCGCTACCCAGCCACCCGCCGGCGTGCCGGCGATTGGAGATGCACTGCATCATTGACATTCCGTAACTTTTCTGACGCAATCGCGTCCGAAAGGCTTTGACTCCGGCGGCTCGCCCGTGCTGACTCGCACGCCAGCGAAGCCGCCGCGACTCATTTGGCCATCCATCACATTCAACGCGGTATCCCGCACAGTTTCAGGGGGTTTGCACCAGCATGAACAAGCAAGAGCTGATCGCTCAGGTCGCCGACGTCTCCGGTCTCGCCAAGGGCGATGCCGTGAAGGCCGTCGAATCAGTGTTCGACGTGATCACGGCCGCGCTCAAGAAGGGGGATGAGGTCCGTCTCGTCGGTTTCGGCACCTTCTCGGTCAGCAAGCGCAAGGCCTCGACGGGCCGCAACCCGCGCACCGGCGAAGAGATGACGATCAAGGCATCCAATCAGCCCAAGTTCAAGCCGGGCAAGGTGCTGAAGGATTCGGTCAACTAAGCACCGAAAAAAATTGCGGGGCGTGCGCGAAACGGGGCTGGACAGGCCCGCGTCGGCGCCGTAAAGGCCCGCTTCCCGTTTCGGCCACAGGGTTTCACCCGCCGGCCAATGGGCGCGTAGCTCAGTGGTAGAGCACTGTGTTCACACCGCAGGGGTCGCTGGTTCAATCCCAGCCGCGCCCACCATATAGAGAAGCCCGTCGGACCCCGGTTCGACGGGCTTTTTCGTTGTCCGTCAGCCCTCATCGGCGTAGGCGATCGCCACACCCGACCGTCGGCTTAATCGATCCCCGCGCCGGGCAGCGGAGGAGGCGGTTTTCGATGTTGTGGGCAGGTGCGACGGTCGCTGCGGCCGCATTCCAGGTGGCGCGCAACGCCTTCCAGCGAGGCATGATGGCCTCTAGCGGACCTTGGGGAGCGACGCTGGTGCGCTTCCTGTTCGGTCTGCCCTTTTCCACCGCGCTGATGCTGGTGGCAATTGCCTTCGCTGGCGCGGCCCATCTGCACCCGCAGTTCGGCCTGGCCTTCTGGTGGCCGGCGCTGATCGGCGCGCTGGCGCAGGTACTGGCGACAGCGGCGCTGCTGCAGGCGATGCACCATGCCGGCTTCGCGGTCGGGACCGCCTTGCAGCAAAGCTCGGTGCCGCTTGCGGCGCTGGCGGGGCTGCTGGTGTTCGGCGATACGCTGAGCGCGATCGGCTGGATCGGCGTTGCGGTCACCACCGTGGGGCTCGCGGTGCTGGTCTGGCCGCGCAACGTGGGCGGGGAGGGCCGCCTGGTGCCCGGCGTGGCATATGGCACGCTTTCCGGATTGCTGTTCGGTCTCGCGCTCAACGGCTTCCGCCATGCGGGCCTTGCGCTGGAGCCGCAACACCCCTTCTTTGCAGCGGTGACAACCGTCACGCTGGTCCAGGCGGTACAGACGGCGGCGCTCGGAGCGTTTCTGCTGTGGCGCGATCCCGCAGCGTTGCGCGCGGTGATCGCGGGATGGCGCGGCTCGCTCGGCGCGGGGCTGTTTGGAGCGCTCGCCTCCACCGGCTGGTTCTTCGCGCTTAATCTTGCGCCCGCCGCCGCGGTGCGCTCGCTCGGCGTGGTGGAGATGCCGATCGCCGCGGTCGCCGGCCACCGCCTCTTCCGTGAGGCGTTGACGCTACGTCAGGCGATTGCCGGAGTTGCGGTCTGCCTGGGCGTGGTGCTCACTGCCGGCCTCTAGCGCACAGTGTGGCTTTCGTACCACGCTGGGGCGACGTCACTCAACTGTCATCTAACTGTCTCCGAAGTTTCTTCGAGGTCGCATGGGGGCGTCATTTCAGCCGCCTAGCGCCGGGCTGCGGCCGACGGGGGAACAGCCGAGTCGATCCCGCACAGAATCGCATTCGCGCAAGAACATCGGCGTCCGCCGAAACGGAGACTTTATGGCCAGCTTCAAACGCCTTGCCCTTATCCTGATGACGAGCTGCGCGGGTGCCGCGCTTTCGGCGTGCGACGGCGCGAACGACATCGCTTCGCCGGGCACCGGTGGCAATGTGATCATCAATAACCCGGCGCCGACCCCGGCCCCGAGCCCGACGCCGACCCCGACCGCGACGCTCGTCACCCCCGCCACGGGCTGCCCGACGATCGCCGATCCGAAGGGCCTGACCGACGATGGTACGATCACGGGACCGACCGGCACCTGGCGCGTGTGCACGCTGCCCGCGATCATCTCGAAGAGCATTGAACTGCCGAAGATCGCTGGCCTGCTCTATCAGCTCAAGGGCCGCGTCGACGTCGGCTGCGATAGCGGCTTCTCGGCACCGACCACGGCCGCGCCGCGCGCCAGCTCGACCGTCGGCTGCACCACCGCAAACGGCTTCACGCTCAACGGCAGCAGCCAGCTGACCGCCGATACCAACGTGACGCTCACCATCCAGCCGGGCGTGATCCTGTTCGGTGGCACCGGCACCTCGTGGCTCGCCGTCAACCGCGGCAACAAGATCAACGCAACCGGCACCTCCACCGCGCCGATCGTGTTCACCAGCCGTGACAACGTGCTCGGCATCAACAACGACGCGTCGTTCGGCCAGTGGGGCGGTGTGGTGCTGCTGGGCCGCGGCCGCATCACCGACTGCAACACCGGCACCACCGCGGCCGGCACCTGCGAGCGCGCGACCGAAGGCTCGGCCGATCCGGCCGTGTTCGGCGGCGCAGATGATGCCTACAATGCCGGCACGATGAAGTACGTCCAGATCCGTTACTCGGGCTATGTGCTCGGCGCGGACCGCGAGCTGCAGGCGCTGACCACCGAAGGCACCGGCAGCGGCACCACGCTCGACTATATCCAGAGCCACAACAGCTCGGACGACGGCATGGAGTTCTTCGGCGGCACCGTGCGCTTCAAGCACTACATCGCCACTGGCGCCGACGATGACAGCCTCGACATCGACACTGGTCTGCAGGGTCTGTTCCAGTACGTCCTGCTGATCCAGCGCGCCGGCAAGGGCGACGCCCTGATGGAAGTCGACAGCAACGGCAACGAGGGTGACACCCCGCGCCAGGTCACCAAGGTCGCGAACTTCACCGCGATCCAGACCCAGCTGAGCACCGACAACGAAGCCAATGACCAGGCTTCGATCCTGCTGCGCGGCAATGCCGACCTGACGCTGGTCAACGGCCTGGTGATCTCTCCGAACAACGAGTGCCTGCGCATGAACGGTTCGGGCACCACGCCTGCAACGCTCACGGCGCGCTCGGTGGTCCTGCAGTGCAACGCCACCAAGTATCTCGGCACCGGCAGCTACACCGCCGCCCAGGTGGCCACGGCGTTCGGTGCGGGTTCGAACAACAACAGCGACAGCTTCATCAACACGCTGGCCAGCCTGTTCGTGAACGGTGCGACCGAAACCGCCGTCACCGCCACGGACCCGAAGACGCTCGACTCGACCGGCTTCTTCGACACGACCACCTGGATCGGCGCGGTCCGCAACACCACCGATACCTGGTACGCCGGCTGGACTTGCAACTCGGGCTATGCCGGGTTCGACAACACGTCGGTGACGAGCCGCTCGTGCACGTCGCTGCCGACGACCTGAGGCCAAGCCTGACCTGACCGGAGGGCGGGGCGTGGCCATCACGGGCACGCCCCGCCCTTTCCCGATGTACGAACTAGGGGTTCACGATGACCAAGTCGTTGGGGCTTGCCAGCCTGCTGCTTCTTTCTTCCGCGCTCGTCGCGCCCGCGATTGCGTGCGCGCAGACCGCGCCCGCCACGCCCGATCCGCAGACCGGCCCGGCCACCAACGCCGCCGACCAGCCGGCGACCGCGCCCGAGGCCCAGCAGGAGGAGGCGCCGGACGTCTCGGTGCCCGGCGAAATCGTCGTCACCGGCCGCCGGGTGAACCTCACGCGCGACATCCCACAGGTCGTATCGGTGCTGTCGGCCGCCGACATCCAGCGCACGGGTGAAGGCGACATCGCCGGCGCCCTCGGCCGCGTGACCGGACTCAGCGTTGTCGGCAACGGCTATGTCTTCGTGCGCGGCCTGGGCGATCGCTATTCGCTCGCGCTGCTCAACGGCTCGCCGCTGCCCAGCCCCGAGCCGCTGAAGCGCGTCGTGCCGCTTGACCTCTTCCCGACCAACGTCGTCTCCTCGTCGCTCGTCCAGAAGAGCTACTCGGTGAATTATCCGGGTGAATTCGGCGGCGGCGTGATCAACCTCACCACCAATGCCGCGCCGAAGGAAGGCTTTGTCACCATCGGTGGCGGTCTTGGTGCGAACAGCCGCGCGACCGGCCAGCTTGGTTATGTCTATGCCGGCGGCAAGCACGACTGGACCGGCTTTGACGACGGCAGCCGCGATATCGCGCCCGCGCTCCAGGCCTATTTCAACAGCGGCGCACGCCTCAGCTCCGGCAATGTCGATGGCGCCGCCATCGCCAAGCAGCTGGTCAACGGCAAGAACGCGCTGCTCCAGCGCAACCTGAACCTGCCGCCCAACTGGTCGACCAGCCTTTCGGCAGGCAAGTCCTTCGACATTGGCGAGACTACACTCGGCGTGATCGCCACCGCGGGCTACAGCAACAAGTGGACCGTGCGCGATGCGGTTCAGCAATATTCGATCACCCAAGATCTCTCGGTGCTCGAAAGCGACTTCAATCGCGTGCTGACCGACAATCGGGTCGTGCTGAACGGCCTGTTCGGCCTCGGCTTCCAGTTCGGCGACAACAAGCTGCGCTGGACCAACGTCTATATCCGCGACACGCTGAAGAACACGCGTCTCGGCATCGGCAAGCGCCATGGCAACGAGACGACCGACTTCCAGCAGCAGGACACGCGCTGGTTCGAACGCCAGCTGATCGACACGCAGGTGGTCGGCGAGTTCAAGCTGACGCCGACGCTGAGCCTCGACGTACGCGGCAGCTATGCCAATTCGAAGCGCAAGTCGCCGAGCGAGCTGTTCTTCGAATATGTCCGCACGAATGTCTCGGCGGATCCGTACGGCCAGTATTTCATCAACCGCCTCAACAACGGCAATGGCGGCGACGCGACGGTCAGCTATTCCAACCTGAACGAGGATCTCTACTCGGGCGGCGCCGACCTGACCTTCAAGCCGATCCCCGATCTGAGCCTGTCGACCGGCTATAGCTACCTGAAGACCAAGCGCTTCAGCTCGCGCCGCGACTTCCAGTTCAGCGCGCCCAGCACCTTCCCCAACGGCGTGGCCATGCTGCGTCCGGATCTGCTGCTCGGCAGCGCGATCATTGACTATTACAAGATCGCGCTGATCGAGACCAACGAAGGCAATCCGGCGTTCAACGCCTCGCTGCGCAACCATGCCGGCTATGGCCGCGTGGTGTACCAGATCACGCCGGAAATCTCGCTCGATACCGGCGTCCGGTACGAGACGGCGAAGGAGAAGGTCACGCCCGCACAGGTGTTCAGCAGCGCGGGCGCCAGCACCGCCGGTACGAATCTGAAGAACGATTACTGGCTGCCGGCGGCGACTCTCACCTGGCAGTTCCGCCCGCAGATGCAGTTCCGGCTCAACGGCTCGAAGACCATTGCGCGGCCGCAGTTCCGCGAGCTGATCTACCAGTTCTATTTCGATCCGGAGACCAACCGCCAGTATCAGGGCAACCCGCTGCTGCAGGACAGCACCCTGTACAATGGCGAAGGCCGCTTCGAATGGTACATGGGCAATGACCAGCGTGTGTCGCTGGCCGCCTTCTACAAGCGGATCAACAAGCCGATCGAGGCCTTCATCACTGGCAGCGACGTGCTGGTGACCAGCTTCGCCAACGCCCCCAAGGCCAATCTGTACGGTGCCGAGGTCGAGGCGCAGAAGAAGTTCGGGCTCGGCGAGCATCTGGGTGGCGCGTTCTTTGCCGATCGCGACCTGCTCGTCATTGCGAACTACACCTACACCAAGTCGAAGCTGAAGGTGCAGCAGGGCGATCGCACCGCGGTCTATGCGGCCTCGTCGACCAACGCGACCGACTATTTCCGCGACGGCGCAGCGCTGACCGGCCAGTCCGATCACCTGGTGAACCTGCAGCTGGGCATGGAGAAGAGCGGCCTGCTCTCGCAGCAGACCTTCATCCTCTCCTATGCCAGCAAGCGCGTCACCAGTCGCGGCCTTGCCAACCAGAACCAGCCGGACGTGTATGAGTATCCGGGGTTCAACCTCGACTTCGTCGCGCGCCAGGGCGTGATGGTGGCCGGGCATGAGTTCGACGTGAAGTTCGAGGCGCGCAACATCACCGGGCGCCAGTACAAGGAACTCCAGTCGAACGGCACCCGTACGGTGACGTACAACCGCTATTCGCCGGGGACGACCGTGCAGCTGTCGCTCTCGACGACCTTCTGACGGTAAGGAGAGGAGAGGAGCCCGCCGCCGCTGCGGCGGACGGGCTCCCCGCTCACCAGCCCCAGGGCCGCTCGCGGAACCACTGGGTGATCACATATTTGCAGCCCGCGCGTACCTTCATCGCATGATGAATGGTCGCCGGGTTGACGCTGCCGTCGGGACGCAGATTGTTCCATGCCAGCAGCTTGCCCGGTTCGGGCTGGACGATCTTGTCGATCGCCTTGAAGCGCGTGGCGCCGCCCGCTTCGACCGCATTCAGGTACAGCATGACGGTCCAGGTCCGTTGGCCCGCGACGCTGCAATATTTTTCGAAATCGACGCTGCCGGGATCGAAATAATCGGTGTGCGCCTTGAACTCCTGACCCACTGCATAACGCTGGCCCTGCATCGGCTCGGCATGATCGGGATTGAGGCCGATAAAATCTAGAATACGCGCCTTGAGGTCGATCGTCAGCGGATCCTCACTGGCGAGATCGCAGGTCTCGCTGGTGCGAAAGGCATAGTCGTCGCCGGCATTGGCCAGCGTGGAGGGGCGCCGATGCTCGTCGATCCGCGCCATGAGCGCCTGACACTGGCCGGCATCCAGGAAGTTGCGCGCCACGAACAGCGTGACCTTGGGGCTCGGGACCTTCTGCACGCCGGGATAGGCGAGAATGCGGTCGACAACGGGCTCGGAAGGATGGCCGCTGCCGAGATGGGGGAGGGATTGCGCCTGCATGCCTCGCTATTGCCAAAAGGCGCGGCGGCTCGCCAGCGTGACGCGTAAATGTCATGAAAGTGCAGCTTCTACGTCACGAACGCTGCGTACCGCGGCCGCGTCCAGCAGGGGGACGAAGCGTGCAGATTGAAGCCGAACGGCATCGGGAGCTGGTGCCTGGGGCGGATCCATCGACGGACGCCGCCCGAGCGTCACGATTGCTGGAAGCGCTGCTGGCCGATGCCGCAGCTGCCCAGGCATCGCATCTTCATTTTGAGCCAGCTGCCAGCGGCGTGCAGGTGCTGTTCCGGACATCGGGACGGGTGCAGGCGCAGCGCCTGCTTGGTCGCGAGGATGGCGCCGCACTGCTGCGCGGGATTGCCCTCAGCGCAGACCTGCCGGCAGTCCCGCTGCTCCCGCAGCGCGGCGAATTGCGCTGGGGGCGGGAAGTGCTCACCCTTTCGGTGCTGCCGCTTCGCGACGGGCTGCGCATGGTATTGCAGCGGGCGCTGCACCCGGCGGAACATCGAGCGCTGGAAGGCCTCGGCATGCGCGCCGCGCTCGCGCACGACCTGCGTGCCGTGCTGGCGGGCCATGGCCTGGTTCTCGTCGCCGCGCCTGCAGGGCATGGACGCAGCACCACGCTTCGAGCGTTGCTGGAACAGGCCACGAGTCGCAGTCGCCCGGGCCTGGCGGTGGGCAGCGGCGCACAGCTCGAGATGCCGGGGGTGAGCTGGGCGGATGCATCCCCGGTCGCGCCTGCCGAATCGCTGCGTGCCGGCATCGATCAGGATCTGGACGTGCTGATGCTCGATTCGATTGAGGATCGCGCCGCCGCTGCCGCCGCGGTGCAGGCCGCACAGGCGGGGCGGCTGGTGCTGGCCGGGGTGGATGCCGCGAATGCCGTCGCGGCGATCCAGCAGATGCGCACCTGGCGGGTGGAGGCGTTCCATCTCGCCACCGCGCTCTCGCTCGTTCTTGCGCAGCGGCTCGTCCGCCGGCTGTGCCCCGAATGCCGGGAGCCGGTACAGGCGACCGGATCGGTCTCCGCGCTGCTCGGCTTCGATCCTGGCGCGATTGTCTATGCGCCCGCCGGCTGCCCTGCCTGCGGGCATAGCGGGTTCGCCGGACAGATTGGCGTATTCGAATCGATTCGCGGCGATGCGACGATTCGCCGGCTGGTGAACGATGGCGGCGACGCTGCGATTCTCGCGCGCCACGCCTTTATCGGCGCCCCTAATCTGGGCTCGGCCGCCCGCACGCTTGCGCGCACGGGGGTGACGACTCCGGACGAGGCTGTTAGAATTTCCCGCGGATGATGCGTAAGGATCTTGCGCTCCGCTTCGGAGCCCGCTAAGCGCGCACTCCTTCACGGCGACCATAGCTCAATCGGTTAGAGCGCTGGTTTGTGGTACCAGAGGTTGCGGGTTCAATTCCCGTTGGTCGCCCCATTTTCCCCCTTCATCACAGCGCGGATCCATCCATGATCACCGACTGGGGCTTTCCCGATTTCGACGACCACGAGGGCGTTCACCTCTTCTCGGATCGGGCTTCCGGCCTTAGCGCGATCATCGCGGTCCACTCGACAGCGCTCGGCGCTGCTGCCGGCGGCGTGCGCTTCTGGCACTATGCCGATCATCGCGCTGCGATCACCGATGCGCTCCGCCTCTCGC
The DNA here is from genome assembly GCF_025960285.1 of Sphingomonas sp. R1. Lineage (GTDB taxonomy): Bacteria > Pseudomonadota > Alphaproteobacteria > Sphingomonadales > Sphingomonadaceae > Sphingomonas. The sequence goes on along the minus strand of NZ_CP110111.1, from coordinate 1,126,773 downwards.
GCGGGATGAGCTACAAGAACGCCATGGCCGATCTGCCGATGGGCGGCGGCAAGGGCGTGATCCTCGCGGACAAGCCGGGTGCGGAAGTGACCCAGGCGCAGCTAGAGGCCTTCGGCCGCGCAGTCGAATCGCTTCATGGCCGCTATGTGACCGCGGAAGACGTCGGCATGTCCGAGGCCCGGATGAAGGTCGTGGCGACCCAGACCAAGCATGTCTCCGGCCTGCCGGTGGCGGCGGGCAGCGCGGGCGGCGATCCGGGGCCGGTGACCGCGCGGGGCGTCTATCTTGGCGTCAAGGCGGCTGCGAAGCGCGGTCTCGGCGTCGATTCGATGGCGGGTGTGCGCGTCGCGATCCAGGGCGTCGGTTCGGTCGGCGGCGGGCTCGCCCGGCTGCTGGCAGCGGACGGCGCCAAGCTGACGCTGGCGGACGTCCATGGCGACCGCGCCAAGGCGCTGGCTGCCGAGCTGGGCGCCGAGGCGATCGACGCCGACGCGATCCTGACCCATGAGGCCGACATACTCAGCCCGTGCGCGCTGGGTGCGATCCTTACCGAGCAGTCGATCGAGGCACTTAAGGTGCGTGTCGTCGCCGGTGGTGCGAACAACCAGCTCGCCACCCGCGAGGACGGCCACCGCCTCCACGCCCGCGGCATCGTCTATGCGCCGGATTATGTGATCAACGCCGGCGGCATCATCAACGTGGCGCTCGAATATCTGGGGCAGGGCGACCGCTCCGAGGTCGATGCGCGGGTCGAGAAGATCCCGGTGCGCCTCGACCAGGTGTGGGACGAGAGCGAAGCGACCGGCGACCCGTCGAGCGAAGTCGCCGACCGGATCGCCCAGCGCCTGATCGGCCGCTGATCCAAGGGCCCTCCCCCTCGCGGGGAGGGTCTTTTGTTTTCAGAGCCAGCCCGCCGTCTGTGCTGCAAGCCACAGGCCGATTGCGACGAAGAGCAGTGCAGCGATGCGATGCACGGTCGTCAGCGGCACCCGCTCGATCACGGCGTTGCCGAGGAGCACCGCGGGCACATTGGCGAGCATCATGCCCAGCGTCGTGCCGGCCGTGACCGGCAGCACCGCATGGAAGCGGGCACCCAGCGCAACCGTCGCTACCTGGGTCTTGTCGCCCATCTCGACCAGGAAGAACGCGATCGCGGTGGTCAGGAACGCGCCGAACCGCGCGGGCTTGGCTTCTTCGTCCTCGTCGAGCTTGTCCGGGATCAACGTCCACAGGCCCATCGCAACGAACGACGCGGCGATGGCGTAGCGGAACCAGACGCTGTCGAGCAGACCTGCAACCTCGGCGCCCACCAGTGCGGCAAGAAAATGGTTGGCGATGGTCGCCGCGAAGATGCCGCAGATGATCGGCACCGGCTTCTTGAAGCGGGTGGCGAGCAGGATCGCGAGCAGCTGGGTCTTGTCGCCGATTTCGGCGAGCGCAACCACGGCGGTGGAGGTAAGCAGGGCTTCCAAGAAAAAACTCCAGGGCCGGGCGGATGCGAATCCAACGACATCGCATCTCCCCGCCCGGCACGAGCGGAGATGCGACGCCATTGGTCTCGCCCGAACCTTGCGGCTCCGCCTGCGCCATGGCCTCTCGACCAAGTATGTTGACGCGGGCGCCCGGTGCGCGGCGCACCGACTGGCTACTCCCCAGATGACGCGCCGCTCCTAGGGGGCAAGGGTGGCGAATGCAAGGCCGCGCGGCCCGAAGGGCGCGTTGAGTGATTCGGTGCTTTGAGTTTGCCTGCAAGCCGGGCTAGTCCTTGCCGCGTGCCGATGCTTCACGCCCTCGCCAATCCGGCGCGCTTCCTCAAGATCGCCCGGCCGCTGACGCCGGCGCTGTTCTGGGTCGGGCTGGCGCTGACGCTGGTCGGCGCCTGGGCCGGCCTTACCCAGACGCCCGCCGACTATCTGCAGAAGGAGAGCGTCCGGATCCTCTACATCCATGTGCCGACCGCCTGGCTCGGCATGGGTGGGTGGAGCAGCCTCGCGCTGGCGTGCCTCGGCTATCTGATATGGCGGCACCCGCTGGCGATCGTCGCCGCCCGCGCCATTGCGCCGGTCGGCGCTGTGTTCGCGGCGCTGTGCCTGGTCACCGGATCGATCTGGGGCCGTCCGACCTGGGGGACCTGGTGGGAATGGGACGGCCGGCTGACCAGCATGCTCCTGCTTTTCTTCGTGTATATCGCCTGGATCGCGCTTGCCCGCGCCGATGCCGAGCGGAGCGGCGACGGGCGCATCCCGGCGCTGTTCGGTGTCGCGGGAACGGTGCTATTGCCTATCATTCGCTATTCGGTGGTATGGTGGAACACGCTGCATCAGGGGGAGAGCATCGGGCTGACCCGCAGCAGCATCGATGCCTCGATGCTGTGGCCCTTGTGGTTCACGCTGTCGGGGTTCAGCCTTCTCTTCGGTGCGATCGTGCTGATGCGGATGCGTGCGCTGCTGGCCCAGCAGAAGGTCGAGGCCCGGCTGCGGCGGAGGGCGGCGCAATGAACCACTGGTGGTTCGTGACCGCCGCCTATCTGGTGGTGGCGCTCGGCGCCGGCGGTCTCGCCGGCGCCAGCTGGTGGGCGATGCGGCGCGCGGAGGCCCGGGCGGAGTCTCTGGGGCGACGCGCGTGAAGGCCAAGCATCAACGGCTGACGCTGGCACTGCTGGCGGTCGCGGCGATCGTCGGGGCGGCGCTGCTGGCGCTTTCAGCGCTCAAGGACCAGGCTGCATTTTTCTACGCACCCGGCGATGTCGCGGGCAAGCCGTTGCCGCTGGGCAAGGCGGTGCGACTGGGCGGCATGGTTCAAACCGGATCGGTCGTGCGTGCGCGGGACGGCGTGTCGATCGGCTTTAGGGTCACCGACGGCAAGGCGGTGGTGCCGGTGCGCTTTCGCGGCGTGACCCCGGACCTGTTCCGCGAGGGATCGGGCGTGGTGGCCGAGGGGCAATTCCAGCCCGACGGCAGCTTCACCGCCGACAATCTGCTCGCCAAGCATGACGAGCGTTACATGCCGCCGCAGATGGCGGGGAAGATGCACAAGAGCGAGTCGCTGGAGCAATGATCGCCGAAGCCGGGCTTGCGGCGCTGTGGCTCGCCACCGCTTTCGCCATCGCGCAGCTGCTGCTGGGCGCCGCCGCGGCACGTGCTGCGGATCCGGTCGTGTTGCTGCCGGGCTTGCGCAAGATCGCGCTGGTCCAGGCGGTGTTTGCGCTGGCTGCCTTTCTCGTCCTCATCTGGCTGTTCGTTACCTCGGACATGTCGGTGCTGCTGGTGGCGGAGAATAGCCATTCGCAAAAGCCAATGCTCTACAAGATCGCCGGCGCCTGGGGGAACCATGAGGGCTCGATGCTGCTCTGGGTCACGGTGCTGGCCCTGGCGGGCGCGGGCGTCGCGCTGTTCGAGCGGCGGCTGGTGGCGGGAACGCTGTCGGCAACGCTGGCGGCGCAGGCGACGATCGCCATCGGCTTCTACGCCTTCCTCGCCTTCGCTTCGAACCCGTTCGCGCGCCTCAACCCCGCGCCGGCGGACGGGCAGGGGCTCAACCCGCTCCTCCAGGATCCTGGCCTCGCCTTCCATCCTCCGACGCTGTATCTCGGCTATGTCGGCCTCTCCGTGGCGTTCAGCTTCGCGGTTGCGGCGCTGCTGATGCGCGACGTAGGCCCGGCCTTCGCCAAGGCGATGCGGCCCTGGGTGCTGGGTGCCTGGATCTTCCTGACGATCGGCATCACCGCCGGCAGCTACTGGGCCTATTACGAGCTCGGCTGGGGCGGCTGGTGGTTCTGGGATCCGGTGGAGAATGCCTCGCTGATGCCCTGGCTGGCGGCGACGGCCCTGCTGCACTCGGTCAATGTGCTGGCCACTCGCGACGGGCTGCGCGCCTGGACGCTGATGCTGGCGGTGGTCGCGTTCTCGATGTCGATGGTCGGCACCTTCCTGGTCCGCTCGGGCATCCTGGTGAGCGTCCATGCCTTTGCGGTAGATCCGACACGCGGCAGCTTCCTGCTCGCGCTGCTAGGCCTCTATATCGGCGGCGCGCTAGCGCTATTCGGCGCGCGCGTCGGCACGGTGACGCAGGGCGCGACTTTCCAGCTGATCAGTCGCGAGGCGGCGCTGGTGCTCAACAACCTGCTGCTCAGCGTGATCTTGGGCGTGGTTCTGATCGGCACCCTCTATCCGCTGGTGGCGCAGGCCATGGGCGTCCAGCTCTCGATCGGCGCGCCGTTCTTCGAGAAGACCGCGGTGCCGATCGCGCTGTTTCTCGTCGCGGGCACGGCGGCGGGGCCGCTGCTGCGCTGGCGCAAGGATACGGCGCAGGCATTGCTGTCGCGCCTCACCATCCCGGTGGCGATCACCGGCATCGCCTTCGCGCTGTTCTTCGCGATGACGGGCTTCGGATCGCCGATCGCCGTGCTCGTGCTGGCGTTCGCCTTCGGGCTCGCCGCCGCCAGCATCGCACCCTTGTGGAAACGCAAGCTGCGGCGCACCCCGCTGCCGATCTACGGCATGGTCGTCGCACATCTCGGCATCGCGGTGAGCCTCGCCGGCATGGCGGCGGACACGCTGTTCAAGCAGGAGCGGCTGGCGGCGGTGGCGATCGGCGACAACCTTGCCGTCGGGCCGTTCAAGGTGACGCTGGTCGAGGTGCGGCCCACGCTGGGCCCGAACTGGTCGGCGATGGAGGCGCGGCTGCAGGTGCAACGCGGCACCGCCGAACCCTTCGAACTGCTCCCCCAGCAGCGGTTCTTCGCCAATCCCCCGACCAACACCAGCGAAGCCGCCATTGCCACCCTTTGGGACGGTCAGGTCTATAGCGTGCTGGGCGCGGGCGACGCGGCGGGGCGGTGGCAGCTCCGCCTGTGGTGGAAGCCGTTCGTCACGCTGATCTGGGCTGGCGGTGGACTGATCGCGCTGGGCGGCCTGCTTTCGCTGGTCGGACGGATCGTGCGTGCGCGGCGCGACGCACGCACGCTGGAAGAGGAATGGGTATGAAGAAGCTGCTGATCTGGCTGCCGCTCGCCCTGTTCCTCGTCGTCTTCGCGCTGGTGGTGAACGGGCTGATCGAACCCAGCGACCGCATCGTCCGGTCGGCGATGGTCGGCAAGCCGTTGCCCGCACTGCACCTGCCGCCGATGCTGGCGGATCGCCCCGGCATCGACAGCAAGGACTGGCCCAAGGGCAAGCCGCGGCTGCTCAATGTGTTCGCCAGCTGGTGCATTCCCTGTGTGGCCGAGGCGCCGCAGCTGATGAAGCTGAAGGCCGCTGGCGTATCGATCGACGCCATCGCGGTGCGCGACACCAATCCCGACGTGCTGGCCTTCCTTGCCCGCAACGGCGATCCCTATGCCCGCATCGGCGATGATCGTGCGATGCGGGCACAGCTCTCGCTCGGCTCCTCGGGCGTACCGGAGACGTTCGTCATCGATTCGCGCGGCGTGATCGTCGACCAGCATATCGGCGATATTCGGGAAGATGATGTCCCCAGGTTGCTCGCCGCGCTGGAGAAGGCGAAGTGAGCTGCATGCCCCGCACGCCGAGCCTGCTGCTGCCGATCGCGCTGCTGATCGCCGGCACGGCGCAGGCGGACTCTGCCGTGCCGGCATCGACGCTCGCCTACACCCAGCTGGCCGATCCCGCCCGCGAGGCGGAGGCCAAGGCGCTGATGGAGACGGTGCGCTGCCTTGTCTGCCAGGGCCAGAGCATCGCCGACAGCGACGCCGACATGGCCGGCGAGATGCGCGCGTTGGTGCGTCAGCGTATCGCCGCGGGCGAGCGGCCCGCGCAGGTTCGGGCGTGGCTCATCGAACGCTATGGCGACTATGTCACCTACGATCCGCCGCTCAGCTGGGTGACCGCCCCGCTGTGGATCGCACCGCTGCTGCTGCTGGGACTTGGCGCGCTGCTGGCGCGGCGCCTGTTCAAGCGGAGGGCGACGTGATGGGATGGCTGGTCTTCGGCGGCCTTGTGCTGCTCGGCGTTGCGCTATTGCTAATCATTCGCTTTCCGATCCGGCTCTGGACGGTGCCCGCAACGGCGGTGATGCTCGCCGGCGCCGGCTATGCCTGGCAGGGGCAGCCCGCGCTTCCGGGCCATCCGGCGGAGGGCGTGGCGAAGTCCCGCCCCCTCGACCCGGATCTCATCGCGGTGCGTGAAGGCCTCTTCGGTCGCTTCAATTTCGACTACAGCTATTTCATGGCCGCGGACGCAATGACCCGCGCCGGGGCGCCGCATCTGGCGGCAACGGTGATGCTGGGTGCGGTCCGCAAGGCGCCGACCGATGCGGGGCTATGGTCGGGGCTCGGCCTGGCCCTCGCCGAGCATGACGGCGACCAGCTCTCCCCCGCTTCCCGGTTCGCGTTCGCGAAGGCGGCCGAGCTCGGACCGCAGCATCCCGGACCGTTCTTCTTCCATGGCATTGCACTGGCGCGATCGGGCGACGTCGAGGGCGCGCGCCGCGAATGGGGGCAGGCGGTGCAACGTCTGCCGAAGGGCGCGACCTATCGTGACGACATGATCAAGGTGATGCTCCGGCTCGACCCCGGGCTCGCGGCGGCCGCGATCCCGGCGAAGTGAGGACCCGACGGCCCTGACGCCCGGTAACCGTTCTATAACGAACGGGAGGGCGCCGCGCGTGCCCGAGGGGCAGAACGGGACGTCCACACCATGCATATCGCTCAAGGCAACGCTGCCGAGCTACTCGAAAACCAGGCAATCGAACGCGACCAATCAGCCCTCGCGCACGCCGAGGAAATGCTTTGGGTAATGCTCGAGGACCTGCTGAAGCCGGATGACCGGCCGGAGCTCTGGGCGGCGTTTCCGCAGTTTCTGCAGGCGCTGCCGCTCTTCTCCACGGTGGTGCGGAATGCCCATGCCAGGGTGTTGGCCGGCATCGCAAGCGTCGACCGGCCCGTTGCCGTGGCACTCGATGTCGTTCTCGCACTGTGCGACGTGCATGAAGGGGCGCCGGCTGCGGCGCTTGCACGGCTGACCGATCTCTACACCTCCGAAAACGGCTCGGCGATGGTGGAGGGCGCGCTGTTCTACGTGCATGGTCGCAACGAGCCGGACAACGCCAAATATCAGCTCGAAGGGCGGTTCTGTACCAAGCCGTTCGTGGAGCTGCACGTGCTCGAAGGGTCGAGCCATCAATGCTGCGCAAGCTGGTTGCGCAAGTCCGCGGGCGATCTGGCCGATGCCGAATGGGAGGATGTCTGGAACTCTCAGGCGGCCGAGGAAGTGCGGGCGAGCATTCATGACGGCAGCTTCCGCCATTGCAACAAGATGGGCTGCCCGGCGATCCAGTCCGGAACGCTGCCGACCAGGGAGGCTGCCGCGGCACAATGGCCGGCGCTTGCCGGGCTGATCGCGGAGCGCGAAACGCGGATGCCGCGGGGCCCGGAGGACGTGAACCTTTCCTATGACCTGACCTGCAATCTTTCCTGCCCGAGTTGCCGAACGCAAAAGATCGCCGCCGACGCGCACACCCGACAGCGATATGACGCAATGCAGGAGCGGGCGGTCCTGCCAATGCTGCGGGACGCGCGCACCGTATTGATCACGGGCTCGGGCGACCCCTTTGCCAGCAAGAACTTCCGCCGACTGATGGAGCGGCTGACGCCCGAAGACTATCCCGACCTGAAGTTCAAGGTCATGACCAACGGCATGCTGTTTACCCCGCGCGAGTGGGCGCGTTTCCCCGCGCTGCACCGCCGGACCCACTATTTGCAGATCAGCCTCGACGGTGCGTCCAAGGAAACGCATGAACTGCTGCGTCGCGGATCACGCTGGGAGGTGATGCAGGAAAACCTCCGCTTCGCCGCCGATCTGCATGCAGACGGGCTGGTGGAGCCCCTGTTCCTGACCTTCACCGTCCAGGCCGAAAACTTCCACGAGATGGGCGATATGGTTTCGCTGGCCGACGCGTTGGGCGCCACCGGCGTCTATTTCGGCAAGATCACCAATTGGGGGACCTTCTCGCCGCAGGTGTATGCCGCAAAGGCGGTATTCCTGCCGACCCACCCGCGCCATCGCGACTTTCTGGCGGCGATGGCGGATCCGCGGCTGCGTTCCCCCAAGGCCAATCTCAACAACCTCGTCGACTTCCTGCCCGCGGAGCGGACAATGGCCGCCTGAACGGCAAGCGCCGCCCGGGCAAGGGAATCCCGGGCGGCGCTGCTTTGTCAGCCTGCCCAGGCTTCGAACGGCAGGTCGAGTGCGTCGGCCACCGCTTGGTGACGGATCTTGCCGCCCGACACGTTCAGTCCGTTGGCGAGGTGGCGGTCGGCCTGCATGGCGGCTTCCGCACCCTGATTGGCCAGCTTGAGCACGAAGGGCAGCGTGGCGTTGTTGAGTGCGAAGGCCGAGGTGCGGGCGACCGCGCCCGGCATGTTCGCCACGCAATAGTGGATCACGCCGTCGATCTCGAAGACGGGATCGTCATGGGTGGTCGCACGGCTGGTCTCGAAGCAGCCGCCCTGATCGATCGCGATGTCGACCAGCACCGAGCCGCGCATCATCGTCTTGAGCATGTCGCGGGTGACGAGCTTGGGGGCCGCCGCGCCCGGCACCAGCACCGCGCCGATCACCACCTGCGAGGTACGTACCGCCTCGGCGATCGCGGCCTTGCTGGCATAGGCAGTCTTGATCTGGCTGCCGAAGTGCATGTCGAGTTCGGCCAGACGCTCGTTGTTGATGTCGTAGATCGTCACGTCCGCGCGCTGGCCGGTTGCCATCTGCGCGGCGTTGATGCCCGAAACACCGCCGCCGAGGATCGCCACCTTGCACGGTGCCACGCCCGGCACGCCGCCGAGCAGTTCGCCGCGGCCGCCCTGTTCCTTCTCGAGATAATGCGAGGCGACCTGGACCGACATGCGCCCCGCCACTTCGCTCATCGGCTTGAGCAGGGGGAGGGCGCCCGAATTGGAGGTCACCGTCTCATAGGCGATGCAGGTCGCACCCGACGCCATCAGACCTTCTGCCTGCGGCTTGTCGGCAGCGAGGTGGAGATAGGTGAACAGCAGGTGGCGCGGCTCGAGCAGGGCGATTTCCTGCGGCTGCGGCTCCTTCACCTTCACGATCATGTCCGAATTGGCGAAGACGGCGGCCGCATCCGGGGCGATCTGTGCACCGACCGCGGTGTAGGCGGCGTCGTCGAAATCGATGCCCATGCCGGCGTTGGTTTCGACCAGCACGCTGTGGCCGGCATGGACCAGCTCCGCCACCGAGGCGGGGGTCAGGCCGACGCGATATTCGTGATTCTTGATTTCCTTGGGCACACCGATGCGCATGGGAGCTCTCCTAGCGTTGTTGTGGCCGCAGCCTAACCCAGATGACCGGCGGGAATCCCTGCAAAGTCAGGTGCCCTCTCCGCCACCGACTGCATGAAACTTGCGTGCTGGCGGCTGATACGCGACTATTATGCGGAATGGACCGAATCGACACAGCAATCCTCAAGCTGCTCGCCGCGGATGCGCGCGCGCCGGTGAGCCAGATTGCCGCGAGCGTGGGCTTGTCCCAGTCCGCGTGCACGCGCCGCATCCAGGCGCTGGAGGGGCAGGGGCTGATTCGCGGCTATGGCGCGCGGCTCGATCATCGCCGGCTGGGGTTTCGCGTGACGGCGCTGGTCGACATCACGCTGGGGACGCAGGTCGAGGAAGACCTGGCGCTGTTCGAGGCCGCCGTGGGCCGAATCGACGGGGTGGTGGAATGCGCGCTCGTTTCCGGCGGGCAGGACTATCGTCTCAAGATCCTGTGCCGTGATCTCGACGACTATGAGCGCCTGCACCGTGAACATCTCGGCCGCCTGCCGGGGGTGGTCACGATCAACAGCAGTTTCGTGCTGCGCGAGGTGCCCACGCGCGGCGAGGGTGATGCCTTGTTCGCCGCGGCGCGATGATTGTCTTCCCCGAACGGAACAGGGCAGAGGCTGATGCGTCTTTGGCCCCTGACACGCTTGTTGATAGGGCATGTTGCACATGCTAACGGCCCGCATCCTGATGATGATGAGAACACAGGTCGCTATGGCCAGGTCGGTTCGCTCCCTTCAGCGTCAGTCGCACCGGTGAACGCCGCCGCGACCGGAGACGCTGCTGCGCTCCCCTCCGATTCGGAACCTCAAGGCGGGCATGGCCACGGCCAGGACCCGACGTGGAAGCTCGCCATCGGTGCCATCGGCATCGTGTTCGGCGATATCGGCACCAGCCCGCTCTACGCGTTTCGCGAGACCTTCGCGAACGAGCATCACGAACTGCCGCTGGATACGCCGCATGTGCTCGGCGCGATCAGCCTGATGTTCTGGTCGATGATGGTCGTGGTGACGCTCAAGTACGTCACGATCATCATGCGAGCGGACAACAAGGGTGAGGGGGGCAGCCTCGCGTTGCTTGCTTTGATCTCGGGCCGTGGCGGCCAGCGTCGCTGGACCCAGGGGATCGTGCTGCTCGGCGTGTTCGCCACGGCACTTTTCTACGGCGATTCGATGATCACCCCGGCGGTGTCGGTGCTGTCCGCGGTGGAGGGGCTCGCCGTCGCCGCGCCGGGCTTCCACCGGCTGGTGGTGCCGATCGCGGTCGTGATCCTGGTCATGCTGTTTTCGATCCAGCGCACCGGTACGTCGCGTGTCGGCGCGTTTTTCGGCCCGGTGATGATCGTCTATTTCGTGATCATCGCCACGCTCGGGGTGATCAGCATGGTGCAGACGCCGACGGTGCTGCAGGCGCTGTCGCCGCACCATGCCGTGCACTTCTTCACGCTGGACCCGCTGCGGGCGTTTCTGGCGCTCGGCTCGATCGTGCTGGCGGTGACGGGGGCGGAGGCGCTGTACGCCGACATGGGCCATTTTGGCCGGAATCCGATCCGCGTTTCCTGGCTGTGGTTCGTCCTTCCGGCACTGATGATGAACTATATGGGGCAGGGCGCGCTGCTGATCCGCGATGCGGAGGCGCTGCGCAGCCCCTTCTACCTGCTCGCACCGGAGGCGCTGCGGCTGCCGCTGGTGTTCGTCGCCACCGCCGCTGCGATCATCGCAAGCCAGGCGGTGATCTCGGGCGCCTTCTCCGTCACGCAGCAGGCAATCCAGCTGGGCTTTGTCCCGCGGCTGCGAATCGACCACACCAGCGCCGCCACGGCGGGCCAGATCTATATCCCGGTGATCAACTGGGCGCTGATGATCATGGTGATCCTGCTGGTGCTCAGCTTCCAGACCTCGTCCAATCTCACCGCGGCCTATGGCATCGCGGTGACCGGCGCGATGCTGATCGACAACTGCTTGCTGGCAGTCGTCCTGTTCAACTTGTGGCACTGGAAGAAGCGCTACGCGATCCCGCTGCTCGCGATCTTCTTCACGGTAGACCTCGCCTATTTCGCGGCAAACCTCACCAAGGTGCCCGATGGCGGCTGGTTCCCGCTGATGGTGGGCTTCCTCATCTTCACGCTGCTGACCACCTGGGCGAAAGGCCGCAAGCTGATGATCGCACGGCTGCGCGAGAGCGCGATGCCGATCCAGATCTTCATCGAATCGGCCGCCAATGCCGCGACCCGGGTGCGCGGCACCGCGGTGTTCATGACCTCCACGCCCGACGGCGTGCCGCACGCCCTGCTCCACAACCTCAAGCACAACAAGGTGCTGCACGACCGGGTGATCCTGCTGACCGTGAAGATCAGCGACGTGCCCTATGTGGCGGAGGACAAGCGGTTGGTGGTGGAGGATCTCGGCAAGGGTTTCCATCGCATGATCCTCTATTACGGCTTCATGCAGGAGGCGGACGTGCCGGCGGCGCTCAAGTCGGTCGACGCCTGCGGCGCCGAGTTCAAGATGATGGAGACCAGCTTCTTCCTCGCCCGCCAGACGCTGCTGCCGTCGTCGCGACCCGGCATGATGATCTGGCGCGAGAAGCTGTTCGCCTGGATGCTGCGCAACGCCGAAAGTGCGATGGAGTTTTTCCGCCTGCCCACCAACCGCGTCGTAGAGCTGGGCAGCCAGGTGGAGATTTGAGCGGCGCGCCGCTGATCGTGACTGCCCTGTTCGGCAAGTCGGACCAGGCCTGGTTCGACACGCTTCGTCGCACGCATTTTCCGCCGGAGCGGAACCAGCTCGACGCCCATCTCACGCTGTTCCACCATCTTCCGCCCTCGGTGGCGGAAGAACTCAAAAATCGGCTGTCGCGGGAGACGCGCGGGGTGCGGGCGCCGCGCGCGCGTGTGACGGGGCTGATGTCGCTGGGGCAGGGCGTCGCCTATCGAATCGAGGCACCCGAGCTCGATGCGATTCGCGCAGGCCTGCTCGAAGCGTTCGCCGGGCTGCTCACCCCCCAGGATGCCGGGCGCTGGCGCCCGCACGTGACGGTGCAGAACAAGGTCCGGCCGGTGCTCGCCAAGGCGCTCCTTCGAACGCTCGAGGCCGATTTTTCCCCCAAAATCGTGGAAATCTCGGGGCTTGCCAGCTGGTGGTACCGCGGCGGACCATGGGAATTGCATTCGCGCCACATGTTCGCTTGACGGATCGCGCGCACCGACATAGATGGCCCACCTCGCTTCGGGGCGGAGTAGCTCAGTTGGTTAGAGCAGCGGAATCATAATCCGCGTGTCGGGGGTTCAAGTCCCTCCTCCGCTACCATCCCCAAGCTTCTGATTTAGCCGGTAAATTTCCGAGTTGAATGAGGGGGCTTGGGCGACGCGATTGCGCCAGTTGGGCGTTCAGTTGGGAAAATCAGCCGCTTTCGAGCTTCCGAATTGCCGATTCCGCCAGTGCGGGATCGCGGCTGAGGTAGTGCGAATCGAGGATCTGGTGGACGTCGCGGAGCGAGTGCCCCGTCACGGTTCCGATCTCGGGCGGCGTCGCTCCGGCCAACGCAAGTCGCGTCACCGCGGTGCCGCGCAGATCGTGGAAGGTCACGCCTTCAACTCCGGCCACGATGCACGCCTTCCGCCAGGAGGCGCGGAAGCCGCTCTCCGTCCAGGCTGTGCCGCGTTCGGTGAGCAGGATATGCTCGCTCGCCGCCGGGCTGCGCGCGTCCCTCAGTGCATCCAGGCGCGCCTTCAGCGGGGATCCCACGGGGATGATCACCCGCGTGCCTGCCTGGCCGCGTTTCCGCCGAATGGTCTTCCGCTGGATCAGGCGCAGCGTCTTGCCGTCATACGCCCCCCAGGTGAGCGCGAGCAGGTCGCCCTGCCGCTGTCCGGTCCACAGGGCCAGCGCGAGCGCCAGATGCAGGTGTGCCGGTGCCTTGGCGTAGAAGGCGTTCTCGATCTCCGCCGACCAAATCTGCTCTGATCGAAAAGCACGATAGACACGGCCGCCGTTGCGGCAGGGGTTAGCAGTGACCAAGCCTCGGTCCAGCGCCCAGGAGAGCACGCGCGCCAGCACCGAATAGCTATAGTCTGCTTGCCGGCGGGACTGATTCGCCAGCTGATCGCGCCAGGCCATGAACTCGCCGCGCGTGCGGCGGTCCTCAAGCGCGGCGTTGGGGAAATCGCCATAGGCTTGATCGATGATCCGCAGGTGCTTGGCGTAATCGGCACGGGTCCGCGGTGCGAGGTCCGTGAAGGCAGTGCTGTCCTGAAAGGCATCTAGGAGGGTGCGCAGCACCGGCGGTGCTTCCCGACGTTCCTCCTGATGCGCGCGGCGATAGCTCTCCATGAACTCAGAGGAGCCGGGTTCGCCCTCCAGCCGGGGGCCGCCTTTCCAGGCGTAATAATAGGTTACGGTCTCACCGGACGCGAGCCGCTTGCGGATGCGGTTCACCCCCTTCAGCTTAACCCGCATCGCGGCTGGCCTTCCATGCATCGAAGGGGCTCGCAGGCGCCGTCTCGTCGGCTGCAGCGGCGTGGAACAGGATGATCCGGCCATCGGGGCCGATTTCCGTTCGTGCGATCTCCAGCCCGCCCTTTCGGGAGGCGCGGATCGCGCGAACCAGATCGGCCTGGCGGAACGTGGGGCGTGCGGCCATCAGCCTTCCCTTGGAGGTCCGCCGATCAGCGCCGCGCCGCCTGGGCGCGGGTGAACAGCAGAACGAGCTGGAGGGGGACGCTGCACAGCGCGGCGCAGACGATCAGGGTGACGAACAGGGCGCGGCCCATCATGGCGATCAGGCGCATGGCCGGCCTCCCTGGCTGCAGGCAGAACAGCGATCCTGCTCCACCCAACGGCAGCAGCCGCCATCCGCATCGGCGCAGCGATCGTGCGCCGAGCAGCCGCAGCCGTGGCAGATGCGCGGGTGCCGCTGCTGCGGCTCTTCCGCGAGCTGCCAGTAGACCGCCGGATCGAACGGGAATGCATGCAGCAGATGCGCGATGGTCGAGCGGTAGAGCGCGGTCCGGCCGGGGGTCTCAAGCCGTCGGAGAAACTCCTCGGCGCGTCGCTGGTCGGCGCGGCTGTCGATCAGGCGAGTGGCGGCCTCGGCGATGGAGAGGCCGGCCGCCGTCCGCCGCAGGCGGAGATAGTCGGAGGGCGTGAGCAGGGGAGTTTCGGACAGGCCAGGCCAGAAGCTGGGCTGCAGCACCGAGGAAAGGGGCGGGCGACGCCGCGCGGGCGCACGTAGGGCCGGATGCAGGATCATCGCGCCGCCCCCCAAAGCGCGACCAATGCTATGGCCACCAGGGCCGCGAGCAGCCAGTGGCGCGCGCGATAGAGCGGATGGCGGTTCCAGCGTGGGCGCCGGCAGATCGTGCAGCCGCAGGCGATGATGCCCATGGGGCGGCGCGGCGTGGGGGCGTTGGCGTGCATCGGCATGGCTACCTTTCAGGCAAGGATGGGTGTTGCCCGGCGCGGGTGCGCCGGGATGCGGACAGGAATGGGGAGGGGGCTGGGCGGGCGGTGTCAGCCGCCGGCGGTGTCGGCTGCCTCCGGGGGCGATTCATCGTCGTTCGCCGGGGGACAGGGCGCGTCGTCATTGGCAGGCTCTCGCCATTTGCCGACGGGTAGATGCAGCGCCGGGTTCGGCTTCAGGCCCCGGATCACCAGCCGCACGGCGATGATCTGAACGACGAACGCGCAGCCGCATTCATCGTTATTGCAGAGCATTCGTGCCTCCCGGACGGTGCTGGTGATCTGCTCGCTGGTGCGGCAGGTCACCCCGGATCCGCATTCCGGGCAGCGGAAAAATCGGTATCGGCTGGTCATCGGTTTCCCTGCATCATTGGTCGCTGCTCTGCGCTTCGGCGAAAGATGGCGCCCAGGCGGCGCGAGAGGGAGCCGATGGACTGTGCGGCCTCCTGCGTCTCCTGCATGGCGCGCAGCACCGCCATGCGGCTGGCGCCGGGCTGGCTTGCCTGCAGGCTGTAGGAGACCGCTTCGCCCGCTTCCTTTGCCAGGCCGGCAATGTCGCCCACCAGCGCGCGGGAGCAGGCTGCGAGTTCCGCGGCCGCCGGATCGACCATGCGGCCATAGCATTCGAGCAATGGCATCGAGGTGCCACCCGCCGCCACATAGGCGCGATCCAGCGCGGCGGCCTGCGCCAGCGTGGGCGTGGTCGCCATATCAGGATCGGACCATTTGTAGATCGTCCGGTCCCCCACGCCTGCGGCGTGCGCGGCACGGCGTACGCCGAGCTTTTCGGAGATCACTGTGACCGCTGCCGACCAGGTGCCGGGGATGCGGACCTTCGTCATGCTCGTACCTCTGCCGAGGGGGAGGGGATGGGGCTCCGGTCGACCATGGCCGCCGGAGCCTCCGCCGCAGTGCGACCCGCGGGGTTATCGGAGAAGTGGTAGGCGTTCGATGCTGGCGCGGGATCGCACGCGACGCGGCACGTCGGCACGGCTACCTCGAGATTGTCCGGATAGAGGTCTGGGCGGAGCAGAGAGCGGGAGACGCCGGTTGCCTTCTCAACCAGCAACACATGCTCTGCAGGAAGGTGCTTCCTTCTCGAAAGCCACTTCCAAACAGCGGTCTGCGACACCGCGCAGATTCGTGCGAGGGCGGACTGCGAGCCTGCTTCGCCGATGGCAAGGCGCAGAGCGATATGAGGGGTGACGCTTTCAGCCATAAGTCTTCGCTAAAACTTAGGTGGTAGACTGTCAACCTATAAAGTTTTGTAGAGGTCTACAACCAAAGGTGTAGCTTCCTGCTATGTTCTCCGCTGATAGGTTCCGATCACTTCTAGCCGAGCACGGCCTGAGCCAGTCCGAGCTAGCCCGTAGGATCGGGATATCTCAGACCGCAATCAACAAGCTCGCGACTGGCGGTGCGTATGGCACGAAGCACATACATCTGATTGCGCGCGCGCTGCGAACGTCCCCTAGCTTTCTGCTAGGGGAAACAGACGATCCAGCGCCAGACGCGCCAATCCTCGAGCCTGAGCGGCCGATCCAGTTTGTCACCATGCAGGTCGCACTTCCTAGTGAGGACGCGCTGACGACGATGTTCGAGGCGCTTCTGCATATCGTGCCGGCAGATGCGACCGAGGCCGAGCGCGCGCGAATCCTTGCTCGGCGCTTGCCAGCTGCGCTTTCGCAACTTCGAGATCTCTCGCGCTGACGCGCCCAGGATGCAGCGCGCGCTCCCGGTGCAGCTGCTCCAGCTCACGCCATAAATCGTCGCGCAGCGCGGCGAAAACCGCACAGGAAACATCACAAATCTCGCATCCATGCGCGCAACCTGGCGTCAGCCGGAGCGGCGGCTTGCACATCAATCTTGCTTCCCTGCTACCATGTTCCTAATTTGTTCCGATACTCCTCCCGCTGATGTGTAGGAAACCCGAAAAATATGCATAATGATGAATGGGTTGTGACAAGGTGCTACGCTTGTTGCCGGGTTCGGCTGGTGCAACATCGCGATACAGTCTAGCCGCCGCGCATGATCGCGCTAACGCTTATCTCCGCCGCTTACCTATGCATTGCCAACGTGCATGATGGCGACACCGTCCGCAGTTGCGGCGGCGAGCGCATTCGCATCTCCAACATCGACGCGCCCGAGCTGCGCGGCAGTCCGAAATGCCGAGATCGCCGCCGCCACGGATGGTGCGACTATGCCCTGGCGGCGCGAAGCCGGGACGAGCTCGAGAGGTTTCTCAAAGCGGGGAGGGTAATACTCCGGCGGGAGGGCAAGGATCGATATGGCCGCACGCTCGGAACGCTGTCGGTAAACGGGCGTGACGCCGGGCGCTATTTGATCGATCGGAGGCTCGCCCGAGCTTGGCAATGAAGGGGGCGCCCGTGTTGTGACGTTCGGCGTTTTGAGCCTTTTCCTACAATTCCGCAGCGGAAGGATCTCCCGCCGCTGTCAACGGTCACATTTCGCGAAGACAATGCAGCACGGCCGAGGCTGGGACTTTTCTGCCATTCCTAAGCGGTGTGTCGAACGGCCGGTCTGGCCGGGAGCCGACATCGGGCGCTCGCCCGACTGGCACTGCAGAATGACGAAGGGTATTTTTTCGCGGAACGTCCCCCCATAGCTGCTAGAACAAACCAAACTGTCCTTGATAAAACAGCCGAGTCTGCCGTTCCCGATAACCCTTGGTTGACGACCTGCCTCAAAACCGGCTCGCGTGTTAAGTTTCGGGGGGGTAAGCATCGCCTGCATCATGGGAGATGAAGCTTGCCGATCGAAACACTGGATCCAGAAAACTCCGTCCTTTTTCTTGGATCAGGCTTCTCGGCGGACGCAACCAACATTGCGAGCGAGAAGCTCCCTGCAGGGCAGCCCTTGTTGGAGCGGTTGGCCGAAGCGATCGGAGAATCTCCGAGAGACCACGATCTGAAATCAGCAGCGGATGCCTTCGCGCATCGCTTCGACGTGAGTCTTTACGACATTCTATATAACACCTTCACGGTTTCGTCCGTATTGGACTATCAGAGAGACATTATTTCTCTCCCATGGGCTCGTATTTATACTACTAACTACGACGACATGGTTAGCTTAGTAAAGGGTGGCAGCTATCCGATCTTCACTTTCGATGATGAAAGGCCGAGGAATTTGCCCCAATCCTTTGCAGTGTACTTGCACGGATCGATACGGAAGGCGACAGAGAAAGACGCCGAAAGGCAATTGATCCTAAATAGTCTATCCTACGACGTGATCACTCGCGAACATCCGACCTGGTTCTACGAGTTTCAACGAGATCGCCGGACCTTTGATGCCTGCTATTTTATGGGGTTCAGCCTCGGCGATCACCATATCACTGGGTTGATGGCTGCAGGCGAGACGTCCGCAAGGCGCACTCACTTCATCACGCGCAACCCGCCCAGGCAGCAACTCGTAGAAAGAGCGCCGCCTTATGGGGAAATCGTACCGATAGGCTTCGACGGGTTCGCCGATTTGGTCAAAACGCTTCCACCATCGCCCAAACCGGCGAATCCGCGATCTCTCGAGTCCTTCAAGTTCCTGCAGCGAGGCATCGACGCAAAGCCGCTCGTCGACCCCACGCCGGTCGAGATCTTCAATTTGGTGACATTTGGCAACTTCAACCAAAGTCGCTTCTTTAACACCGTCCGCGATGATAGCTACGTAGCGAAGCGCGGGAAGAGCGTTGAGAGTGCGCTCGCCCTTCTCAGCACTAACAAGACAGTGCTCGTCCTCTCAAGGCTCGGGAACGGAAAGACGATTTTTACGTCTGTCTTGGCGCGAGACGCCAGCGAGAATGGCTACAAGTGCTATTTGTGGCGGCGTGCCGGGAAACGCCTTGCACAAGACCTTGAAGTCATCCGAGCCGAAAGGCAGGCGCTTATCATCTTCGACGATTATGACGCCGCCATCGACAATATCGAGCGCGTCTCTGCGGGTGTCCCTGACGCGAAGTTCGTAGTGACGATGCGCTCCGGGCAACAGGACGTGCGCCTGCATGAGGTCTTGACCAAGCTCCCGGAGCCGATGAAGCGGGTCAATCTTGATCTGTTCTCCGATGAGGACAAAAAGCAGTTGCACAAGCTCCTCGACCGTGCCGGCGCGCGAACGGGTCAGTTCGACGACATCATCTCTAACTCCCGAGAAGTACGGGAAATCGTTACACAGCTGTATAATCACGCGCAAATTCGAGAGAAAATCTCCGACGCTGTCGCGAAAGCCTCCAGCGAGTTGGTCCAGATCCTCGCGCTCGCATCGCTCATCAAATGGGCTGGCGTGGAGCTCGACGATAGCGACTTACAGGAACTTGCCCAATGTGACGTCTACGGAGAACTGAAAAAATCTGGCGGTCTGGGCGCCGATTTCCTGAGCGGGGGCGACGATCGGGTCGAGATGCGTTCCGCGTTGCTCTCCGAATATCTCCTCCAGAGGATCTTAACACCGAAGCAAGTTCTCGACGCCTGCTACACGATCACCATCACGTCTACGCGACGGCGCAGGGAGCGTGTCCATCGTCTGCTGGCTGGCGTGCTGATGAAGGATTCGACGCTCAAGCGTTTCCTCAAGTTCCATGCGGGAGTCGATCAATTTTTGGACGGGCATTATACGCGCCTATCCAATGACACGGCGGTAAACGATGAGCCGCTCTTCTGGCTTCAGTATGCAATTTTCATGAAAAGAACTGGCAAGGTCGCGAAGGCTCGAATGTTCCTAACTACCGGATACGATCGGGCGAGCAAAATACCGGGATTTAAGACATACCAGCTAGACACCCAGGCGCTGAGTATTTACCTTCTTGAAGAGATTGAGAGCACCTCGCCTACGGTTGAAGGTATAGAGGACATTGTCATTTCCATTAAGCTGGTGTCGGATATGATTTCCGAACAAAGCCATCGCCAATATGCCATCGAGGTCATTGGCGAAATTCCGGCGTTCGTCGATGCCCGTCAGCACGCGCTCGAAAACACGGAGAGAGTCGCGCTAGTTTTTGAGCTCAACCGCACAAGCATTACGTTAGCGGCTCTCCCTGCCGAAGATAAAGCTTATTCCGGCTCCGATATTGTGCGCGCGAAGTTGGAACAGGCGATTGCAAAACTGGTTCAAACTACATGACGTAGAGATTCGTATGCGATGGCCCCGAAGGCGGGGCTGCCCAGCAGGCTCACATGACGTGAATGGCCGGTTTCAGCGGAAGCTGTCGTTGCCGCGGCAATCTTGGCACGACTGGATCTGGTCGGGTGCTGCCGGAACCCGTGCTGAGGCATGTCGCAATCCCGCGCTATGCCCGGGCCACGAATCGACGTTAGATTCGAGCACGCTGGGAATGACCTACGCCGCAGCATCCGATAGGGCCGCCACAAATTGAGCACCAGCGCGGCTGAACCGGCGCAGTGAAATGACCCCCGTGCGGTCGAGTTCGATGTCAGTTTGGCCGGCTGCCGAGTTTGTGTGAAACAGCCAAGTTTGACCGTTCTGCTCAACTCTCCCCTTGGTGATGTTGTGTACGCTTAATGCCTGCTGCGCACTGCCGATGTAGTCGCGCAACAGTTTCTCGGCCTGCGCACCTTTTTGGCCGGCATAGCCGCCGTTCTCGATTATCTGCTGCATCGCCAGGGAACTGCGCGTGAAGCCGACGCTTTGCCCTGTCGCCAGCCAATTGCGGATGGCCGTGTTCAACTCGGCCGCCCCGACGAAGCCATCGACTTGCGGGCAGTCCAGCGCGGCAAATGTGAGTGGTAGTAAGGTGTCAACCGCAGCGGCAATCGCCTCGGCGCGACTCTCGGTGTCCGCGAACGTTGCTGCCGAGGCGGCCCAATAGCTGATGCATGCGCGGAAATAATCGACAAACTCGCTCGCGCTTTGCGCCCTCGCGGCGGCAAAGGTCGCCGCTTCTTTGTTGAGGCTGGCACTCGACGCCAAATCTTGTTGTAGCGCCACGATTGCGAGCTGGTCCTCCAACCCCATCGCCTGAAACGCGGGAGCAGTACCTACGCCCAAGGTGGACAGCATCGCGGCGCCATCAGCAAGCATGCGCTGTGTGCATAGGCCGTTCGCATTTAGAGTAGCGTTGAGCGCTGCGTCGCGAGGAGCTCCGTCACCGCCAGCCTCGGCATGGGCAAGCGTGCGGAGATCCGGCGCGGGAACCGACATGAGCTTGAGCGGACTTACCAAGAGGCTGAGCCGCGGCAGCAATATGAAGGGCGACCCGTGGATTGCAGACTGGACAGCCATCAGCAGGTCGACTTCGTCTCGGAAATCGTAGCTAGCATGGAGGGTGCCAATGGCCCATTCGAGCCACTGCGGTCCGCCCTTGATGAAGGCGAGGACCTGGCGTCCGCTTTCCGACAACGTCGCGCTCTGCAGAACCCGGCTCGCCATGCGAACGGTCATGAATCAGTGCTCCTTAGTATTAATAGCGTTGGTGGCCTGAATGTGTCGTGATATATGTGTGTCTCTCTTTATTGGTACATTGATTACGTCTGATATGCACGATTGAACCAGCCTATTTGGCGCTTCGGCATCGCAAAATGGGCCGCACGTGTTCTAGAAATACAATTCAATCGTGCGATGAATTTTTCAATTCAAAATGTCAAATTTATAGAATTAGATATCTCGAGGATTGGTGACATGGCACAAGATTCAAATGGTGACGATATGGCGAATGCGTTAAATGAGATTCAGAAGAAATTGAAAAATGTAGTGAATGAAGTAGCTGCGAAGGACAGTGCAATAAATCGTGATGTTATCGTAGGTGGAAATGACATTTCTCAAGCGAATGGTGATTACATTTTGGGCAAAATTAAGGGTCCAATTGCTAGGCTATTTGATTGAATTTTTGTGAAGGGCTACGGTTCGTAAGGGTCTAGCTTTAAAGTTGTTGTAAAACCTTCGCGGTCGACGGAGATGTTTGCAGCGCTTTTTTCGATCGAGCAACCAGGTGAGACTTTGGACGAACGTGCTCGACTCTTAGCTCAGTTGCTGCCAAGCGCGCTTGCGTAGCTTCAAGCGCAAATCCCTGTTCAAGATTTGGCCTTCGCGCATGTTCGCGCGCGAGCTTTCCGACTTGAAGCCAAAGAGCGTCGCGCGCGGTAGGCAAGCGCCCTCACTGTAGGAAATGGCGAAATAGGCTTCTATCTCCAGGGGGTGGGCTGAAAGGCCTGACGCCCTAGGCGGCGGACTGATAAGGCCGCACGTTGTTCGCCAGGCCCTACTGATGAAGGTGAGGGTTCGTGTCGATACCAGCCCGCTGCGTGTCAGTCGCAGCAACAACCTTTTCCGTCGTTTTGTGCGCGTCGCCCCCTCGCGGATCTGCGATCGCGCTGACGGCGAGCAGTGCGTACGCAACCAACGCAATGAGGTACGCGACCGCGATAGCGAGATAGCAGATGGCATGCATTGGACGTCTCCTTATTTGGGCGTTCGGTGCCCACGGTGGAGAAAAGCCCATTTCGCGTCCGAAAATCGCCGGGCTGGAAGCAAAATATTTATTTCGCGATGGCAGCGAGAAATTTCGCAAAATTGACTTTTAAGGATAAGATGCCGCTGCCACAGGGAGGTGAACGGTGCCTGATGATCGTGATCCGCTCCGACCATTTTGGGTAATTCTTGAAAAGCGTTTCCGGGTGCTCGCTGTGTTGATGCGCCGTCGCTTTCAAGTTTCCTCGATCCTTCATGAAACAGACGACTGCGTGCAAATCGCATTATTTGCTGCGCAGAAATTTTCTGTTCGCCGAAAAATCGAGGAGGGAACGGCATTTGCGGTGAGCAGTGAGTTTCTCGAAGAGTGTGTTCGATACGGACTCAAGTCCATGCGAAACGCCCTGCTGGCGGAGATGAGCACTCCTTATCCGGCCCTCATGCCGTTTTCTGTTTCAGACATGGATGCGGACGGCGACCCAATTCTTGATCTACCAGACCTTTGTGCCCACACCGATCTGCAAGCGGTGGCGCTCGACTGGGTTTCACGGATGCGGTCCCAATCGAAATCAGCCACATTTCAGCGGATGCTCGATGCTTTCGTTGAAATGGTAAAGGATGGTTTTCCGAATATTAGCGTTCGGGACATCGCGGACCGAGCAAACGTTGGAGACAAAGATCTCTATAGATTCAAGAGTATTGTAAAAGGTACTCTAGAATAGATCAAAGGATCTAGGTTATGAGCGAGCAAGATCGTAGCAAATCCATGGCTTATTTCAACATTCATCTGAATGTGAAATTTCCTCAATTGGATGTATCAGAATTTGATGCGGCATTTGATGATTGTTGGTCAGCGGTATGTGCCGCTGACGATAAGGAGCTAGATGACATTTTATCTTCATTGGACTCTGTAGGTTATAAAATCGGTTATTTCAAAAATGCAGCGTGCAACCAGCAGTACGCTCCAACGTATCGGCCCGCTGAGGATCATCTGAAGGAGATACTTAACGCAATCACTGATGGTGCACAACAAATGAGCAAGATGCAAGGAATTGCTCCCCGAAAAAATAAGAAGCCCATAAGCACTTTACCAAGAGCAGAAGATGACGATCAAATCTTGAGTAGGCGCATGTTGGATTTTCTTAATCAAAGGGAGAAAGGGAGTATTTGAAGGCAGTAGTGGAAGGCTGATCAATCATAAATAGCTTTACAATTTCGACGAAAAATGTAAATTGAACGTTTGGTTTAAAAATTCTCGGGGTGAATATATTTTTGAGGTTGCGAATTATCGCTGGTGATACCTTGAGTAATCGAGGAAAATCGCCAGCGATACAGCCTCAGGAAGCCCTCATGATGCGTTGTTCAAGTTTCAGGTTAGTAAATAGACCGACTCGATTATCTAGCTGGTGTCTCACCTCGCAAATCAACCAAAGCTGCCCGTCGATGTCTGCCTTGTAGCCTATGGCCCTAGCTGGCAGCTCCGGAGAAATCTCAGCACGCCCGAGCGATAGATCGAGTTCGAGCCTGCGCGGCGCGCGGCCGGCCCGCTTCAACTCCGCGGTCGCCGCTCGCCGCGCCTCCGCCTCGCTGGCGTAGACGCGGGATAACTTCCGCTCAGCGCCGTCGCCGCTGCCAACTTCCACCTTCTTCTTCCGCGCGCCTTTCCGATCGTGCCATTCCGCCACCACCTTGCCGGCTGCTTCTCGCTTCTCGACGCGATAGCTGTGCCGATCGCCGTTGCGACGACGGGTGGTGATGGCGGGCAGGGGCTTGCCGGTGGCCGTGATGCCGGCGCCGATCGGCGCGAAAATGAGACATCCGGCCTTGATGGTGGCAACTGCATCGTGTTCGCGCCCCAAGCGGCGCAGGAACGCAATATCGCTCTCGCGCTCCTGCGACAGCGCATTCAAGGCGATCGATGCCAAGGGGGGCGCGCAGCGCGCTTCCAGCTTGTTTCGGCCGGCTAGGGCCTGCACGACGGCGCCGATCGTCGTGGCGTGCCAGCTCTGCTCGCGGCGGGTGGTGAGACTGCTGGCGAAGTCCGCGGCGCTGGCTTTGATGACGAGGGTGTCGGGCGGCCCGGAATGCTCCACCTCGTCCACCTTGAACCGGCCCTTGTCGACGAGGCCGATCGCCACCCCGGTGCCGGCCTTCCAGCCCAGCTCGACGGCGAGCACCGCGCCCTCCGGTGGCAGCGCGAGCTTGCCGTCGCTGTCGTCGAGCACCAGGTCGAGCTGGTCGGCATCGCCGCCGCGCTTTTCGGTGATCGTCAGGCTGATCAGTCGTGGCCGGATCTGCGGCGAGAGATCCTTGCCGTCGAGCGTGATGCGAAAATCGGGCGTTGGCGTCATGCGGCAATGTCCGGAGACTCGAGCAGATCAATGCCGAAGTCGATCTGCCGGGGCCGGCCGTCGGGCAGAAAATGCCGGTGTCGTTCGTCGATCGCGGTGATTACGAAATTGCCGAGCACGTTGCCCAGACCATCGACCAGCGGCCAGTCCTCGCCCTCGGCCGCCATCTCGATCAGCTTGTCGAGCGATACGCGGCCGTCCGCCAGCTCGATATGGGCGCTGCCGGATAGCGTGACCGTCTCCAGGGCGGCGCCGGTGAACTGGATAGCGTCCTTCGCACCCACGCGGCCATTGCCAGCGAAGTGCCAGGCACGCTTTCGCTGCAGCTCGTCATAGGAGAGCGTATCGATCGCAAAGACGAACATGCCCAGGCTGAGCAGCTTCACAGATCATCTCCGTCCGGTCGATCGGCCATGGAGCCGCGGCGCGCGGCGGCCGCACGGCGGCGGAGCAATTCCTCGAGCTGCTCGCGCACCAGGCGCGCCAGGGCGCGTTCGTCCTGGCCGGGTTGCTGCTGGATGATGATCGCCCCCGGCGCGATCGTGAGCGAGATCGCCTCGGCAGGCGCGGGGGCGGCGGCGCGCGGCGCTGTCGCCGGCACCGGCTGCGCCGCCGCCGTTCCGGCCGCCAGGGCCGCGCTGCCGGTCGCGATGGCGCTGGCAAGGCGCTCCATCGTTCCGATCTGCGTCCGCCCTACGAACGCGGCGATCTGCGCCGTGATCCGGTCGAGCCTCTCGGGGGCCGGGTCGCGCCTGTCAGGCGCCGCAGTCGGCGGCAGGTTGCGCGCGGAGACTGCGGGCGTCGCTAGCTGCAGCTCGGTGGGCACCGCGATCTGCACCATAGGCGCCAGCTTGAGCGCGGGGAGGGCGGGCGCCGCCACGTTCAGGGTTTCGGGCACCGGCACCTGCACCCTGGCGGGCGTTGCCGTCTGCAGCGGCGGCGGCAATGGTGCCCGGGCGCGGGCCATGGCTGCGGTTATGCTGCCGGCCAGCCGGTCGATCCGCTCGACGGGCCTGTCCTGATCGCGAGCGAGGCCCTGATCGAGCCCCTGCATCATGAACCCGCCGAACGAGGCGAATACGCGGGAAGGCGAGTGGATGCCCAGCTTGCTCTTGAACCAGCTCGCCGCCGCCGACGCGGCATTCACGATGGTATCCTTGAGCCGCCCGAGCATGCCGGAAATGCCGGTGATGATGCCGCGCACGATGTCGCCGCCGGCCGTAATCATCTGCTGCCCCAGCGGCCCGCGCATCCACACGAGCAGCGCCATGAAGCCCTGCACCAGCAGCCCCTGCGGCGTGAAATTGAGCAGTATCCGGCCGACGAACTGGATGGCCGACCAGGTCGCGGATTTGATCCCCTCCCACAGCCCGGCGAACCATGTGGAGATCGCGCCCCAATTGGCATAGATCGCATAGGCCGCGGCGCCGAGCGCCACCACGCCCAGCACAACGCCCCCGACAATGCCGATCAGCGGCAGCATGCCCACGCCGAGCAGGGTCGCCGTTGCGGACAGGGCGGCGAACGGCGCAACCAGGCCGGCGATCAGGATCGCGCCGCCGCCGAGCACCAGGAACAGCGCCGCGAAGGCTGCGGCGCCCACGGCCAGCGACCGCGCCAGGCCGGGATTGGCGGCGGTCCACTGGATCACGCGATCGGTGAAGGCATTTGCCCGCTCCAGCACGGCGTTGACGGTGGGCAGCAGCTTGGCGCCGAGCGTGACGGCGAGTGCCGTGCCGCTTACCTGCAGCCGCCTGGTCTGCTCGGCCGAGTCCTTCATGCGCTCGGCGAAGTCGCGGTCGGTGGTGCCGCCTGCCGCCAGCGCCTGGGCGCGGATGCGGCGATATTCCTCCATGTTGGCGATCAGCGGGCGCAGGCCCTGCTGCACCTGGGCATCCTCGAACAGGTTGCCCAGCTTCGACATGTCGCCCTTGAGCGTCTTGTTGGTCAGCTCGGCAATGGCTTCGAGCGGCGTCTTGCCCTCGGCGTATAGCTTCTTCAGCGCCTTGGGCAGATCGACGCCCATTTTGTCGAACGCGCGGACGGTCGCGGGCGAGCTGATCTTCTGCAGCACGTTGGCGACGTTGGTCGCGGCCGTGGCGGAATCGCCCGCACCCTTGCGCGCGATCTGGAGCGCGGCGGACAGATCCGCGACGGCGCCGACGCCCTTCTGCCCGAGCGCCTGATAGCCGGCGCTCAGCGTGGGGAAATACTGCGCCATGTCCTTCATCTCGAAGGCGCCGGCCTTGCCGGCGGCGGCCATCACGTCGATCGCGCGGGCAGTCTGCTCGATAGGCACCTTGAGGTTGTCGAGATTGGCGAAGCTGGCGGCGGCCAGGTCGGCGATCTCCGCCTTGTAGGCGGTTGCAGCGCGGCCGATCGGCGTGATCATCTGCACCGCCTTGGTGGGATCGAGGCCGAAGCCGCTCAGCACGTCGACGCCCTGCTGCAGGCTCTCGGGCAGCTGGTTGGCGGCGCGGGCGGCGGCGAGCAGCCCTTCGCCCATCTGCGCGGCCTTGGCGCGGGTGAGGTCCGCCTTCTGGGCGATGTCCGTCATGCCCGATTCGAACTGCTGCGCGGCGACGACGGCGCCCACCAGCGGCGTGCCAAGCGCGCGGCCGGTCTCGATCGCGGAAAAGCCGCTGGCCGCCATGCCGGCGGCGGTACCCTGCGCCGCGCCGAAGCGCTCGCGCGCGGCCGACATGCGGCGGGCACGGTCGCTGGAATGCTGCAGCCGGCGGGTCTGCTCGACCAGTTCGTCATTGGTGCGGGCGATGGCCTGGCGGAGGTTGCGCTCGTGCTGCACCAGGCCGCCGGCGCCGAGGCCCGCTTCGCGCATGCGGGTGCGCAGGCGCTGCAGCTCGGCGCTTTCGCTTTCGTGGCGGGTTTTCAGTTCGGCGGCGGAGCGCTTGGCGGCCTCGAAGTCGCGGGCGAGCTTGCGCGTCGGGTTCTCGGCCGCCTGAATGTGGCGCGCCAGCTCGGCCACGCGGGTGCGGGCGGCGGCGAGCTGCTGCTCGGTGTCGCGCAGGCCGGTCTTGAGCGATCGGAACGCGGCCACGTCATTCTGGGCGCGGTTGAGGCCGGCGAGCTGGTCGCGGGTCTGCTGCAGCGCGCGGGAGGCGCGGCCCGAGCCGCCCGCAATGTCGCGCAGCGGCCGGGATACCTTGTCGCCGGCTTCCAGTACCATGCGGATGCGCAGGTTGCGGTCCATCTCAGTCCTCGATGCCGTTGAGGGCCTTCAGCCGCTCGATCGCGCGGGCGTGCCAGCCCATCAGCTGGGACACGCTCATGCTGTCCATGACGGGCGGCTGCCAGTGAAAGACCGCCGCCACGTCTGCCATCACGTCTTCTACGTCGTTGGGGAGGCCGGCTTCGCCGCCTTCGGCAGCAAAAAATCGACCACCTCGGTGCCGAACTGAAGAAGGTCGCTCGGCGCCATGGCGTCCACGAACGGCTTGAGCAGCACCGGCGCGGTGATGCGGGGCGCGAGCGTCTGCAGCGAAGCGACATCGAGCTGCAGCAGGTTCTGCAGCGCCAGGCCGCGCAGCTCGCCCGAGCCGGGCTTGCGCACGGTGATGGTGGTGCCGGCGGCGATCTTCTCCTCGCCTCCGACGGTGATCGCTTCGTCCAGGATGAAGCTGCTGGTGATTGCGGACATGGTAAAGCCTTTCGATTAGGGGAAGGGAGCGGCGCGCGGATCAGGAGACCGCGGCGGTGATCTCGGCCAGGCGGTCGACGCCCGCGACGCGGTGCACGCCGGCCAGCACATCGATCTCGATGGCTTCCTGCCCGTTCCAGTCGAGCCGGTAATAGACGAGGGCGAACTTGCATTTGAACTCGCCGCCTTCGCCCATCTTGGCTTCGCCGAAGTCCAGCTCCTCGTACCGGCCGCGCACGATGATCTCGATCGTGTCGACCGTGCCGGTGTCTTCCTGCTGCCAGGCGCCGGAGAAGCGGAGATAGGTGCCGGCCAGGCCCGGCAGCGCGTACTGGCGCAGGATGGACAGATCCGGGCCGCCGAGGGTGAATTCCATCTCCATCGGCTCGGCGCCCATGTCGAGCTTGACCGTGCCGTCCATACCGGCACCGCGATACTCTTCGAGCTTGCGGGCCAGCTTGGGCAGGGTGACGCTGCTGGCGGTGCCCTTATACTCGTTCCCTTCCGAGAACAGGTTCATGTCTTTCAGCTTGCGGGGGAGGGCCATGGTTCAGCCTTTCGAGACGGGAGCGGGAAGGGGGCGATCAGGCGGCGACGGCGGCCGCGAAATCGGCGAAATAGCTGTCGGTGATCCGCTGGTTGAGGCCGAGCGCTTCGAGCGGCGGCACCGGCGTGTAATCATAGTCGATGGTCAGCTTGCCGGCCTTGAGCTGATCGGTCGGGTTGCGGGTCGCATCGAACCACGCCTTGCCGCCGAGGATCTGGCCGGCCAGCGTCATCTGGCGCAGCTCGCCGTTGATCGTCTCGACGATGTCCTTGGCGAGGCTGGGGCGCAGCGGCTTGTCGATCGCCCACATCATGCCGTTGCCGATGGTGTCGAGCAGCACCTGCGCGGTGCGCGCCGCGCTCTCGAAGGCGAAGAGCGGCTCGCCCGAGCAGGTGCGCGAGCCCCAGATGCGGAAGCCGCCGCCGGCACGCACCAGCGCACATACCTGCGACTCGTTCAGCAGATTGGCCTCGCAGCCGGAATCCTGAATGTCGAACTGGATGTCCTTGGTCAGCCCGATCACGCCGTCGACCGCGACGTTGCTGATCGTCTTGTGAAAGCCCTGCTCAAGGTCGATCCGCGCGCGCAGGCCGAGCGCGCGGGCAACACCGTAGCTCACCACGGGCGCGCCACTGGTCGCATCGGTGGCATAGAAATCGGGATAGACGAGCATCAGCTCGCGCGCGGTGAAGTTCGCCCGGTACCCTTTGGCCGCGCTGATGTCGCTGCCGATCGCCGCGGCATAGACCATGGCGCGCAGCTTCTTCGCCACCACGACCAGCGCCGTGGTGACGGCCTGGGTATCGAGGCCGGGGCAACCGAGGATACGCGGCTTCACGCCGAGCTGTGCCTCGGCGGCGAGCAGGGCCTGCATGCCGGCCTTGATGCCCTGGGCGTTGGTGGTGCCGATAACATTGGCGCCCAGCTCGCCGGCATTGGCGCCCTCGGCCACGCGGACGATGACGATCGGGCAGCGGACCTGGTCGGCAATGGCGCGCAGCGCATTGGGCAGCGTGCCGGTGGCGCCAGCATTGCCGAGCGCCGCTTCCGGATCGGTCACGAGCACCGCCTTGTTGAGCGGGAAGGCTTCGGCCTTGGCAGCGGGCGCGGTGACCACCATGCCGATCACTGCCGTCGCGGCGGCAACCAGGCTGCGCGTGCCGGTGCTGACTTCGGTGAGATTGATGCCGTGCTGAAATGCCATGGGCGGTCTCCTATGCGTAGACGGTGAGGCCGCCGCGGGACGCGAGCGGCACGGTGAGGCGGGTGCGCAGGGTGGCGCGAGGCTGGTCGGTACGGATGCCTTCGACGATCACGATGGCCTTGCCCGGCGCCGGCTGTTCCAGGCCGACGCGGGTGACCTTGATCCGCGGTTCCCAGCGCTTGAGCGCCAATGCGGTCGCCGCGAAGATCCGGATCCGGCTGGCGGGGTTGGCGGGCTGGTCGACCAGCTCCGGCAGCAGCGAGCCGAACTCGCGCAGGCAGGGCACCGAGCCGATCGGGGTGCTGAGCACGCGGCCGACCGACTGCCCGAGGTGCGCATCGCCGTCGAGCGGCTTTCCCGTGGCGGCATCCATGCCCCTCATTGCGGAGCGCCCGAGACGCCGCCGCCGGGCTGCACCTGCAGATGCTTGTGACCGGTCAGGCTCTTGCCGGCGGCGACCACGTCGCTCGCGCTGGTGATCTTGCCGGTCGCGTCCAGCTTGCCGTTGAGCGTCACATCGGTGTTGAGGGTGAGACCGCCAGGGGCGGAAATCTCCGCCGAGCCACCGGCGCCGATCGCGATGGTGAGCTTGTGGCGCTGCCCGTCATAGATGAGCCGGGTGCCATCGGGAAAGTCGATCAGGCACGACGTGTCGCTGGCGGGGGCGGGATGCGCGTCGCTGAACAGGGCGCCCAGGATGATGCCGGCCTCGACATCGCCTTCCGGGCAGAAGAGCAGCACCTGCTCGCCGACGCTGGGGGGTGACCAGATCCGCACGGCGCCCGCGCGCGGGGCTGCGAAGGGTATGTCGCCGGTGAGGAGGTCGCCCACGCGGACGCGCACCGTGCCCTGGGCAAGATCGAGGCTGTCGATCGTGCCCAGGCGCATCAGGTTGCCGATCAGGCGGCGGGGATCGTTGAGGTCGCTCACGGTGCCAGACTGTGCCGCCGGCACCGGGATCGTGCGCGGGTGTGGGTTTGTAAAAGCCCGGTTTACAAGTCTGCCCTATTTCGCTGCGGCGGGGGCCGCCTCCGCTGCCGGGGGCGGATTGGTGATGGCGCCGGCCGCAATCTTCACCTCGACGCCCGCGGCGACGTCGGCAATGCGGGCTTCGGTCCCGGCGGCATCATATTTGCCCTTAGCGTTCAGTACCGTGTTCACGTCGCGGGTATGGGTCACGCCACCATGCTCGAATGTCACGTTTACGGTACCGGTGCCGACGCTGTTGATCGTCCATTTCATAGCTGCTTCCTCCATTTCAAACGCCCACGGCGCGCCAGTCGATGGCGTCGATCTGATTGATCGAGGTCGAGGCGGCGGTGTACTGGACCATCAGCGAGCAGCCGTCCGTCGAGCGGGAGACGCGCTGGATGGTGATGTCGTAGCGGTTGTTCGCGAAGCTGTTCACGCCAGTCGCCGAGATGTTGACCGAGTCCGCATTGGTGAACGGGATCGGGAAGGTGACGGACTGCTGCCCTTCGGTGAACGGGCCGTTGATCGTGCCCCATTGCTCGATGACGCCGTTGGGGCGGCGCTCCCAATAACCGTTCGCGTTGGAGCCGAAACGGGCGCCATCGCTCTGCAGCACGAAGTCCGATGCCTGGCGGCCGTCGAGCAGATCCGCGTCGAGGCCGGAGCCGGCACCGTCATTGCCGACATGCCAAAGCGTGAACACGTCGTTACCGAAGCTCCACCCCCCGACCTTGAACTTATTATCGACATCCAGGCCAAAATAGGAGGCGAAGCCGCCGGGCCGGTGGAAGGACATCATCGCGGCGCCGGTGCCGTTTCCGCGCACCTCCACCTCGCCACGATCGCCTGCGCTCCCTGCCATGCCGCCATTGCCCGCAGCGTCCGCATTAAAGACCAGCTTTCCGGTCGCACGATCGCCAGCGCTATTCAGCGGCGAATAACCCAGCCGCGCCTTAATGTTGGCGTAGTAGCTGCCGTCCTGGCCGTCGAGGAGATCGGCATCGAGGCCCGAGCCGGCACCATCGTTCGACGCTCGCCAGACATCGCCTAAGGAAGCGTTGAGGGCGAAGTCCGATGCATGGCGGCCGTCGAGCAGGTCCGCGTCGAGGCCCGAGCCGGATCCATCATTGCCGATGTGCCAGATGGTGTAAGCATCGCTTCCCAAGCTCCATCCGCCAACCTTCAACCGATTATCGGTATCGAGACCAAGATAGGCAGCGTGCGCACCAGGCCGATGGAATGACATGATGGCAGCGCCGACCCCGTTGCCGCGGATTTCGATCTCGCCACGATCGCTCGCGCTTCCCCCCATCGCCGCATCACCGGCCGCGTTCGCGTTGAAGACCAGCTTCCCGGTCGCACGATCTCCAGCGCTGTTCATCGGCACATAGCCTAGCCGTGCGACGATGTTGGTGTAGTAGCTGCTATCCAGGCCATCGAGCAGATCTGCATCCAAGCCTGAGCCGGCACCGTCGTTCCCAGCATGCCAGGCGCGCTGACCGAGCAAGCGGACTTCGCCTGATGCCCGATCAATCAGCAGGACGGTGCCGATGTTGGTACCGGCATCGTCGAATCGGCTGATGTAGAAGCTAGACCCGGCGTTTCCGCCGGTCTCGCTGTCATTTGCCATGCCCAAGTCCCAACGCGGACGGTTCTGCCGCTGGAAGCGGTTCAGGCCGTAGTTGCCTACACCAGCCTCGTGATAGAGGATTGAGCCGTTGGTGATGCCGACATTGCCGGTGAATGCATCGCCGGTGCGGCTCGCGGGGGTGTAGCCGAGCCGCGCGGGAATGTTGGTGTAGTAGCTGCCTTCCTGACCATCTAGCAGATCGGCGTCGAGGCCGGAGCCAGCTCCATCATTCCCAGCGTGCCAGATCGTGTATGCATTTGCGCCGAGGCTCCAGCCGCCGATCTTGAGCGCATTATCGGTGTCGAGCCCGAGATAGGTGGCGAAGGCGCCGGGCCGGTGGAAGGACATCAGGGCGGCGCCCACGCCATTGGCGCGGACCTCGATCTCGCTACGATCGCCGGCTGATCCTGCGATCCCGCTGTTGCCAGCAGCTCCCGCGCTGAAAAGAAGGCGACCGGTCGCCATATCGCCACCCCGATTGAGGGGCGTGTACCCCAGGCGCGCGACGATGTTGGTATAGAAGCTGCTGCCTTGGCCGTTGAGCAGATCAGCGTCGAGTCCGGACCCGGCCCCATCGTTGCCGGAATGCCACACCTTGCCGTTCCGGCTGAACATATCGCCACTTCCGCGACTGATCGCGAAGGGCGTGTCGAGGTAGTTACCGCCATCATCATAGCGGTTGATCAGAAAGTCGCTCCCGTTGTTGGCGCCGGTTTCGGCGGCAGCGCTCATCTTGGTGTCCCAGCGCGCCCGACTATTCCGCTGGAAGCGGATGACCGCCTCCGCCGCTGTTGGGGTCTCGAAGAAGAAGACGGGGGACACCCCGTTGGAGATCGCGATATTGCCGGTAAACGTGTCGCCCGCGCGGTTCGCGGGGGGGTAGCCGAGCCTAGCCGGGATGTTGGCGTAATAGCTGCCCTGCTGCCCATCGAGCAGATCCGCATCCATGCCCGAGCCCGCGCCGTCATTGCTCGCGCGCCAGATGTCGGTGCCCCAGGCCGAAAGCCGGGTCGATAGCGTGAAATTCAGGCTCTTCGGCGTGATGGCGCGGCGATCGTCCGTACCGGCATTGGCTTCCGCGTCGGTCGCCAGCTCCACCACCCCCAGCGCCTCGGTGGTGGCGGGTGGGTTGAGGAAATTCGTGGCGCCAAAGGTGAGGCTGGTCGCGGCGATGTCGGCAAAGCGCACGTCCAGGGCGAGCAGCAGCATCGCCTGCGCCGATTTTTCGACGAGCGGCGATGCCTGGGTATAGGCCGCGAACATCGTGCCATCGGCAAGATAGAGGGCGAGTGAGCGCACCGTATAGGCGGCACTGCTCTCGTCCCGAACGGTGACGTGGAGGGTATCGGCCGCCACTGCATCGCCCGCGATTGTGACGATACGCTTGATCTCCCCGGGCATGCTGGTGCTGCCGGCGCCGAGATTGAAGGATGCCGCCGAGACACCGACCGAGGCGATGCGAACAGCGTTGGTGCCGTCCCTGGCGGCGTTGACCAGCGCAGCGCGGCCGGCATTGGTGACGGTGATGGTAAGCGGCATCGCAGGCTCCGATCAGGCGTCGAATTGAAGGCGGGTGAACAGGACGGGGCGCGCAACGGCGATCAGGCCGGTTGCGCCGGTGAAGCGGAGCCCCTGGGTGAAGGTGAAATGCGAGCGCACCGGCTTGGTGCGGCGGACTTCGTTGATCACGGCATCGGCAAAGGCGGAGGTGGCGGGCGCGCCGTCATTGCCGCTCAGCTCCACCGCCATGGTGAAGGTGTGCGGCGGGCCGGGCGGATCGAGCTGCCACCATTCGCGCAGCGCGACGGAGCCGCCGAACGATTCGACCACCGCCCGAACCGATGACGCGGTGCCCTTGCGTCGCTGGATCTCGATCGCGCGGCGCACGCGGGCGCGCTTCACCGGCTCGGGCCAGTCGCTCGACCATGCGTCGATGGAGACGGCCCACGCCAGATAGGGGAGGAGGGGGAGCGGGCAGGTGTCCGGATCGACGAGGGAGCGCAGCGGCGCGGGCACGTCGCCCATGCGCGCCGTCGCGGCCTCGATCGCGCGTTCGAGCGCCGTGACATTCGGGGGCAGCAGGCTCCCGGTCATTCGCCGGTGCCGGCATAGGTGAGGGCGATGCCGGTGCAGTAGGCGGCCTGGGTGCGGTCGACGATGATGTCGGCGGCGGGCGCAGACAGCACGACATTCTGCACGCCTTCGACATGCAAGGCGGCGAAAATGCCCGATCGCGTGATATCGACGCCCAGGCGGTGCTGGCGTTCGCGATATTCCTGCACCCGCCGCTGCGCCTCGGCGAGGACGATCGAGCCATCCGGGCCGCTGAATGTCGTGAGCGAGGCGGTGATCTGATAGGGCAGGATCGTCGCAGACTGCACCATCACCGCGTCGGTGAGCGGCCGCACCGTCTCGGCCGATACGTGCGCTGCCACCTTGGCGAGTAGATCCGGCGCGGGGGTGCCGTTGCCCAGTCGCGACAGGATGGTGACGAGCACCTGCCCGGGCGCAGGGCTGGTCGCGCTCGCGTCGAGCACGTCCCCATCGGCCGAACGGGCGTGGAAAATATACGCCCCCTCCGGCCCCGCCACCGAGAACCCCTCGGGCGCGAGGACCAGACGCGCGCGCAGCGCCGTGTCGCTCTCATAGGTCGGCGGCACGTTGTTCGCCGGATCACCGGGATCGAGCTCTAGCCGGGTGACCGACATCAACGCGGCCAGGTGATCGAGATCGGTGCCAGTGGCGAAGGCCGGCATCACCGCTTTCGCCGCGTCGTTGATCCGACCGCGCAGCAGCAGCTCGCGATAGGCGCAGACTCGCAGCAGCATCACCGCCGGATCGGATTCCACGGTTGCATCAAAGCTGGGCAGCAGCGCCTGCAGGCTGGCGAGCATCTCGCCATAGATCTGCTCGAAGCGCAGCGGCTCGATCACGTTCGGCGCGGGCAGGCGCGAAAGATCGACCGCGGTGAAGGTGACGGAGGTGTCGGCCATGGCGCCCATGTCGCGGGCGCATGGCTGAAGGGGCCAGCGGCGGGGCTTGTAAAAGCGCGGTTTACAAGGTCAGGGGCTCAGGTGGCGCAGCAGCAGATGAACATCGTGACGGTCTCCGTACCGATGATGCTGAAGACCCGCTGCGGCTACAGCCCCCCGTCTAGACCTTAGGGGGTATCTACCAAGCCGACCGCCGCATTTCGCTTCTTCGAGCTCCCCCCGGGGCTCCCAAGCTTTTCATGACCACGATCTGTAATTTGCGAAATGATCGTTAATTATTGATTCTTATCGGCAATTTTTAATGGAAATTGTAAAGCGTATCTAATATAATTATCGTTGTTCCCTTTAGTATTGTGCTTTGGCGCTATCAAAAACTGATTTGTGATATCTATATATCACCAATAGGCAGGCATGCAAACATGGGGGTGTGGGATGATGGGGATTCGAGGGCTGCTGCTCAAGAAAATTATCTCTATTGTATTTGCACTAATTTTTGCCGTCCAAATTCCTGCAAAATCGACAATACTGATTGGAAGTTTCTCTGGATTCATTATCGACGAAGGCACTAGTAAAGTGGACTTTTCTCTTCCGATAAAAGGAAGTTTTAAATTTGATTCATCTATTTTAGGGGATCAATATTTAGGGTGGTTGTACGACTCTTTGCACTACAATCCACCCGTGCACATAGAGTATTCGATAGCGAACGCATATTTCAGTTTCGACACGAGTTATCGTGTAATCATGAGGATATTTAACGAATCGAATTTTGAGCAGTTTGAGGGCGGTTGTAGTGGTTGTGGTAGCGCGTTTGCTTTCGACTTTTTAAGCGACCCATCAATCAAACCTAACGAAAAATTCGGATTTTCTATAGAATCCCGAAGTACTGCAAGTTTGTCTCACGAGCAGTATTCTTTAATCAAAGCGGATGGAAAAAGTTTGAATTTTGATGTATTATCCGGAGTTTTTTTGTATCTTCAAACGGAAGATTACTATATTCGGAAGGATGTCGTCATAGGGGCAAGCTTGCCACAGGGGCGGGCATCTCTAAGTACATTGTCGGTTCATTCCGCAGTACCAGAGACCGAAACTTGGGCCTTCTTAAGTCTCGGATTTTTTGCGGTGGGTGGGTATAAAAGAATGCGACCTCGTCAGCGCCATTCTGTCGAAAAGCTGAGGTGATATAACAGACTCTCGAGAATGAGACCGGTCTCATTTTCGTTGATTTCAATCAACTTACGTCTGGCATAACGCACCGGCTTCGCCTTGGCTGCCGGGCGATCCATCAGCCCCTCCTGCGACACGCTTGCGATCTCCGACACGCGCCCCGCAAACCCGATCCATGCCTCGCGATCGGTGGCCCCGGCGCGCAGGTTCCGGCCGTTCCGCAGCTTGCGGAACATGGCGGTGCGGCGGATGCTGCCCTTGCGCCGGAACTTGCCCGCACCCTTGTTCTGTTCGTCCGACTCGAGCGGTAGCCATCGGTCCACCTTGTCCCAGAAGAAGCTGCGGATGCCGCCCGCCTCGATGTCGAAGCCAGTGAGCAGATTGCCTTCGTGCACCCAGCTTTTCATGAGAACCAGGCGCGGCTCCGGCGCTCCTTTGGGGTACAGGAACTTCACCGCATAGTTGCCGGGGCGCGGGGGCACCTTCTTCTTGCGGGGCGCGAAGCCGGTTCCATCCGGATTTTGCTGGCGACCGATGCGGGCCGACTCTGAACGCTGCAGATCCTTCGCCATCGCCCGCAGCAGGCGGCGGCGCTCGGCGGGCGCGATGCTCCGCAGCAGCGCGCCTGCAATCCGTTCCACTTCGGCCAGATCGTCGCTCATCCGACGTGCTCAGCCACAAGCCGGGTATCGTCTGCGGGAACATCGCGCAGGAGCAGTTGCAGCAGCGATACGCAGCCGACGCCATCGAAGGCATCGGCGAGCGGGGCCTGCTCGGGATGGCTGGTGGTGAAGCCTCCGGTTTCGAGCGGCTGCACGATCACGATCTCGCTCAGCTCGATCCAGACCGACACGTCTGCCGCCTCGGCGCTCAGGAGTTCGGACTCGAAGCGGAAGGGCTCCTGGGGGTTGGCCTGCAGCAGATCCGGCTGCGCTTCGGAGATCCATGCAAGGATCGGAACCATCAAACCGTCGATCGACCCCGCATAGTCCTGCACGACCAGGTTGAGCGTGTAGCGATATTCGAACGCCAGTGATCCGGGCCGCGCTGCAACGCGGCCCTTGTCGACGAACAGGCTGAGCTTCGAGGGATCGTCGCGCAGCTGCGGCACATGGGCGAGCAGCACGCAGCGGAGACTATCGGGCTTGTTCATGCTCACCTACCGACGTTTGCGGTTCGGGCACGAGGCGCGCTTTCTCGCCAAAGATGGGGGAAGGATCATAGGGTGTGACCCCATCCCATTCGACGCGGTTGACCACATTGTCGCTGTCGTCGACTACCAGATACACAGCCACGATGAGGCTCCCTCAGAAATACCAAATGACGCGCGCTTCGCCGCGCCCGCCGTCCCCACCTGCGCCCGAAACGAAGCCGACGTCGCACGCGCCGCCACCACCGCCGCCACCGCCCGGCGTACCGCCGGATCCTCCGGCAGCGCCCGTTGCACCGGTCAGCGCCGCGCCGCCGCCGCCGCCGCCGCCGGCTGTCTGGGCGATGGTGTCGACCACCGATGTGCCAGCGCCCCCGGTAGGGGCAGACGATATGCCATTCGCGCCGGCAGCTGTTCCGCTGACCGCGCTGCCAGACCCAGCACCACCGGACGCTGCTGATCGGATGACATTGCTGGCATCCATGCTGCCGCCCGCGCCGCCACCGCCAGCAGCGCCGCTGCCGCCCGGTGCCGGGGTCGCACTCGAGGTCGCGGCGGAGCCGTTACCGGAGGTGCCAAAGGTTCCATTGGGGCTCGCCACAGCCGCGGCACCATTGGCTCCGCTGCCAGCCGCTCCTCCCGCGCCCCCATCTGCGCGGGCGAAAGTGCCCAGCAATGTCGTGCCGCCCGCTGTTCCAGAATTCCCGTTCGCGGCCGCCGTGCCCACACCAGCCCCCCGAGCGCCGCCGGCACCGATCGTTATCTGCTCGGTCGTGCCGTGGATGCTCGCAGGGTAGCTGCCATAATGGACGGCACCTGCCGCACCGCCGCCGCCGCCGGTACGAATGGTGGAGAGCGCGCCGCACCGTCCGCTGCCACCGCCGCCGCCGCCGCCGATCAGCATCGCGTCGAAGGACGTTGCAAGCGGCGGCTTGACGCTGGCGGCGGATCCAGAGCCGGTGATGACGAACCTCAGCGGCGCAATGTTCCAGTGCATCGGCAGCCAAGCACTACCGGTCCACAGCAGGCTGACGCTATCGTTGCGGGCGGAGAGCCATGCCAGATCGATTGCGCCGGAACGGACGGTAACGCGGTTCGCGCTCGCATCGAACTTGCGGATCCAAAGCCGGTCGCCGGCTTTGAAGCCGGCGGTTGGAAGGGTGCACAGCATGGCACCCGCGCTGGCATCGGCGACCAGCAGTTGGCCGACATCCGCGACGGCCAGGACGTAATCCGCAGTCTTGACCAGCAATGCCAGACGACCGGCGTAGAGCTCTTCGAAATTGCCGTTCGCCTTGATCCAGGCGTCGCGATCAGTGTCGCCCTTGTTGTCGTTGGGCCTGTCGCCAACGCCGATGATTGCGCGCGCCATCGCTCAGCTCCTGTCGGTCGTATAAAGGGTGGAATCCGTCGTCTTGGTGGTGCGATCGACCGTGCGGGACAGGAGCGCGACAACAGCGCCCTTCAGCGCGAATATGATCGGCGAGAGGCCAAGGCCCAGCTTCACAGCCACGCCTCCAGCTGCGTCGCGGTGGTCCCTGCGGTGATCACCTTGGTGATCGACCATGGGAGCACCTGATCCGCGGCGATTTTGCTATCGCGCTGTTCGCCGGAGGCCATGAGAACTCGAATGGTGCCGCCCGTCCCGAGGCAGCGGATTGCGCGCGACGGAGCGGGAAGCGGCGTGCCCTGGACAATCGGCACCACGTCGATCGCAGCGCCCTGGGCAGCAATGGCATCAAGCTGGGACTGCTGCAGTTCGGCGGTGGCGGCTTTGCTCATTCAGCGGGTCTCCGGTTCGGGCGTGCAGGTTCCAGGGGCGATCCAGTCGACCAGGCGCCGGAAGCGGACGCGCTGGTCGCGATCATGGATCACCAGCGCGCGGAGGGCGGCGCGCAGCGGCGGGGGAAGGGTGGCGACCTGATCGGTCGGGAAGGCGGTGGGCGCTGTCGGGCAGGCAAGCAGATCGGCGGGCGGGGTGTCCTTCACGGGAAGGGCGATCACCTCCGCCGGGCGGTGCTCAATCGGGCGGCTGCAGCCCACCAAGGCGGTTGAGAGCAGCAAACCAGTTGCCATCAACACGATCGTCATCGCGGATCTGCGCATCGGCTTTCTCCATGGTGGTGAGGGCGGCGGCCCGGTTCCCGGTCTCAACTCGAGCGGCGACGAGATCGCGGCTCGACTTCGCTTCGCGTTCGGCTGCGGCGGCGCCGAGCACGCGGGCAGTGGCGGCAAGGGTGTCGGCGCGGAACTTCGCCAGATCCTGCACCGCTTCGCGGCAGACCGCGCCGCGGGGCATCCGCACCTTGTGGGTGCGGCCGGCGGCATCCTTGCGCTCGATCGTGGCGGCGTCCGTCCCGGCGCCGGCATGCGCGCAGGTCTCGCGTGCCCAGCTGGCCCAGGCATCGCGATCGGCGCGGGTGCGGCGGGTGTCGACGTAGAGGCAGGCGGTGGCGATGCCCATGGCGATCAGCACCAGCCAGCTATTGCCCGCCCATTTGTGCAGCGCCCGAAAGGCGCCGGTGATCAGGCTGATCATGCGGTTCCCTTTTCCATCATTGCCGCGAGGCGGGTGGAGCGCGCGCCGACCTGGCGCGCCCAGAGCGACGCGCGCATCCCGGCGGCGGCACCGGCGAAGTCACCGCGCTGCATCTTCGCGAGCGTGTTCTTGAACCCGAGCAGGCGGTTGATGCCGAGATTGAAGCACATGTTGAGCAGCACGCGCTGGCGCACGTCGCACAGCCCCCGCCACCAGGGCAGCTTGGCGTCGAGCTGGCGCTCGCAGACGGCGATATCGTTGGCGAGCAGGGCACGCGATTGCTCGCGCGTGATGCCGTCGCTGATCACGCTGGCGACCGTGATACCGAGCGCGGCGGTTTCCGCCTTCGAGATCCCCACATCGTCCAGGTTGCGGCCGATGCCGATCGTGCGCTTGTCGGCCGTGCAGCGATAGACCTTGAGCCGTTCGTCCTCGTCGCGGATCAGCTCGGCGGCGAGCGCGTCGCGATTGTAGCTCACTGCTCGCCTCCCTTGCCAAGGAAGCGGTCGCGCAGGGTTGCCGGGATGGTGCCAGCGACGTCGGCCGCGGCGGCAATGAAGCGCGGGGTCGCCTCGAAGGCGATCATGCCGATGGTGAAGGCGATGCCCTGCAGCACGAACGGATCGAGCGTCCACAGCGCGCCGATCGCGCGGCCTGCGAACCACGACACGACGATGCCAACGGCGAGCTGGGTAAAGCGCTCGCGCCACGTAAGCCCCTTGCGCCAGGCAAGCCCCACGGCCGCGCCGATCGCGCCGGGGGCGATGCCCGAGAGGAGGGCAAAAAGCGCGTCGAGGATGGCCGCGATCTTCTGTTCCATGGTCAACTCCAGAGCTGGACCGTTTCGCGCACCGGCTGTGCCTGGGCGGCGATGGCGGGGAGGGTGACCGGCGTGCCGATCGGAAGGACGGCACCGCGATCGGCGAGGCCGGGATTGGCGGCGAGCACCGCATCGAGCGCTTCGGGGCCGAGGCCGCGCTCGCGCCACAGCAATTCGTCCAGCGTGTCGCCCTGGCGCGCGGCGAGCACGTCCGCCATCAGAGCAGCTCGACGTTGGTGCGGGTCTGGCCGAGGATGCGACGCACCGCGTGCAGCGCGTCGCGGCGCAGCTCGCCGACCGAGGCGTCCAGCTCGTCCACCTTGCGCTGGCCGGCGCCGGTGAGATCAACGTCGCGCTGCCGCTCCACCAGCAGCGCCTTGGTCCAGGCGCCAATGGCGAGCTGGTACAGCACGACGTTGCGGGTGGCCCCGTCGAGCGGCGGAGAGGGGACCTCGGCGAAGCTGGCGGCGGTCTGCGCGGCGCGCCAGCCTTCGAGCTGGTCGTTTGCCCAGATCATCGCCTCGCGCACGGCGTCGCGCAGGCGCTCGGCAGGCAGGTCCCCGGGGATCCGGCGAGCCTTGCGCAGGTCGACGGGATCAACGTTCGGGAACCAGCCGTCATTGACGATCGGCGCGCCATCGGGGGCCGCAGGCGGCGGCGTCAGAATGGGGCCGCAGGCGAAGCCGTTCATGCCAATACCGACGACGAGGCGGCTTCCATGCACAGCACGAAGCCGAAAGACCCAAGAACCACCACCGAGGCAGTTTGCAGGCGGGTGCGAATGTTTTCAGCGAAGAGGAAGTAGATCGACGCGAAGAGGACCGCAGCGGTGCAGAGCGCCAACCCGGTGGCAAGCAGCATGTAGATGATAAGCATGGGCTGGTCTCCGTGGGTGGCGCCCCCGGCAAGCGGGGGTGGGGACCGGGTCCGCGACGGCCCTCAGCCCGCAGGCCCTCCCGTCGCGCGCGATCCGCCCCCGAGCGCCGGGGGGCGAGCTGGTCAGTTGCCCTTGGCGGGCGGGGTGGTGGTGGCGGTCTGTGCCGACGCGGCTTCACTCGCCTTTTCGATCTGCTTGATGCGACCCTTCACGCCGACACGGTCGTCGAGCTGCTGCGCGCGGCGCAGCGCGGCCAACGCGGTGCCGAAGGCATCGGTGTTTCCGGCTTCCGCATCGAGCGCCATCTCCGTGCCGATCGCCTTGAACAGCTTGGCGCGGATCTGATCGTGCATGTCCGCATCGGCCGTCAGGATCTCGGTATCGACGAGGACATCGAGATCGAAGCGTTCCCCCGCAGCCTGCACCCTGGCGGCGGCGGTGGCGATTTCCTCCGCCACCAGGGCAGCGGTAGTGCGCTGGTAGCGCGCCGGCATCGGCAGATCGTAGCGGAGCATATAGTCCGCCAGCTCGAGCGCGCCCCGATACTCGCCGACGTCGATCAGCCAGACCATGATGGTCGGGATCACGTCGTCGCCCGCGGCCCTGCCGGTCTCGCGCGCGGCACGCACCCGGGCCATGACCCAATCGCGATAGGGCGGGAGCATCTCGCGCTTGGCCTCGATCTTCTTCTCAATCGACTGAATGGTCTTCAGGCGCCGCATGTCGTGCACGAGGCGCAGATGGATCTGCGCGTCTGGGCCGTCGCCGAGCGCGGGGTCGATCGCGACGGGGCGGTCGACCGTGGCCAGCGCCGCGTGCTGCAGGGCATGCAGGCGCGCGGGGCTGGCGGAGACGATCGCAAGAGCTGGGTCCTGCCCGCCCTCTCCCTGGGGCGCGGCAACGATCGGGGTAGCGTGATCGGGCTTGGCCGCTTGGGCGAAGCGTTCACGATGCTGGCGAGCTGGGCTCATGATGCGTTCCGGTGCTGGTTCAGAAAAGGGCGGGCAGGCTTGACGCAGAGCCTCAGCTCTTCGGGCCAATCTTGATGTTCTCGACCAGGGCGGCCTTGCCGTATTCCTCGACCATGAAGGCGTCGTTCACCGACTCGTAGTTCGCGATCCGGTCGAGGTCGGATTCCTCGCGAACGTTGCGGCGGCTGGAACCGATCTGCCAGTAATAGGACAGGTTCTTCAGGCTCGTGACCAGCAGCGCATTGGCCGGGAAGTACGGCAACTGCACCGTCGGCTTGCCGCCGAGCTGGCGGCTCGACATCAGCACGTCGCGCGCCACCATTTCGGTCGCGGTGTTGCCGGCTTCGGTGATGATCTTGAAATACTTGTCGTGAACGAGGTCGCTGCCGACCACCACAACGAGGTCGGGCGCGCCGCGGAACTCCTCATGGATCAGATTGTGGATCACGTCGAAGACGAGCGCGTCGAGGTTCTCGTAATCCGAGGGACCGGTTTCGGAGACATAGACCTTGAGCTGATCCAGATCGCCATGGGACAGCACGCGATTGGGGGCATAGGTCCGCATCTTGTGGAGCCAGCCGTAGTTGACGTCCTGCAGCAGCGGATTGGCTGCGCGGTTGGTCTGCGCCTTCGCGTCGACGCCATTGAACCCGATCTTGATGATGTCCTGCGATTTGGCGAGGATGATCGCGTCGCGGCAGAGCTGCTGGAATTCCGGCCGATGCGCCCAGGAGTCGAGCAGGGCGTAGCGCCAGTGGTAATCATAGTTCGTCTGCTTGCAGAGATACTGGTCAATCGGATCGCTGCCGAACGGATCGACCGTCTGGCGTCGATTGCCGCCGGCCGTATCGGTGCGGCTCGCGATCGAGCCCACCACACCCACGCCGACGCGGTCCCCCATCTGGGGAACTACCGGCACGATGTTGATCCGCGAGAGGAAATCGCTGCTGGTCTGCAGCTTCGCCTGCAGACGCTGCTCGATCACCGGCGTGACGGTGAATTTCTTGATCTCGGTCGAGCCGGCAGAGAAGAAGTCGCCGTCCAGGCTGTTGAGCTTGGCGATCTGCCCGAGATAGGCGTTAAACAGCTTGCGGGTCTGATTCTGCATTTCGGATGCTCCGGGGGTGCGGGGTGAGGCGCGGGCGGGTGCGGGGGCTGCGCGGCGATCAGCAGTCGGTCTGGAACTGGCTCGCGGCACCGGTGGAGGGCGGGCGGCTGAACCCGGCGGGCGTGTCTTCGAGCTGGCCCTTCATGGTCGACAGCTCGGTGCGCAGTTCACTGATCGCGTCGTGCGCCGGCTTCACCGCCGCGGCGACCTGATCGCCGATCGCCTTGGTGAAGGCG
This sequence comes from Sphingomonas sp. R1, assembly GCF_025960285.1. GTDB lineage: Bacteria > Pseudomonadota > Alphaproteobacteria > Sphingomonadales > Sphingomonadaceae > Sphingomonas. The sequence continues at coordinate 1,082,365 of NZ_CP110111.1, read as the reverse complement.
GCGAAATCCATATTGTCGTTCGCGGGCGGGGTAGCGGGGGGCGGCGGGGGCGGCGGCGGCGTGCCGGGCTCCTCGGTGGAGCGCTTGAACATGTCGGCGACCTTCGCGAAGCCGGCGACGATCGCGTCGGCGATGCCGGCCGAGCCTGCCTCGAATTCGATCGCGACCGCCTCGGTCGAGGCGCTGAACAGCGTGCCCGGCGCCGAGCGCGCGAACTGCAGCTTCTGGGTGCCGATGCTGGCGGGGGTGTCGGTGAAGGCCAGGCCGACCAGGCCGATCTTGCCGGTACCGGCATAGTCGGGCGTCAGCTCGACGGAAGGGTAGGGCTTCTGCTCGGCGGCGGACAGCTTGACGAGCTGGTCGTTGCCCTCGACCTGCACGTAGAGCGCGCGGCGGGTCTCGTCCTTGCCGGCGATCTTGAACGTGTCGTCCTGCGCCTTCACCGCGACGACGTCGCCATAGCCGTTGAAGGGCGGTTCCGGGCTGTAGCCGGCAAGATGCTCGATGTTGATGCGCGGCGAATAGGTGTCGCGGTTGAAGGTCTCGACCACCTGGTCGATCATCTCGTCCGTGATCGTGCGGCCGTCGCTGATCGTCTGACCGGCGACGAAAGCGCGGAAATACTTGGAGAGTTTGGCCATGGCGATGCTGGTCCCTTGATGATCGCGGCAGTGCGGCGTTTGACCAGGCGAACAGGGACCGGATCCCGGCATCTTCTCAAGCGAGGTGCCTTGTAAAAGCGGGGTTTTACAAGGTCGGCCGCTGAGCGACCGCGTGAAGGCGTGGCTAGGTTCGGCGCGCCATGCATCCCGCCGACGAACCCCTGCCCGCATCGACGATGCCCATCCCGGTGGATGCGCGCAGGAGGGCGCGCAGCCTGTACTGGCGCTATTGGACGGTCACCCAGATCGCCGAGGAGCTGGCGCTATCGCGCGCCACGGTGGAATCGTGGCGGCAGCGCGATCGTTGGGATGATGCCCCCGCGCTCACCAAGATCGAGGACGCGATCGAGGCGCGCATCGTCGGCCTGATCGACAAGGACAAGAAGACCCCCGGCGACTTCAAGGAAATCGACCTGCTGATGCGGGCGGTGACGGCGGCGGCGCGGGTCCGCCGCTATGAGGCCCCCGGCGGCCACGAAGGCGACCTGAACGAGAAGGTCGGCAACCGCAACGCGGGCGAGAAGAAGAAGGCGAAGACCAACCACTTCACCACCGAGCAGGTGGAGGAGCTGGAGCGCATCTTCCATGACGAGCTGTTCGGTTATCAGCAGGATTGGTGGGACGCGCGCGACCAGCGCACCCGCATGATCCTGAAATCGCGCCAGATCGGCGCGACCTGGTATTTCGCACGCGAAGCGCTGCTCGACGCGCTGCGCGGGCGCGGCAACATGATCTTCCTCAGCGCCTCGAAGAGCCAGGCGCACATTTTCCGCAACTACATCATTCAGTTCGCCGCGCGGGTGGGCGTGAAGCTGCAGGGCGATCCCATCGTGCTCAGCGCCGAGACGCTGCCCGAGGGCGAGGATCTGCCACAGCTGATCTTCCTGGGGACCAATGCCCGCACTGCGCAGGGCTATCACGGCAATTTCTACTTCGACGAGTTCTTCTGGACCTATGGCTTCGAGGAACTGAACAAGGTCGCCAGCGGCATGGCGATGCACAAGAAGTGGCGGAAAACCTATTTCTCCACACCGTCGACCGTGGCCCACCAGGCGCACCCCTATTGGACGGGCGAGCGCCGCAACCGGCGGGTGAAGAAGGAGAACCGGATATCGATCGACACCGGCCATGCACGGCTGAAGGCGGGCGTGGTTTGCGAGGACAATATCTGGCGCCAGATCGTGACGATCGAGGACGCGGAGGCGCGCGGCTGCGACCTGTTCGATCTGGACGAGCTGCGCATCGAATATGCGCCGGATGAATTCGCCAATCTGCTGATGTGCCAGTTCGTTGACGACAGCCTCTCGGCGTTCAAGTTTAACGAGCTGCAGAAGGCGACGGTGGACGCGCATGTCGATTGGACCGACATCAATCTGCTGGCGGCGCGGCCCGTGGGCACGCGCGCGGTGTGGGCGGGCTATGATCCGCAGGAGAGCGAGAACGGCGACAATGCCGCTCTGGTGATCGCGCTCCCGCCCGAGGGACCGTCGGGCAAGTTCCGGCTGCTGGAGAAATACCAGCTGCGCGGGCAGGATTTCCAGGCGCAGGCCGAGTTCATCCAGGCCAAGCTGGCGCGGTACAACTGCACCTATCTCGGCATCGACGCCATGGGCGTGGGTGCTGCCGTCTATCAGCTGCTGCGCGACAAGGTGCGCGGCTGCACCAAGATCGAATATTCGCTCGAGACGAAGTCGGCCATGGTGATGAAGGCGCAGCACAGCTTCGCGCGCGGCCGCATCGAGTTCGATGCCGGGTGGATCGACGTGCAGTCGAGCTTCCTCAGCATCAAGAAGGCGCTGACCGGCTCCGGCCGGGCGCTCACCTTCAAGACCAGCCGCGGCGACGAGGATATCGGCCACGGCGACCTGGCCTGGGCGGTGATGCACATCCTGATCAACGAACCTCTGGACGGCAGCGCGCGGCCGAAGACGCGCATGGAGATTGTCGATGGCGAAGCGGAACCGGACGCGGGCAATGTCCCGGCAGGAAGCGGGAGCGGCCTCGTCTGGGGCCTTGGTGCCGGCGAACGACGCAACTGTATCGGCGAGCCGATCGGGCGGTCTGGCGTTCAGCTTCGGCGATCCGGAGCCGGTGCTCAACCGGCGCGAGCTGCTCGACATGGCCGAATGCTGGCACAATGGGCGCTGGTACGAGCCGCCGGTGCCGCTCGACGGCCTGGCGCGCGCGTTCCGCGTCTCGCCGCACCACAGCAGCGCCATCATGCTCAAGCGCAACCTGCTGGTCGCGTCGTTCGAGCCGTCGCCGCTGCTCGGCACCGCGGCATTCGAAGCGATGGCGCAGGATTTCCTCGTCTTCGGCAACGGCTATCTGGAGGAGCGCCGCAATGTGCTGGGCGGCGTGCTGCGCTATGATCACGCCATTGCCAAATACACGCGGCGCGGGGTGGAGGAGGGGCGCTTCTTCTATGTGCCCGGTGACCGTGACGAGACCGAGTTCGTGCCGGGTAGCGTGGTGCAGGTGCGCCAGCCGGACGTGAACCAGGAGATCTATGGCGTGCCGGAATATCTGAGCGCGCTGCAGTCGGCGCTGCTGAACGAGGCGGCCACGCTGTTCCGTCGCCGCTATTATCTGAACGGCAGCCATGCCGGGTACATTCTCTACGCGACCGGCGAGATCGACCAGAACGACACCGACGCGCTGAAAGGCGCGCTCAAGGCGTCGCGCGGGCCGGGCAACTTCCGCAACCTGTTCGTGCACGCGCCGAACGGCAAGGAGGGAAGCCTCAAGATTCTGCCGATCGCCGAGGTAGGTGCGAAAGACGAGTTTCTCGGCATCAAGAACGCGACGCGCGACGACGTGCTCGCCGCGCACCGAACCCCGCCTCAGGTGCTCGGCATTGTGCCGGCGCAGGGCTCCAGCGGCTTCGGCAATCCGCTCCAGGCCGTCGACATGTTCTTCCAGCTGGAGATCGTGCCGCTGCAGGTGAGGCTGCTGCAGATCAACGAGCTGACCGGCCGCGAGGTGATCCGCTTCCGCGAGCGCAAACCGATGGGTGCAGCATCATAGCCTATAAACCCTCTCAGGCATTGCGCCTACATCGTCACGTCAGCAAAGTATTGGCGATAGCAGCCGAATTCGAAGGTAGTAACCCGTGCTCGTTGAGAGTGGGACGTCTTGGTTGATCACGCTAACGTCCCCTGCGATCTACTGCGCGCTGCGCCGCTTAGCTGTGCGGCATGGACGCTGCTTTTTGTGATCGTCTTCTGCCAAAGGTGAAGGTGATCAGCGACGTCGGAGGAACGTTGCACCGCCTGCGAGCGCTGCAGGAGCATTGTACTACTTCGTGGATGCTGAATTTGCCTGGTGAACCAGCTGTAAAAATATGAGCGGGTCAAAACGGTGATCGGCCGAAGCTCGTCGCTGCCCTGATCCCGCGCAGTTGTAAGATCCCGTTCTCGGTGAGCGAAGCGCCGGGTGTTCGACAGGTGACTATCAGCGCCGCCTATATTTGTGATCGAAGGAGCCCAAAGCGGGTGAGCTGTTGATTGCAAAAATCGTAATCGGCGTGAAAAGCGCGAACATGCGCCCGCGCCTTCCCACATTGATCGAGCTAGAGTTGGGGGCGGTGGCAGTGCTTTCGCTGCTGGCGATGAGCACCGTCGTCGTTTCGTTGCTTGGATTGATTTCCTAGCTACGGCTTAAGCGCAGTTGCAGAGATCCAGCTACGTCTGCATTGTATCGAAATCAGGTGCCCGATTCGCCTAGTATCGTGTTCGGCCTGCCCGATTGTATCAGCGTTGACGATGTAGCGTACGTGAATGATTGCAAGGGCACTGAGCTGCCTTTGCGACACAACTAGATTCACGCGCTTCACAGTTCCCTGTGCTAATCTCATTCTGCGGGTATTTTGCTTAGTCGGGAGACAGTATGCTAAATAGAACTGCCACAATGATAGCGATCTTCGCTTTGCCTCTCGTTCACGCTGAAGGTAAAACCTACATTCTAGGATGTGTAACTCATAAAAATAATAGTATCGCCAGTTATCCTGACTATCGCAGTTGCGATGATGCAGCTCGGGAGCATAGGCGCAAGTATCCCGGACATGGAGTTGGCTGCCGCTAAATTATCAAAAGATAGGGTGGGCCGTGAATATATTTGCTCGAGCAGCTTTGGTTTTGGTCGTAGCCATATTTTGCTTTACGTTTAGTGGTAAGGCAGAGGCGCAAATCACACCGCGACAAAAAATCCAGCAGTGCTTTCAAAGCGGAGCATTCGATCAGCGGTTGATGCAGATGTGTACTGGCCTCAACGTATCGCAGAGCACGTTTGCGTCCTGTATGTCCGGAGGACCCTGCTTCGGAGAGATCTCAGGCCCGTTCGTACCTCCTTCCATGGGTGCGCCCTTCTGCGGAGTAATGGGAACACCTTACTGCCCTGTTCCAAGATCCTGCGGTTCAGCCTTCAGTATCCCGTGCCCATTTTTTATCCCGCCCGGATATCCGCCTCCGCCGTTTATCACCGCTCCTGCATGTGGTTCATACGGCTTTCCCCCATGCGCGACACCCGTTCCCTGTGGTGTTTATGGCGGGTTACCGTGTCCGACTTCGCCGGTTGTGCCAGGCATGTGGCATGGCGCCCTCGACACATTTGCGCCGGGCACAGAGCAGCAGAACATCTACGTAGCAGTGCCCGACAATCCGGAAGCTGCGCAGCAGCAGTCAGGGATAACGTTCGCGGAGCCGGCGGTGCCGGACGTAAGCAAACTCATGCAATGCAGATCATCGACGTCGAACGAGCAGGCGTTCTGGACATGCGTGGCAGAGCAGGCGTTGCCAGGAAAGTACAAACTCCTGGCCTCGTGCGTTGCAAGCAATTCGGATGATCCTGTCTCCGCGTACGCGTGCTCATCTGGCGACTCGAACCTTCAGCAGTCGGTTGATAGATTCAAGCAGGTGAAATCCTGTTTAGAGGTGCACGGACAAGACTCTCCCGCCTTGGCTGGATGTCTGGCAACTCCATACTTGGGAGCTAAGGAGAAGCTCTATGCAGGATGTCTGGTAAATAACTATAATCCGGCTAACGGCTTGAACTACACTGGTGCGGCGCTTTGTGCTCTTGGACCGCAGCTCACTCCCGAGCAGCAGGTCGCACTAGATTGTGCCGTAACCACTGGAGGCAATCCCAAGCTATGGGCGGTTTGCACTGGAGGTCGTCTGGCTGCGACGGAATTAGATAAGTGCTGGAGCAATGGCATTGCGACCCCCGGGGGGTGCTTTGGACCGAACAATGCCTTTCGACAGTGGGCAAACGAGCTAAAGAATCTGGCCACAGGTACCTTCGGCAGCAATAGTGTGGCTTCTCAGGTAGCTACTGCCTACGTAGATAATGTCCTTGCTCCCGGCCCGAATCACGAGGTGGTCAAGCTAGCTAACAGTACGCTCAATGATCTTAAGAATGGTCCCGGACCCAATCATGAGATAAATAGGCTGGCGAGAACAATGAGTAAGGGTTTGAAGTCGGTACGGAGAATAAAGGTTAAATGGTGATGAATATAGGATGACAATCTGTCGGCTATTAGATTCTGATCGCCGTGCCAATGGGTCGTGGGGCTGGTCGCGTAATAATACGAGATAGACACCGCTACTAGAGCTTTACAGCTTTTCGTGCGGGCGTGCGAAGGCAGATCTAGAAGCGGCCACTCCAGTGCCCCACGCGGGGGCGGGTGACCCGGCGGCGGTAGGCGGGAGCGATGCCTCCGACGGCAAGCGGCGCTGAAATTTGCGCACGTTTGCGAGATGTCGGCTGTAAGGCCGCCTTGCGATATGTTCTATGTTTGTTCTAACTGGGCTGACGCCGAGATGTCGGCGATTCGACAGCTACAGGAGTTTGAGCATGGAGCATGATCTCCAGCTGCGTGCGGCCGCGCGCGCGATTTATGACGCCTGCTACCCAAGCGAGGATTGGGCGCCCGTGGGCTTCGAGGAAGCGGAGCGATTCAGGACCGTTCATTATCGTCAAGCTGTGGGCGCGGCCCTGCAAGCCCGTTCGGTGCTGAATGATTGCGCCGTGCAGCCTACGCTGTTCGCGGAACAAACGTGCGTCTGAGATCGGCCCGATGGACGCAATCGAGAGAACGAATTGGCTGGCCCATCGTTGGCAAATAGAGCTGGAATCCTTCCCCTATGGCGAATGGCTGATCCATGTCGGCAAGGTCGAGGGGCATCGCGTTGTGCAAACAGCCTCGGCGGCTGAGTTCGAAGCGTGGAAAGCAGCACAGCGGCCACTTTGCCTGGCTCGGTTCATCGCAGAGCGCCGTGAGCTACATCCTGCGGAGGTGGTGATTTTCGCGGGGACCCATCGCCTTGGGCGGATCCCGCCGGAGCTATGGTGCGGGTATGACGTGACTCTGTTGATCGACGAGCCGCCGGCGACGCTGCTCTCCGCTAAGGTCCGGGCGATGTTTCCTCCCTGGCCCGGTGCGCTTGTGCGGGTACTGCCGCAGGCGGAGGTGCCAACCCTGGGTCTGCGGAAAGCGGAAAAAGTCTCGGGGCCGCGCCTGCGGCTGGTAAGCTGAATGGCGCAGTACGACGAGCATGGGGGCCAGGTGCCGCGCACACTGTTCGAGGCAGCGGCCTTCCATCGCTCGGTTCGCGCGACGTGCGTCGCTTGCGGACATGTGGGCGTTTTCCACGCCGCCGCTTTGTGGAGGCATTTCGAGCGGCGGCAGTGGCCGGGCATGCTGATCGACGCGGGGGCTCGCCTCCGCTGCTCAACCTGTGGGAAACGCGGTACGTCGATCGAGCTCACACGGGACCCGCCCACGGTTACCAACTTGCCGCTGCCGACCGACGTAGAGTGGCGCCGTGCGGTGAGCCGCTTTCGCGCCTAGAGCAGCACTGCCTGATCGGCGGACGCTTTCCGCTTCACCCAAGGCGCGGCGGTGCGATCCGTCACGATCAGGTCGTTGGGGAAGCTGCGCGCTTGTAGGCCGACAAGCTCCTCGAAGCTGCCCTCCAGCCACGTCGCATACTCGTCGCGATGCAGAAGCACCGGCATCCGATCGTGCACCGGGCGGATCGCCTCATTGCAGTCGGTCATGACGCCTGAATAGACAGGCCCCCACTCCGCGCTGTCCCGCCACAAACCTGCCCAGGCAAAGACCGGCTCATCCTTGATGCTGAACCAAGTGCGCGTCTTCGATCCCTTCGTGCCCTCGGCTTCTGCGAAGCCGGTCAGGGGGATCAAGCATCGCCACTCGGGTTTGCGCGCCAGGCCGACCCACATGCCTTTGCTCAGGTCCGCGATATTGTTGACGGGCTTTGGCTTTGCCGTGGGGCTCATGGACTTCAGGCGCAGCGGAAAACCCCAGACCATCGACTGCATCGCTCGGGTGCCATCCACCGCGCGTACGATCAGGCCAGGGTAGCCGGGGTACACGTCCTCACCAGCGTTGGTTTGTACCGGCTGGTCGACGCCGAACTGGGCGGCGACTTCTGCGGCGGACATTCGCAGGCGGTAAAGATTGCACATGGGTTGCAGCCTAAGCTGACGTTGAAGCGGCTGCAACGCTCGGGGGGGGGGCTTGCGTCCGCCGGAGGTCGCACCCACCGAGCGCGCCCTCAGAACGAGCGCTTTTCCCCCCGCCTCGCCCGCCCCCTTTTTGTGTCCCTTTTGATGCAGCAAGGTGCCGTCGTGCGCGCCTTGGAGCGGGGCGGGGAGGATCGCGATGCGATTTGATGCACCTTCGGCATCATCACAGCTTATCAGCAAGCCAGAGCGATCCGTCGCGCGGCGGCTCGATCCGCGACAAGCCAGCCAGAGCGGTCATTATTCGGTCGAACCTCGCCGGGCTTCCCCGCTGGGGAGCCCTCGAGGCGGCGCAAGCCGGCTCGTCCCTCTGTCGCGGCTCGGCGACGAAGGGTCGTATTCTTGGCCGGATGGTCCTGTGTCCGCAAATCAACGCGTGCCCGATAGGGCACTCCTTTCCTATTTATCCTTTGGCTCCGGGATTCTCGCCCCCTAGGAAATTCGCGTTGTCGACAGCGCGCGCCAGGTTGCGCAGGGCGTCGCCCAGTTCGCCGGCCACGTCGATCGAGGCGTCGAATGCTTCCACCGCGGTAACGCTGGCGAGCATCGTGGCGGTGTCGGCCGCATGGTCTTCCCTTCGCCACAGGGCATCTTCGGGGGGCGGAGCGTTGCCTAGGATCTGACGAACCATCTTCGCCACGCGCTCGGGCAACCGGAAGCCGTAAGCATTCGAGATTTGGCGTACCTGGGGACCGTACTCGCCCTCGTTGTCGGTGCGCTCGGTGCGGCGAATCCATTCGAGAAAACCGGCGGCAGCCAGACGCTTCAGCGCCGCGTGGACTGCCTTGTAGGACCGCTTGATGTTCGTCGCGATCGTGGCGACGGCGGGATCTAAGCGGCCGGTACGATAGTCGACCAGGCGGAAGAGCTCCTCGAGCACCTCCAGCCCGATGTGGCCGAGCGCGCCATTCCGTTTGCCGGCCTCCATACTCTCGCGCTCGAAACGACGCGCAGCGCGCATCACAGCGCCGATCCAGCGCCGGGCGTTGCGACATTTCCCGTCGGCGATCGGACGCCAGAGACGGCTCTCTCGATCGCCAGCTGCGTAGCTGTTGCGCCGAACCGGCTGGCCGGTGCGTTTGCCTTGTTTCGGAGCGCCTGACGCGGCGAGGAGGGGCGCTGCGATGCTGCCGATGGAGCGCGCCGTCATGCGACCGCTCCGGTTGGAAAAGCGCCGCTAAGTATCTGAAACAACAAAGGTGAAAATCCCGAGGTCGGGAAATTTCTGCGGGTTAATCAGCTGTTTACTGGGGAATCATAATCCGCGTGTGGGGGGTTCAAGTCCCTCCTCCGCTACCATCCCGAAGCTTCTGATTTAGCGGGCGGCTGTTACCCCGTGCAGCGGCCTGGCATAATCCGGGCGGATCCCAGATCCTGTCATCGTTGCGGTGCGATTGCGTTGGCCCCAGTCCACGCTTCGCCGTCCGGCGGATCCGGCGGCCTTCAAGACCATGACGATGGCAAGCCGGTACGCACCGGGAGTCGTGACGTGGGCTCCGATGGGTATCAGCACGCGCGCCATGCCTGTGTCGGTTGCGAGGGTAGCAGGCCTCCTCCCGCGGTCCACGCCATCCTACGTTAGGACAAGGCTAACGTTCTTCCCCCATGATCCTTTAGACTATCTTCCCCTATGTGAAGGTGGTTGGCGGGTGTCTATGGGGTTGCCCGGCCTGGAAGGGGTTGGTTTGGCGTCATGCATCGGGTGATCGGGAGGTGAGGGCGCGATGCGGTCGTTGAAGACCGTTCCCTCGGGGGATGTCCGCCTGGGAATGTTCATTCATGGCTTCGAAGGCTCCTGGTGGGAGCACCCCTTCTGGCGATCGCGCTTTCTGCTCACCGATCTTCAGGATCTGCACAAGCTGCGGCAGTTCCGCGGCGGCGTGATCATCGATGTGGCCAAGTCCGCGCACGGATCCGATCCGCTCCCGGATGAGACCGGCTCGCCGGAACGCGAGCGCATCACGGACGTCGGCGCGCCGTCGTCCGCGCGTACCGCTCCCACGCAGCGCGCGCCAGCGCCGCACGGCCCCGCCGAACTTCAGGCCCGGCAGGCGCAGGCCGCCAAGCTGGTCGCCGGTGCGCTGGATACGGTGCGCGGCACCTTCGACGATGTGCGGCTTGGCCGTGCGGTGTCGCAGGAGAAGATCACCGCGCTGGTCAGCGACATCTCGGCCGAGCTCGACAGCAACGCCCCCGCGCTGCTCCGCGTGCTCCAGCTCAAGAGCAAGCACCAATACACCTATCTCCACTCGGTCGCGGTCTGCACATTGATGGTCAATCTCGCGCGCCATCTCGGCCTGGATGCGGAGCGGGTGCGCGAACTGGGGCTGGCCGGTCTGCTGCACGATGTGGGCAAGGTGGCGATTCCCGATGCGGTGCTCGACAAGCCCGGGCGGCTCTCGCCCGAGGAGCTCGCGTTGGTCCGCACCCATCCCGACGAAGGCGCGGCGCTGCTGCGCGAGGATCCTGCGATCCCGGAATTGGCCATCGAGGTATGTCTTCATCATCATGAGCGGTGGGACGGCACCGGCTATCCGCATCAGCTAGGCGGGGAGGAGATCAGCCTGCCGGCGCGCATGGGGGCGATCTGTGACGTATACGATGCGCTGACGTCGCACCGGGCCTATAAGCGCGCCTGGGCCCCGGCACGGGCGCTCGCGGAGATGTGGCGCTGGGAGGGCCATTTCGACCAGGCCCTGCTGTTCCAGTTCATGCAGAGCATCCAGCTCTATCCCCCGGGAATGGTGGTGCGACTGGCGTCTGATCGCCTGGCGGTCGTGCTGGACAATGGCAAGCGGGCGTCGCGTACGCGCCTCCTTCTCTTCTACGACCAGTCCTCGGCGCGAACGCTGGAACCCAGCGTTCTGGTGCTCGATGGCGGGGACGCAGAGGATGCCGTGATCGGCTTCGTGCCGCAGGACGCGCTGCCTGCGCCTGCGCCGGCGCCCGACCTGCCGCTACCGTCGGTGACTGCCGACCCGGTGTCATAAATTAGGCATATTCCCTGAACGGAACACCGGCCAAAATCCTCTATAACGAAGGCAGGAAGAGGATGTTGAACGGAGTTGCGTAGATGCGTACCCTGCAAGACTTGCCGCCAGAGATGGTCGAAGGCCGGGGCGTCGATCCGGCCGCATCGCGGAGCCTGCTGCTGATGGCGATGGGCAGCGTGCTGTTCTGGGCCAGCGTGGCGGTGTGGATCCTGCGCTGATCGCGCCAAACCTCGCCTTGGTGCCGTGACAGCTTTTCCGTTCCGGCACGGCGTTGCAGATACGGCCCGCGACGCCATGTTGCTTCCGACGATGCCCTGTCTCTAGAAGCGGCATCGAAGATTCGTCGGAAAGCAGAGCATGACCGCCACCCATTCTACCCGCATGTTGATCCTCGGCTCGGGCCCCGCCGGCCTTTCGGCCGCCATTTACGGCGCGCGCGCGGGCCTCGCCCCCATCGTCGTACAGGGCATCCAGCCCGGTGGTCAGCTGATGACCACCACCGATGTCGAAAACTATCCCGGCTTCCGCGAAGTGATCCAGGGCCCGTGGCTGATGCAGGAGATGCAGGCCCAGGCCGAGCATGTCGGCGCGCAGATGATGTGGGACACCATCGTCGAGGTCGATGTCACCCAGCGTCCGTTCCGCATGGTCGGCGACAGCGGCACCGTCTATACCGGCGACACGCTGGTGATCGCCACCGGCGCGCAGGCGCGCTGGCTCGGCCTCGATTCCGAAGAGCTGCTCAAGGGCAAGGGCGTCAGCGCCTGCGCGACGTGTGACGGCTTCTTCTTCCGCGGCAAGAAGGTGGCGGTGATCGGCGGCGGCAATACCGCGGTCGAGGAAGCACTATACCTTACCAATCACAGCCATGACGTGACGCTGATCCACCGCCGCGATACGCTCCGCGCCGAGAAGATTTTGCAGCAGCGCCTGTTCGCCAACGAGCGGATCAACGTCCTCTGGAACAAGGAAGTCGCGCGGTTCATCGGCGGCGGCCAGCCCGAGGGCCTGGTCGGCATCGAGCTCAAGGACACGGTGACTGGCGAGCTTTCCACGCTGGAGGTCGATGGCGGCTTCGTCGCGATCGGCCACCACCCGGCGACCGAGCTGTTCCGCGGCCATATCGCGCTCGACGGTGATGGCTATATCCAGGTCGAGAAGGGCACGACCAACACCAGCGTGCCGGGCGTGTTCGCCTGCGGCGACGTGATGGACAAGCACTATCGCCAGGCGATCACCGCTGCGGGCACCGGCTGCATGGCCGCGCTGGATGCCGAGCGCTTCCTCGCGGCGGCGGACTTCGAAACCGTGGCTGAGGCTGCCGAATAAGGGACGTTCAGGGCGCTCGCTGTTCGGCGAGCGCCTCGATCACGCGTTCGTAGAGCCAGGCCTTGTCGGCCGTGCCGGCGAAGACGTGGCTGGCGGTGTCGAACTGCTTGCGGCGGATCCGCGTGCCGGCTGCGGCAAAGGCCGGCCGGTGCAGCACATCGGCGAAGGCGGCCGCCGTCTCGTCGCGGGTTGCGAGCAGCAGCGTGATCGGAATCTCCGCCTCGGTGAGGGCCGTGGCCATGGCGCCGGCGATGCTCGGCGGTCCGTCCGGGCGGCGCCCGCCGACCCGGCCCAGCATCTGCCGCATCCACCCGCGAGCGGGCTGCGCCTCCGGCTCGGCATCGTCGGGCCCTGCCAGCGCACCGACGATCGCCGGATTGGCGAGCAGCAGCGCATCGATTCGCGCCTCACGATGGAACAGCGCGAGCGCCGAGGCGGCATCGCCGTTGCCGAACGCCACCAGACGACGCAGTTGCGCCTCGCGCCGAAAGGTCTTGGCGGCGGTTGCGATGTCCGGGCCGCTATCGAGGAAGCCGCAATTGACGCCAGCGGAGTCGCCCACGCCGCGGCGGTCGAAGCGCAGCACCGGATAGCCCGCGGCGGCGATCCGGTGAGCCAGTTGCGCCATGCTGCGATGCGGCCCGCTGCGGATCTCGTTGGCCTCGGAGACGATCATCAGGCCGGTCTCGCCCGACGCGCTGTCCAGCGTGCCGATCAGCAGGTCACCCAGGCACGGGAAGCTGATCAGGCTTCGCACGCATGGATCCAGGCGGAGAGATCGTCGGCCAGCAGCGCGGCAAGCGTGAGGTCGTTCTCCGGCGTGGGCTCCCGCCACAGGGCGCGGCCGGGTACGCGGTGGTCGGCCGGACGGGTGTCGCCTTCAAGCCGCAGCGTCCGCGCGGGCTCGATATGGCAGTCGGGCAGTTCCTCGAGGAAGCTGTCGGGCAGGCGATGCCCGCCATAGCCGGGCGAATCGCCGTGCCGATGCAGGCGCCGCAGCGCGTTCAGCAACTCCTCGCCCGTCTGGGGCGCGAAATGCCAGCGGCGGCGGAGTGCGACGCTCCCGTCGAGCAGTGCGCCGCTGCGGATCGCCATCGAATAGGCGCGGCCGCCGGCGGTGCGGGCAGCGGCGGCAAGGGCCGCACGCAGATCGGAAAGCACGATGCGCTCGCTGGGGATCAGGCTTTCGCCGGTGCCGGGAAGTTCGGGGAGCACGCCTGCGATGCCGCGCTCCGCAAGCCCGCGCAGGATCGCCACCGCAAAGGCACGCATGCGGTTCGCTTCCTCGAACAGGGGGAGCGCCACGACGACGACCGGACCGCTGCCGGGCCCGAAGCGGAGCATCGCTTCCCGGCCGCCAGCCCAGTCATAGGGTTCGATCACCCCAGCGCCTTCTGCGCGGCGAACCGGGTGAGCGTGCCGAAGCTCTCCAGCATCTCGCCGTCCACCTCGTCATCCTCGATCAGGATGCCCAGGCGGTCCTCGATCTCTGTCAGCACGCCTGCCACTGCGAGCGAGTCCAGTTCGGGCAGGGCGCCGAACAGCGGGGTGTCGGCATCGAAGGCGGCGACGCGATCGTCGCTCAATCCCAGCACGTCGCGCAGCACGCCGCGCACGGTGGTTTCGATGTCGAGCATGGCTTCAGGCCGCAATGAGGATCCCCTGCAGTGAACTTTTGCGCTTCCGTAAGGCTTGGCGGCGGCGCTGCCAAGACTATGGGTGGTGGCATGATCGCGCTGGATCCCACTCCACATCTTATAGACGGGCTGTCGCGGCGCGGCGCGCCGGATAGTGTTGCGGTGCACGACAGGGCCGGCACGCTGACCTTCGCTGCGCTGGAAACGGCGGTCGGCGGCATGGCCCATGCGCTCGCGGCCCACGGTCTCGCCGCCGGGGAGCGGGTGGCCAGCTGGCTGCCCAAGACGCGTGCCGCCTGCCTGTTGCCGCTCGCTGGGCCGCGTGCCGGGCTGGTGCATGTGCCGATCAACCCGGCGCTCAAGCGCGCGCAGGTCGCGCACATCCTCTCCGACAGCGGCGCCCGGCTGCTGGTGACGCAGCGGGCACGGCTGGCGGCGCTAGCGCCGGGGGATGTCCCGCCGGATTGCCGCGTGGTGACCGAGGAGGAACTGGCCGGCTCAGACCTGCTGCCGCCTGCCCAGGGCGATCCGCAGGCGCTGGCAGCGATCCTCTACACCTCGGGCTCGACGGGACGGCCCAAGGGGGTGATGCTCAGCCACGCCAATCTCTGGCTCGGCGCGATCAGCGTCGCGCATTATCTGAAGATCGTGCCGGAGGACCGGGTGCTCGGTGTGCTGCCGCTGAGCTTCGACTATGGCCAGAACCAGCTTCTCTCCACCTGGGCCGCAGGCGCGACCGTGGTGCCGCTCGATTATCTCACCGCGCGAGACGTGGTGAAAGCGGTGGAGCGCTTCGCGATCACCACGTTGGCCGGCGTGCCGCCGCTCTGGGTGCAGCTGCTCGAAGCGGAATGGCCCGCGGAAACCGCGTCGAAGCTGCGGCGCCTGACCAATTCGGGAGGGGCGCTCACCCGGCCGCTGGTGCAGGGCCTGCGCGCCCGCTTCCCCGGCGCGGATCTCTACCCGATGTACGGTCTTACCGAGGCGTTCCGCTCCACCTATCTCGACCCGGCACTGGTCGAGGCGCACCCTGATTCGATCGGTCGGGCAATCCCCTTCGCCGAGATCCTGGTCGTCGGCGCGGACGGTCAGCGTGCCGCCCAGGGCGAATTGGTCCATGCCGGCCCACTCGTCGCGCAAGGCTATTGGCGGGATCCGGAACGGACGGCGCTGCGCTTCCGCCCGGCGCCTGCCTTTGCCGAGCATCAGGGCCTGGCGGTATGGTCGGGCGATACGGTCGCCGAAGATGCCGACGGCCTGCTGCGCTTCGTGGGGCGCGACGACGAGATGATCAAATCCTCGGGCAATCGGATCAGCCCGACCGAGATCGAGGAAGCGGTGGTGGCCGGCGGCGAAACCAGTGAGGCGGTGGCCTTCGGGATCCCCGATCCGCGGTTGGGCCAGGCGATTCTGGTCGTCGCACGCGGCGACGGCAGCCGGGAGGAGGCATTGCGCGCCCGGCTGCGGCGGGACCTGCCGAGCTTCCAGCAACCGGCGCGCTATGTGTGGCGCGAAAGCCTGCCGCGCAACGCCAATGGCAAGCTCGACCGGTCCGGCCTGAAGACGGAGATAGTATGAACGCGAAGCCCATCGGCCCCATTCCTCCCCACTATGGCGGCCAGGCCGCACTGGAGATTGCAGGCCGGTCAGCCACTGACTGGGCAGGGGCCGGAACGCCGCTCTATCTCTATGATCTGGCTGCCGTGCAGGCGCGGATCGCGCGGTTTCGCGCGGCCATGCCGGCGCAGGTGGCGCTCCATTATGCGATCAAGGCCAACCCCTTTTCGCCATTGATCGCCGCCATCGCGCCCCAGGTGGACGGGATCGACGTCGCCTCGGCGGGCGAGATGGCAAAGGCACTCGCCGTCCTGCCGGCGACGACGATCAGCTTCGCCGGGCCCGGCAAGCGCGACGCGGAGCTGGAGGCGGCGATCCGCGCCGGCGTCACGCTCAATCTCGAGTCCGAAGGCGAGGCCGAGCGCGCGCTGGCGATCGGTGAGCGGACCGGCATTGCCCCGCGCCTCGCCGTACGGGTCAACCCGGACTTCGAGCTGCGCGGATCGGGCATGAAGATGGGCGGGCGGGCTTCGCCCTTCGGGATCGATGCCGCGCGCGTGCCGGTGCTGATCCGGCGGCTGATCGCGGCGGGTGCGGACTGGCGCGGATTTCACATCTATGCGGGGTCGCAGGCGCTGTCGGCCGAGGCGGTGATCGAGACGCAGTCGGCAACCATCGGCCTCGCCGCGCGGCTGGCCGATGCGGCAGGCGCGCGACCACCGCTGGTCAATCTCGGCGGCGGTTTCGGGATTCCCTATTTTCCCGGCGACGCGTCGCTCGACGTGGAAGCGGTGGGCGCGGCGCTGGCGAGCGAGCTCGAACGGCTTGACACCTACTATGCGATCGAACTCGGCCGCTGGCTGGTGGGCGAGGCGGGCATCTATCTGGCGCGCGTGATCGACCGCAAGGAAAGCCAGGGCGAAACCTTTCTGGTGGTCGATGGCGGTCTCAACCATCATCTCGCCGCCACCGGCAATTTCGGCACTGTCGTCCGTCGAAACTACCCCGTGGCGGTTGCGCATCGCATGCACGACGCGGCGGAAGAAGTGGTCACCATCGTGGGACCGCTGTGCACGCCGCTGGACCGGCTGGCCGACCGCGTGGCGCTCCCCCGCGCCGAGGTGGGCGACCTGATCGCGATCTTTGCATCGGGTGCCTATGGCGCCAGCGCCAGCCCGCAGGGGTTCCTCGGCCACCCGCCGGTTCGCGAGCTTCTGGCAGGGAACTGACGCCTAACGCTAAATTTACGCGTCCTGCCCCATAGCGGGCCAACCGGCAGCGGCGTGCGGTACTCCCGCCTGCTGCCGTTTGGAGGCACGGAATGGCGGGTTCAGGACGGTTCAAGGCGGCGGCGACGCTGGCGCTCGCGGCATTGCTATCGGCATGCGGCGGCCAGGGCGCGCGCCCCGAGCTGCCTGCGGCCGGATTTGTCGGTGCCAAGCAGGCGCCCAGCGACGAATATGTGATCGGCCCGCTCGACCAGCTCAGCATCTTCGTCTGGCGCAACCCCGAGCTGACCACCAAGGTACAGGTGCGCCCCGACGGCCGCATCACCACCCCGCTGATCAACGACATGCCGGCGGTGGGCAAAACGCCCGCCATGCTGGCCGACGATCTGAAGCTCGCGCTCAGCGAGTTCATCAAGGATCCGATCGTCTCGGTGATCGTCGAGAATTTCTCGGGCACCTTCGCGCAGCAGGTGCGGGTCGTCGGCGCGACCGAGAAGCCTGCCTCGCTGCCCTATCGGGCCAACATGTCGATTCTTGATGCGATGATCGCGGTGGGCGGGCTCAACGAATTCGCGGCGGGCAACCGTGCCCGGCTGGTGCGCTACGATCCGCAGACCGGCAAGCAGCGCGAATACAAGCTGCGCCTGTCCGACCTGCTGAAGAGTGGTGACACCTCCGCCAATGTCCGGCTCGAGCCGGGCGACGTGATCATCATCCCGCAGAGCATGTTCTGATGGGCGGCCTGTTCGACGAAGTCCGTAGCGCAGTCCACGCCGTGTGGATGCGCCGCATGCTGGCGCTGGCGATCGCCTGGGGGGTGTGCGTGGTGGGCTGGGCGGCGGTGTCGCGCATCCCCGACAGCTACGAATCCAAGGCGCGCGTTCTGGTCGAATTGCGCCAGGTGCTGCCCAGCGACGGCGGCGCCGGGACCGCGGGGCAGCAGCAGGACATCGACCGCATCCGCCAGACGCTGACCAGCGCGGTGAATCTGGAGAAGGTCGTTCGCGGAACCGATCTCGCCCGCACGATCACCAAGCCGTCCGATCTCGGGGCGCGCATCGCCGGGCTGCAAAGGGCGATCAAGCTGACCGCGCAGCAGGACAATCTGTTCGAGATCGCGGTGACCGGCGCCGATCCCGTCATCTGCCGCCAGGTGGTGCAGAAACTGATCGAGCTGTTCCGCGACAACAAGCTGGCGGACAGCCGTGACGAGAGCAGCCAGTCGCTTGCCTTTCTCGACCAGCAGTTGAGCGAGCGGCAACAGGCGCTCCAGGCGGCCGAGGCCAAGCGCGCCGATTTCCAGTCGCGCTTCCTCGGGAGCTTGCCGGGTACCGGCTCGCTGGACGACCGGATCGGCGCTGCCCAGCAGCAGCTGGCGCAGATCGAGAGCGATCTCGCCGCGGCGCAGAGCAGCCTCAATGCCGTCAATGCGCAAATGGCGGGTACGCCTGCCAGCGTGGCGGGGCAGGGCGGCGTCGCGACCGGCGTGAGCCCCGCGCGTGCGCGGCTCGGCGACCTGCAGGCACAGCTGTCCGAGGCGCGGGCCCGCGGCTTCACCGAGGCGCATCCCGACGTGATCGCGCTGCGCCAGCAGATCGCCGGCGCGCAGGCCGCGGTGACGCGCGAGCCGACGGGCGGCGGGGGCGGCGGCAGCTTCGCCAACCCGCTCTATCTCAGCCTGCGCTCGATGCAGGCGGACAAGGCGGCGACCGTTGCGGCGCTCAGCCAGCGGCGTGCGCAGATCCAGGGCGATCTGTCCGCGCTCGGCGCCAAGCTTGGTCAGGCGCCGCAGGTGGCGGCCGAGCAGGGCCAGATCGACCGCGACTATCAGGTGCTGAAAGATCAATATGCCAAGTTGCTTGCCGATCGCGAACAGCTCCGCATCAGCAGCCAGGCGCAGAGCCAGACGGACGCGGTCAAGTTCAGCATCATCGATCCGCCGACCCAGCCGCGCGCGCCCACCTCTCCCAATCGACCGATGCTGCTGACCGCGGTGCTCGTCGCAGGGCTCGGTGCAGGTGTCGCCGCGGTGTTCCTGCTGTCCAAGCTGCGCACGACCTTCGACACGGCGACACGGCTCGAAAAGGCGAGCGGGATGCCGGTGATCGGCTCGATCGGCGAGGTGGTCACCGCAACGCAGGCCGCGCGCCGCCGCCGCCGCCTGCAGCAATTCCTCGGCGGCGCGGCCGGGCTGGGCGCGGCCTATGCGGCCATGCTGCTCGTCGTGATGCTCCACCGCGGCACGGGGGCCTGAGCGATGAACGACCATAGCCCGAAGCGCTTCTACGGTTCGCTCATCCAGCGTGCGATCGCGATGATGCCGGGGCTGCCGGGCGAGGCGGGGGCGCCGGTGCGACAGGCCGAGGCGCCGGTGCAGATCCGCGAGCGCCAACGCGTGCCGATCGATCGCCGCCGCCTGGCTGCGGCGGGCATGCTGGTGCCCGGTGGCCCGATCACCCCGCTGGCGGAGGAATTCCGGATGGTGAAGCGGCAGCTGCTGCTCACCGCGCGGGGAGTCGCCGGTGTCGATGCCGATCGGGCACGAATGATCCTGGTCTGCTCGGCGCAGCCGGACGAGGGCAAGACCTTCTGCGCAATCAATCTCGCGCTTTCGATGGCGGCCGAGAAGGACGTCGAGATTCTCCTGGTCGACGCCGATTTCGCCAAGCCGGACGTATCCAAGCGGCTGGGCATGGGCGAAGGGCCCGGCCTGCTCGATGCGCTCGCGGGCCAGATCGATGTGGAGGCCTGCATCGTCGATACCGACGTGCCGCAGCTGGCGATCCTTCCCGCCGGCGCGCGCAGCGTGAGCGACACCGAATTGCTCGCCAGCGACGGCGCGCGGGCGATGCTCGATCGGCTGGCTGCCGCCAACCCCCGCCGGATCGTGATCTTCGATTCGCCGCCTGCGCTGGCCGCGTCCCCCGCCTCGGTGCTTGCGCTGCATGTCGGGCAGACGATGATGGTGGTGCGCGCCGATAGCACGAGTGAAGAGGATCTGCGCGCGGCGGTGTCTGCGCTGGACGGATGCGAGCATATCCAGCTGGTCCTCAACGCGGTGTCGTTCCAGCCACAAGGCCGTCGGTTCGGCAGCTACTACGCGCAGGGCGGCCGGTGATCCGTGGCGCGATGGTACTGGCTGCCTGCGCCGCTGCGATCACGCCCGCAGCCGCCCAGCGCCATGCGACCATCACCCCCTATATCGAGGTCAGCCAGGTCGCGCTTGCCGAGCTGAACGGCGGCGAGGCGCTGACCTATTCCCAGCTGGGGGCGGGGGTCGACGGGCAGATCCGCACGCGCCGGATGCAGGTGCAGGTGAGCTACCAATATCAGCGTCGCTTCACCGAAAAGGGCAGCCTGCAGGCCGGGGACAGTCATAACGGCCTCGCCCGTGCGCAGGTAACCGCCGCCCGCGGCCTGACGATGGAGGCGGGGGCGATCGCCACCCGCACGCGTACCGACGCGCGCGGCGACGCGCTGACCGCCAATACCGGCACCGCTCGCAACCTCAGCCAGCTCTATTCGGGCTATGCGGGGCCGAAGCTCGACAGCCATATGGGGCCTCTGTTCGTGCAGGGGGCCTATCGCTTCGGCTTTACCCAGATCGACGACGGGACCGCGACGGGCGTGTCCTCGGCGCTGCCCAGCGTCGATCGCTTTTCCCACGCGACCTCGCATGCGGTGAATGCCAGCATCGGCGCCAAGCCCGGCGCAGCGTTGCCGATCGGGCTGAGCCTTACCGGCGGTCTGGTCCGCGAAGCCGCGAGTCAGCTCGACCAGCATTTTGCCAGCAGTTCGGCGCGGGGCGACGTGATCGCGCCGGTCAGCCGCACCGTCGCGCTGGTCGCCGGGGCGGGCCATGAGCGGATCACGGTTCGCCAGCGCGATCCGGTGCTCGACATCCTCAGCGGCAAGCCGGTGCTGGACAGCGCCGGCCGCTACCGCGCGGACCCCGCCTCACCGCTGCGGCTCGCCTATACCTTTGAGGGCCTGTTCTGGGACGGCGGCGTGGTGTGGCGCCCGAGCCGGCGGACCGCGCTGGAGGCACGGATCGGCCGGCGCTACGGCGCAATGCGCTATACCGGAAGCCTCACCCTCCAGCGGGGCGGCGGCAGCGGCATCCAGATCGCGGTCTACGACACGGTGGAGACCTATGGCCAGCAGGTAGGCAGCAGCCTCGCGGCGCTGCCGGTCGGGTTCGTCACCACCGCTGACCCCTTCGGGAACCAGGCGGGGGCATGCATCTACGGGACCAGCGGTGCGGCGGCCGGTGGCTGCGTGGCAGGCGCCTTTTCCTCGGCAGCGACTGCTGCCTATCGCGGGCGGGGGCTTACCGCCAATGCGGTATGGAGCCGCGGCTCCATGCGGTTGGGGATCGGCACCGGCTTCGCCCGCCGCGATTTCCTGACCCCCGTCAGCGGCACGGTCGTCGGCGGCAACTGGGACGAGACCCTCTACACCCAGGCCTTCGCCCAGCTCGCCGCCGGCCGGGACGGCACGATCGGCGCGAACCTTCTGGCCAGCTATTATGATGGCGACATTCCCGGCACCAGCGCCGTGTTCGGCTGGGGTGCGAACGCCGCCTATACCCGCCGCCTGGGCGCGCTGAGCCTGACTGCCACCGCCGGCCTCTATGGTTCGCAACGGTCCGGACCGGACCAGCTCTCGGCGCAGGCGCTGTTCGGGGCGCGGTATGGCTTCTAAGATGGAGGGAGCGCCGCCGCTCCGGAGACGGAAACGATGATGGACGACCATTATGGACTGCGCGGCCGGCCGTTCCAGCTGACCCCCGACCCGCGATTCTGGTTCGATACCGCCACGCACGGCAAGGCGATGGCCTATCTCGGCTATGGCCTCAGCCAGGGCGAGGGCTTCGTCGTGATCACCGGCGATCCCGGCGCGGGCAAGACCACGCTGATGGGGCATTTGCTGGCCGAACTGGACGGGGAGCGGCTGACCGTCGTGAAGATCGTCTCCACCCATTTGCGGGCCGATGATCTTCTGCGGCTGGTGGCGCAGGGGCTGGGGCTGGCCGGCGACGGGTTGACCAAGGCCGCCTTGCTCTCCGCGATCGAGCAGGGCCTGCACGCGACCGCCCGTGCCGGTCGCCGCACCCTGCTGGTGGTCGATGAGGCACAGGCGCTGCCGGGCGAAAGCCTCGACGAGCTGCGCATGCTCTCCAATTTCCAGGCCGGGGGCTATCCGCTGCTGCAGATCTTCCTGCTCGGTCAGCCCGAATTCCGTCTGGTGCTGCAACAGCCCGAATTCGAGCAGCTCCGCCAGCGGGTCATCGCAATGCATCACCTCGCGCCGATGGAGGTGGAGGAAGTCGAATCCTACCTGATGCACCGGCTGCAATGCGTCGGCTGGCAGGGGAGGCCGCGCTTCACCGCCGATGCGCTGGCGGCAATGCATCGCTGGTCCGGCGGCATTCCGCGACGGCTCAACCAGCTGGCCAGCCGGGTCTTGCTGTATGGCGGCGTCGAGCAGATCGAAAATTTCGGCGCGCCGGACATCGCCGCGGTGATCGACGATATCGCGCAGGAAAGCGTGGTGGAGGACCAAAGCGGGCCGGCGCGCATGCCCGAGCCGGTTGAATCCGGCCGGATGGCCGAGCTGCGGGCGGTACCCGCGGTGTCCGCGGAAACCCGCGCGCTGGAACGGCGCGTCTCGGAGCTGGAGGCGCAGGTCGCCTCGCAGTCGGATGCACTGCGCCGTGTGCTGGCGCTGCTCGTCGACTGGGTCGAGAAGGACGACGGACGCAGCGGCATCGATCTTGCCGCGTTCCGCGGCAATGTGGCCTGAACGATGATGGTGCGGAACGGCCTTTCGGTCGATGTCGAGGACTGGTTTCAGGTGGGCGCCTTCGAGACGACCATCGCCAGAAGTGCGTGGGACGGGCTCGAGCGCCGCGTGGAAGCGAACACCGACCGCGTCCTCGACCTGTTCGCCGAGGCCGATGTGCAGGCGACATTTTTCACGCTTGGCTGGGTCGCGGAACGGCATCCGGCGCTGATCCGCCGCATCGCCGAGGCGGGGCACGAGGTGGCAAGTCACGGCTGGGACCATGCCCGCGTGTTCACGCTGACGCCGGACCAGTTCCGCGAGGATCTCGCCCGCGCCCGGGCGGCGCTGGAGGATGCCGGCGGCGTCGCGGTGAACGGCTACCGGGCGCCGAGCTTCTCGATCGATCGCCGCACCCCCTGGGCACACGCCGTTCTGGCGGAGGCGGGCTACGCCTATTCGTCCAGCATCGCGCCGATCGCCCATGATCATTATGGCTGGCCCGACGCGCCGCGTGCCCCGTTCCGGCCGCTTGCCGATGCGGGACTGGTCGAACTGCCGATCACCATCGCCCGGGTGCTGGGGCGTGAAGTGACCGCCGGCGGCGGCTTCTTCCGGCTGTTGCCGAAAGGCGTCACGCACCGTGCGGTACGCGCCGCCAATGCGGGAGGCGATGCGGCGATCTTCTATTTCCACCCCTGGGAAATCGATCCCGGCCAGCCGCGTGTGCGGCGTGCGCCGCTCAAGTCGCGGCTGCGTCACTACGCCCGGCTGGGTGCGATGGCGGGCAAGCTGCGCGCGCTCATCGCCGCGCATGGCTGGGGCCGGGTGGATGCGATTGCCCAATCGGCAGCGGAGCGACTGGCGTGACCCTGGCCATCCGCACCGCTGATCTGTCCGATCTTCGCGAGCAAGCCCGGCTGCGCGCCTGGGTCGACGCCCAGCCGGAAGCTACCCCCTTCCACCTGCCCGAATGGAGCCTGGCAATTGCAAAAGGCTGTCGCCAGTCGGCGCACCTGCTGGTGGCGGAGACGGGCAGTGGCGCGCTTGCCGGAATCTTGCCGCTGACGGCCATTGCGTCGCCGCTGTTCGGCCGTGCGCTGGTATCGGCCGGGTTCGGGGTCGGCGGGGGCATTCTCGCCGATCGCGAGAGTGCCGTGGCGCCGCTCGCTGCGGCCGCCTGGGACCTGGCAGGCCGCCTGCGCTGCGCCAGCGTCGATCTGCGTGGCGGACCATGCCCGGGCGCAGGCTGGCATCGCGACGACAGCACCTATGTCGGCTTCGTTCGGCCGCTCGCCGGCGACGACGAAGCCGAGCTCCTCGCCGTGCCCCGCAAGCAGCGCGCCGAACTGCGCAAGGCGCTTGCCGCCGACCTGACCGTGGATACCGGCAGTGATCGTAGCGCACGACGCGCGCACCGCGCGGTCTATGGGGCGAGCGTCCGCAATCTTGGCACGCCCGTTTTCCCGGCGGCTTTGTTCGCCGCGGTGCTGGAAGCGTTCGGACCCGAAGCGGATATCCTCACCGTTCGCCACCAGGGGACGCCGGTGGCCAGCGTGCTCAGCCTCTACTGGCGCGGCACCGTCTATCCCTATTGGGGCGGCGGAACCGAAGCGGCGCGCGGGCTGCGCGCTAACGACCGGATGTACTTCGCGCTGATGGGCCATGCGCGCGCACGGGGTTGCACACGCTTCGATTTCGGCCGCTCCAAGCTGGGCACCGGAGCGGCGGCGTTCAAGAAAAACTGGGGCTTCACCCCTGAGCCCTTGGTCTATTTTTCGCGTCATGCCGAGGGCGCGGCACCACGCAGTATCAACCCGCTCGACCCCAAATACCGGCTGCAGATCGCGGCGTGGAAGCGGCTGCCGCTCTGGGCGGCGAACCGCATGGGGCCTTGGATCGCGCGGGGGCTCGGCTGATGGGCGAAATCCTGTTCCTCGCGCACCGTATCCCCTATCCGCCGGATCGGGGCGACAAGATCCGCGCCTACCACCTGCTGCGGCACCTGGCGAAGGGGCATCGCGTTCATCTCGTCGCCTTTGCCGACGATGCCGACGACATGCAGCGCAAGGGCGGGCTGGCGCCCTATACGGCCAGCCGCGAGATCTTCTGGCGGTCGCCGCCCAATGCGGTCACCGGGATGCGCGCGGTGCTGCAGCGCCGGCCGGTATCGCTGGCCGCGTTCGCCGATCGAGAGATGCGGCAGGCCGTGAACGCGGTGCTCGACAGCCGGCCGATCGACACGATCTTCCTGTTCTCCAGCCAGATGGCGCAGTATCTGCCGCCTGCGCCGCGCCAGCGGGTGATCATGGACTTTGTCGACATGGATTCGGCGAAGTTCGCCGCCTATGCCGAAGGCGGACGCTGGCCGATGGCCTGGGTCCATCGTCGCGAGGCGGCGCTGCTTCAGGCGCACGAGCACCAGGTCGCTTGCGCGGCGGATGCGAGCCTGTTCGTCAGCGAGGCGGAGGCGGCGTTGTTCCGCGCGCGAACCGGGGCACCCAGGGTGCACGCGATCGAGAACGGGATCGACACCACCTTTTATGACCCTGCACGGCGGTTTCCCGGTGTGGCGGGCGAGGGGCCGCTGGTCGTCTTCACCGGGCAGATGGACTATCGCCCGAACATCGACGCGGTGACCTGGTTTGCCGACGCCGTGTTCCCCCGCATCCGCCTGTCCCACCCGACGGCGCGGTTCGCCATCGTCGGCCGCGCCCCGACTTCGGCGGTGCAGGCGCTGGCGCAGCGGCCCGGCATCCTCGTCACCGGCACGGTGCCCGATGTACGCGACTGGCTCGCCGCCGCAGCGCTCGTGGTCGCGCCGCTCCAGCTGGCGCGCGGTATCCAGAACAAGGTGCTGGAGGGCATGGCGATGGCACGGCCGGTCGTCGCCTCGCCCGCTGCTGCGGAGGGGATCGATCATGCCGGCACGCTGCGCGTCGCCGACGGACCGGGGCCGTTCGGCGATGCGGTGCTGAGCCTGCTGGCCGAGCCGGAGATTGCCGCGGCCCTCGGGCGGGCCGCGCGTGCGCGCGTGGTTGCCCGCTACAGCTGGGACGCGCGACTGGCACCGCTCGACGCACTGTTGGCCGGTTCGGCATGAGGCGGTGCATTGCCGGGCTGGCGCGCGCTGCCCATGCTTGGTACCCGCCCGCCACGATGGCGATCTTGAAGGGGAACAGGGTGAGGATGGGCAAGACCGGGGGCGCGCGCTGATGTGCGGCATCGCCGGCCTGTTCTACCCCGCACTCGCCAAGCCGATCGACCCCGCCCGTATCGTCGCGATGAGCGACGCGCAGGCGCATCGCGGGCCCGACGGTTCAGGCGTGTGGTGCGCAGCGGGCGTGGGGCTCGGCCATCGACGGCTGGCGATCATCGACCTGGAGGGCGGCGTGCAGCCGATGGCGACGCCCGACCAGAGCCTTGCCGTCACCTTCAACGGCGAGATCTACAATTTCCGCGAGGTCCGCGCCGAACTGGAGGCGCTGGGCGCGCACTTCGTGACCGACAGCGATACCGAGGTGCTTCTCCACGGCTGGCGCGCCTGGGGGCCGGACCTGCTTGCCCGGCTGAACGGCATGTTCGCCTTTGCGCTCTACGATGCCGAGCGGCAGAGCCTGTTCCTCGCACGCGACCGTTTCGGGGTTAAGCCGCTGCATTATGCCGAGCTGGCGGACGGCGCGGTTGCCTTCGCCTCCGAACTGAAAGGCCTGCTCGCCCATCCGCTGCTCCGCCGCGCGGCCGATTTCCGCGCGGTCGAGGACTATCTGGGCCTGGGCTATGTGCCTGATGACAGCTGCATCGTCGCCGGCGTGCGGAAGCTGCCGGCGGGGCATTTCCTGCTGCTCCAGCGCGGACGCCCGGTGCCGCAGCCGGTCCGCTGGTGGGATATCGACTTCACGGTGCGCGCCACCGGCAGCATGCGCGAGCTTCAGGCCGAGCTGATCGAGCGGATGCGCACCGCCGTCCGCTCGCGGATGGTCGCCGACGTGCCGCTGGGCGCCTTCCTGTCCGGCGGTGTCGACAGCTCCGCGGTGGTCGCGCTGATGGCCGAGCGCAGCAAGGCGGCGGTCAAGACCTGCACCATCGGCTTCGACGAGGCGGGGCTCGACGAGACCGCGCATGCCGCCAAGGTCGCTGCCCGCTTCGCCACCAGCCACCGCACCCGCACCGTCGGCGCGGAGGATTACGGGCTGATCGACACGCTGGTCGCCGCGTTCGACGAACCTTTCGCCGATGCCTCCGCCCTGCCGACCTATCGGGTGTGCCAGCTGGCGCGGGAGAGCGTGACCGTCGCGCTCTCCGGCGACGGGGCGGACGAAGCGCTCGCCGGGTATCGCCGTCACCGCTTCTTCGCGGGCGAGGAGCGCGTGCGTGAGCTGTTCTCGCCCGCATTGCGGACGCGGATGTTCGGTCGTCTGGGTGCGCTCTATCCCAAAGCCGACTGGGCGCCGCGCCCGCTCCGTGCGAAGACGACGCTGCTCGCGCTCGCCGAGGACGGCGCGGAGGCATATGCCAAGGCTGTCGGCGTCACCACGCCGGCGCTCCGCGAGCAACTGTATAGCCCGATTGCCCGAGCGGCGCTGGACGGCCACCGCGCCGAGATGCGCTATGTCGAAACGATGCGGACGGCACCCGCGCGGGATGCGCTGGATCGCGCGCAATATGCCGATATCCGCCACTGGCTGCCGGGCGACATCCTCACCAAGGTAGATCGCACCAGCATGGCGGTGGGCCTCGAAGCGCGCGAACCACTGCTCGATCATCGGCTGGTCGAGTTCGAGGCGAGCCTGCCGCCGTCGCTGCGGCTTCGCGGCGGCCAAGGCAAATGGCTGATGAAGAAGGCGCTGGAGCCGTGGCTGCCGCGCGAGATCCTCTACCGGCCCAAAATGGGGTTCGTCACGCCGATCAGCGGCTGGTTCCGCAATGCGCTGGCAGAGGAGGCCGCAGCGCTGGCCCGCTCGCCGCTGCTCCTCCAGAGCGGCTGGTTCGAACCGCGGACGATCGCCCGCATCGCCGAGGATCACCGCGCAGGCCGCGGCGAGCATGGCCGCACGCTGTGGCAGCTGGTGATGCTGGAACGCAGCCTGGCGCGGCTGTTCGGCTGAGCTACTCCACCTCCGTCAGTGCGGCTTCCACCGCGCCGGCATAGCTGCTTCCGAACAGCCGCAGATGGACGAGCAGCGGCCAGAGACGGTATATCGGCTGCCGCGCCTGCCACCCCGTCTCCAGCGCCAGCAGGTCGAAGAAGCGCGGCGTTGGTGCATCGAACAGCGTCAGCATCGCCGCGTCGACTTCGCGGTGGCCATGATAGCTGGCCGGATCGATCAGCGCCGTGACCCGGCCGCCGGAAACCAGCACGTTGCCGCCCCAGAGATCGCCGTGGAGGAGGGCCGGGGCGGGGTGCTCGGGGAGCAGATCGGGCAGGCGGTCGGCCAGGCGCTCGAGCCGCCGGGCGAGGGTGGCGGGAAGGTGGGGCAGGTGGCAGCGCAGCCGTCGCTCGGCCCAGAAGGTCGGCCAGCCCTGCGTTGCGCCGTTGGGTATGGCGACGCGGCCGAAGGCATAGTCGGAGGGCCAGCCATAGCCGTGACCGATGCTAGCGTGGAGCGTGTTCAGCGTCTCCGCCAGATGGTCCCAGCTGCCGGCAACGTGCGCGTCGTTCGGCATTTCCTCGATCAGCAGCAGATCGTCGGCGAGCGCCAGCACGGCGGGGGCCGGGGCACCGCTCGCCGCGATCGCCTCCAACATCACAGCCTCTTCCGAAACCAGGGGGCCCTGCTTGGCGATTGCACTGCCGCCATCCGCCAGCCGCAGCCGATGCACGGCCGAGAGATCCCCGCCGGAGAGCGCTGCCGCACCGGAGACGCGGACGCCCAGCAGCGTGGCGGCACGATCGGCGAGGCTGGTCTGCATGGAGGCGGTTCCGCTTACAGGAGGTAGCTGCGCAGGATCGCGACCAGTTCCTCGGCCGCCTGCACCTTGGGATCGTCCGGGGCCGCATCGGGTTCCAGCATGTGCTCGCGGATATGATCCTCGATCACCTCGGCGATGAACCCGTCGAGTGCCCCGCGGCAGGCTGTCGCCTGCTGCAGCACGCGTGCGCACTCGGTATCCGCCTCGACCGCACGCTCGATTGCCTCGACCTGTCCACGCAGCCGTTTCAAGCGGTTGAGCAGCTTCTGCTTCTCACGCGCGACATGGCCCATCCACATTTGCTCCGTTCTTCTTGCGGGATACCCCCCTAGGGTATATTGGCGCCGCCGTCGAGTCGGCGATGGCCGCCGCTCCTCGGGATATGAGTGCATGACCAACGCCTTCCCCAAGGTTGCCGCACACGCGGCGGCGCTGTTCCTCCTGCTGCCGGGCGCAGCGCAGGCGCAGGATACCGGCGACCCGCAGACGATGGCGGTGCACGGCCAGGCGACGCTGGTGGTCCAGGGTGTGGGTGGATTCACCGATCCCTATCGCGGCGCGAACAGCCTGAGCCCCAAACAGGTTCGCGAGACGGTCGATGTGACGCTCTATGTCGGCGTGCGTCCCTGGGCGGGCGGCGAGCTGTGGGCGAATCCGGAGATCGACCAGGGTTTCGGCCTGTCGAACACGCTGGGCGTGGCGGGCTTCCCGAGCGCAGAGGCGTATAAGGTCGGCAAGGACGCGCCCTATCTGCGGCTCCAGCGGGCATTCTTCCGCCAGACGATCGCGTTGGGCGGCGAGAGGAGCGCGGTCGCCCCGGCGATGAACACGCTGGGCGGAACGCAGACGGCGAACCGGCTGGTGCTGACGGCCGGCAAGTTCGGGGTCGGCGACGTCTTCGACACCAACCGCTATGCGCATGACCCGCGCGGCGACTTTCTCAACTGGTCGGCGGTGGATGCCGGCAGCTTCGACTATGCGGCGGATGCCTGGGGCTATGCCACCGGAGTCGCCGCCGAATGGTATCAGGGCGCCTGGACCTGGCGGGCGGGGCTGTTCAACCTCTCCAAGGTTCCCAACGGCGAAGTGCTGGAGCGGGACTTCCGGCAATATCAGGTCGATATGGAGGTCGAGCATCGCCACATGCTCGGCGGCCGGCCCGGTGCGATCCGCCTCACCGCGTTCCGCAATCGCGGGCAGTTCGGGCGGTTCGACGACGCGCTGGCGCTGGGTGCCGCGCAGGGGCAGCCCGCGGACACCGCGCCGGTCCGCCGACGCACCACCCGCATGGGCGCCCACGTGAATGTCGAGCAGGCGGTGACGTCGACGCTGGGGGTGTTCGCGCGCGCAGGCTATGCGGACGGCGCGATCGAGCCCTACGACTTCACCGATATCGATCGTACCGCGCAGCTCGGCCTATCGCTGGGTGGGGCAGGCTGGGGCCGGGCGAACGACCGGATCGGGCTTGTCGGCATCGTCAACGGGATTTCGAACGCGCATCAGCGCTTTCTCGATGCCGGAGGCCTTGGCGTGCTGGTCGGCGACGGCAAGCTGCCGCACCGCGGCAGCGAAGCCATTGCCGAGGCCTATTATGACTGGCAGCCGCGCAAGGGCTTCGACGTGACGCTCGATTATCAGTTCATCGCCAATCCCGGCTACAACCGTGATCGCGGACCGGCCAATGTGCTTGCGCTGCGGCTGCACGGCGGGTTCTGAGCCGGGTTCAGAACACCGGCTGGTTGGCGTCGTCGCCGGTGGGGGTGTGGATACCGCATTCGGTCTTGTCCCAGCCCCGCCAGCGACCGGCGCGTGGGTCCTCGCCCGGCTTCACGATGCTGGTGCACGGCGCGCACCCGATCGAGAGATAGCCCTGCGCGACCAGCGGGTGCACCGGCAGGTCGTGCATCGTGAAATAGGTGTCGAGATCGTCCTTGGTCCAGTCGGCCAGCGGATTGATCTTCAGCCGATCGCCGTCGAGCTCGAAGCGGGGCAGGGCGGTACGGGTGCTCGCCTGGAACGCCTTGCGCCCGGTGATCGTAGCGTCGAAGCCGGCGAGCCCAGCCTCCAGCGGCAGCACCTTGCGGATCTCGCAGCAGCCGTCCGGATCGTAGGACCAGCGCAACTCGGTCGCATCGCGCTTGGCGAGTAGCTCGGGATCGGGGCGCAGGTTGCGGAAGTCGGTGAGGCCCAGCCGCTCGACCAGCAGGTCGCGATAGGCGAGCGTTTCAGGGAAATGCTTGCCGGTATCGAGGAACAGCACCGGCACCGACCGATCCACGCTGGCGACCAGGTGGAGCAGCGCCGCCGACTCCGCCCCGAAGGACGAGACGATCGCGGTTTGGCCGGTCAGCTTCTCGGCAAGCACGGTCCGCAGCATCTCCCGCGTGGGGATGCCGGCGAAGCGTGCGTCGAGGTGGAGCGCGTCCGCCTCGGTGAAGCGGGGCGCCACGTCGATCCGGTCGATCTGGCGCGCCGGTTCAGCCATGCCGCAGCTTCCACACCGGCACGACGGCGTCCGCCGCCGCCTGATAGCGGAAGTCGTATCGGGCCAGCGCCGCGGCCAGCGTTTCCGCGTCGATCGGGGCGTTGGGGGCGAAGCTGTCAAAGCCGCAGCGGCGCATCAGCGGGATCTGGTCGACCAGCACGTCGCCCTGCGCGCGCAGCTCGCCCTTGTACCCTGCTTCGCGCAGGATGCGCGCGCTGGAATAGCCGCGGCCGTCGCGGAAGCTGGGGAAGCTCACCTCCACCAGCGCGATGCGATCGAGGTGCGGGAGAAGCGCACGGGCATCCTCGCCGGCCTCGATCCGCACCGCCGTGGCATTGGACTGGCCGAAGAAGCTGTCGAGCGTGACCGCCGGCTCGTCATGCGCCTCGTCGTCGCGGTAGCGCAGGAACTCAACCATAAATGGCCTCCTTGAACGGTGCCATGCCGATGCGGCGATAGGTGTCGACGAAGCGCTCGCCGGGGGTGCGCTCGCGGACATACACGTCGGTCGCGCGCTCGATCGCATCGACCACGCCGTCCTCGCTGAAGCCGGGGCCGGTGATGTCGGCCAGGCTGACATCCTCCGCTCCCGAGCCGCCGAGCAGCAGCTGATAATTCTCGGTGCCTTTCCGGTCGACGCCGAGGATGCCGATATGGCCGGCATGATGGTGGCCGCAGGCGTTGATGCAGCCGGAGATCTTGAGCTTCAATTCGCCCAGATCACGCTGGCGGACGGGATCGCCAAAGCGTTCGCTGATCTTCTGCGCCAGCGGGATCGAGCGGGCGTTGGCGAGGCTGCAATAATCGAGCCCGGGGCATGCGATGATGTCGCTGATCAGATCGAGATTGGCCTCGGCCAGCCCCGCCTCGCGCAGCGCGGTCCAGACCGCATGGAGGTCGGCCTTGCGAACGTGCGGGAGCACGATGTTCTGCGCATGGGTGACGCGCAGCTCATCGAAGCTGTAGCGCTCGGCGAGGTCGGCCATCACGTCGATCTGGTCGGCCGAGGCATCGCCCGGGATACCACCGATCGGCTTGAGGCTGATCGTGACGACGGCGTAGCCCGGCGCCTGGTGGGCATGGACATTCTGGTCGAGCCACACCGCGAAATCGGGATCGCTGCGGTCCAGGCTGTCGGGCGCATCGGCCTCGAACGCGGGCGGCGCGAAGTGCGCGGCGATGCGGTCGAACTCGGCCTGGGGCGGATCGATGCCCAGCGCCTTCACTGCCTGGAATTCCTCCTCCACCTGCCGCGCATATTCCTCGGCGCCGAGCGCATGGATGAGGATCTTGATCCGCGCCTTGTAGATATTGTCGCGGCGGCCGTGGCGATTGTAGACGCGCAGGCAGGCTTCCAGATAGCTGACGAAGTCGGCGAAGGGCACGAACTCCTTGATCAGCGATGCGATCATCGGCGTGCGTCCCATGCCGCCGCCGGCATAGATGCGCGCGCCCAGCTCGCCCGCGTCGTTGCGGACGATCTGGATGCCGATATCGTGCAACCGCATCGCCGCGCGATCGGTATCGCTGGCGATCACCGCAATCTTGAACTTGCGCGGCAAGTAGCTGAATTCGGGGTGGAAAGTGCTCCACTGGCGGAGCAGCTCGGCCCAGGGACGGGGATCGGTGATCTCGTCGGCGGCGGCGCCGGCGAACTGGTCCGAGCTGATGTTGCGGATGCAGTTGCCGCTGGTCTGGATGGCGTGCATCTCCACCGTCGCCAGCTCGGCGAGGATGTCGGGCGCGTCCTCCAGCTTGATCCAGTTGTACTGGAGGTTCTGGCGGGTGGTGAAATGGCCATAGCCGCGATCATATTTGCGGGCGATGTGCGCGAGCAGGTGCATCTGCCGACCGTTGAGCGTGCCATAGGGCACCGCGACGCGCAGCATGTACGCGTGCAGCTGCAGATAGAGCCCGTTCATCAGCCGCAGCGGCTTGAACTGGTCCTCGGTCAGGTGGCCGGCGAGGCGGCGCTGGACCTGATCGCGAAACTCCTCGACGCGCGCGGCGACGATGGAAGCGTCATATTCGTCATATTTGTACATGGTTCAGATCACCCAGCTTCCGGCCTGCGGGTCGGCGGGCTTGAGGGTCAGGTCGGGGCGCACGGTGGGGCCAAGCGCGCGGATGCGGTCCTTGATGTGCGCGGGGCGAGGGCCATCGGGCGTCGTCTCGGCATCGATCACATACGGCACGTTTACGCGGCGCGCCGCCTCTTCGGTGGCCGCGAGCACATCGCCCTTGTCGCCCACGTCGGCCGCCTCGGCGAGATGGCGCGACCAGCCTTCACCGGTCCACCAGACCACATCGCCGGTTGAAAGATCATTTCCCGTCAGCAGCTTCATGCCTGCGTTTCCCCCAGTATCTCGGCAGTGCGCGCCCAGCGGGACAGCCGGTCCTGCGCATCGGCCAGCAGCACCACCTCGCCCACGACGATGATCGCCGGGCTCTTCACGTCCTCCTGCTCGACCATCGGGCCTAGGTCCGCCAGCAGCGTGCGCAGCGCGCGGTGGCCTTCCAGCGTGGCGCGTTCCAGTACCGCGACCGGCATGTCCGGCGCGACGCCGTCGGCCATCAGCTTGTCGGCTATCGCCGAGGCGGTGGCGACGCCCATATAGATCACCAGCGTGCGGCCCTTGCCGGCAAGGCCCGACCAGTCCTGGTCGGTCAGTCCCTTGCACTGGCCTGCGACGAAGCTGACCGCGCTCGACCAGTCGCGATGGGTGAGCGGCAGCATCGCCTCGGCGGCGGCACCCAGCGCGGCGGAGACGCCTGGGATCACTTCCACCGGCAGTCCGGCGTCGCGCACGGCCTCCACTTCCTCGCCGCCGCGGCCGAAGATGAACGGGTCGCCGCCCTTGAGGCGGACGACCACCGCACCGGTCTTCACATGCGCGATGATCAGCGCGTTGATCGATTCCTGCG
Organism: Sphingomonas sp. R1; assembly: GCF_025960285.1. GTDB lineage: Bacteria > Pseudomonadota > Alphaproteobacteria > Sphingomonadales > Sphingomonadaceae > Sphingomonas. The sequence continues at coordinate 1,048,303 of NZ_CP110111.1, read as the reverse complement.
GCAGCGTGTGCTTCGACCGACGCTTGGCGACCGAGATGCGGTGCGCCTGCGGCGCGAGATCCAGCACGCGGTCATCGACGAGCCCGTCGTGCACGAGCACGTCACAGGCCTTGAGCGCCTCCACGGCGCGAACGGTAAGAAGGCCGGGGTCGCCGGGCCCTGCGCCGACAAGGATCACGCGGCCGCGCGAATGGGGGTCGAGTAGCGTCGCCATGGTGTCGCACATGGGCCGACCTCGGCGGCGGAGCAATGGAGGATCGGTTTCGGGCGGCTAAGGGATTCTTTTGGCCCTCAGGCCTCGGCCCGCCAGTCGCCGGACTTGCCGCCGGTCTTGGTCAGCAGGCGGATATCGCCGAGTACCATGCCCTTATCGATCGCCTTGGCCATGTCGTAGAGCGTCAGCAGCGTGACCGACACGGCAGTGAGCGCCTCCATCTCCACGCCGGTCTTGCCCTCGGTGGCTGCGGTGGCGGTGGCCGTCACGCCGGTCTCGTCGAGGTCGAGGTCGATCGCGACGCGGGTAAGCGGCAGCGGGTGGCACAGCGGGATCAGCGCCGACGTCTTCTTGGCCGCCATGATGCCGGCGATCCGCGCGGTGGCGAGCACGTCGCCCTTCTTCATGCTGCCGTCGCGGATCGCCGCTGCCGCTTCGGCCGACATGGTGATGCGACCCCGGGCCACCGCCTCGCGCGCGGTAACCGCCTTGCCGCCGACGTCCACCATATGCGCCGCGCCGGACCCATCGAGATGCGTGAGGCCGCTCATCCGACCAGCGCGCGCGTCGCCGCTTCCACATCCGACTGGCGCATCAGCGACTCGCCGATCAGGAAGCAGCGGATATCGTGCGCGGCCATGGCATCGAGGTCGGCGCGCGTGTTGAGGCCGGACTCCGCAACGAAGGTACAGTCCTTGGGTGCATGGGCGACGAGATCGTACGTCTTCTGCACATCGACCTCGAAGGTCTTGAGATTACGATTGTTTACCCCGATCAGCCGCGATTTCAGGCGAAGTGCGCGCGCCAGTTCCTCCGCATCATGGACTTCGACCAGCGCATCCATGCCCTGTTCGATGGCGGCGGCTTCGATCTCCGCCATCTGGCCGTCGTCGAGCGCAGAGACGATGATCAGGATCGCATCGGCGCCCATCGCACGCGATTCCTCGACCTGCCAGGGATCGATCAGGAAGTCCTTGCGGATGACCGGCAGGTCGCACGCGGCGCGTGCGGCGACCAGATAGTCCTCATCGCCCTGGAAATAGTCGCGGTCGGTGAGCACCGACAGGCAGGCTGCACCGCCGGCAGCATAGGCGCGGGCATGGGCGGGCGGATCGAAGTCGGCGCGGATCAATCCCTTCGAAGGGCTGGCCTTCTTGATCTCGGCGATCAGGCCATAGCCGCCCGCCGACGCGCGCGCATCAAGCGCCGCCTTGAAGCCACGCGGTGCGCTGGGCGCCGGCCAGCTGCGGGGCGCCGCCTTGCGCGCGGCGACTTCCGCGCGTTTGGTGTCGAGTATCTTGCCGAGAATGGTGCTCATGCGAAGGCGATCCAGCAGTCGAGAAGGGCGTTGGCAAGCCCGTTGTCGAGCATCTCGGCCGCTTCCTCCACCCCGTCCCGTAGGTCATCGGCGCGGCCCGCGACCATTAGTGCAGCGGCGGCGTTGAGCAACACCGCGTCGCGATAGGCGCCTTCCTCCCCCTGGAGCAGGCGGCGAAGCGCGAGGGCGTTGTATTCGGGATCGCCGCCGCGGATGGCCGAGAGCGGGTGACGGGGCAGGCCGGCATCTTCCGGGGTGATGCGCGTCGGCAGCTTCGCGCGGCCGACATTGACGACGACGCTCGCCGCCTCGGTCGAGAGCTCGTCCAGCGCATCCTCGCCGGAGATGATCGCGGCAGCTTCGACACCCAGCTGCTCCAGCGCCTCGGCATAGACCGGCGCGTAATCGGGGCGCGCGATGCCGATCAGCTGGTGGCGCACATGCGCGGGGTTGGCGAGCGGGCCCATCAGGTTGAAGATCGTCCGCCGCCCGATTCGCCGCCGGATCGGCGCGATGCGGCCGAGCGAGGGGTGGTGATGCTGGGCGAAGAGAAAGGCGATGCCGATTTCGTGCAGGCTCTCCTCGGCGCGCGCCGCTGCCCGGTCGAGGTTCAGGCCCAGCGCTTCCAGCGTGTCCGCCGCACCCGCCTTGGAGGAAGCGGCGCGATTGCCGTGCTTGGCGACAGGAACGCCCGCGGCCGCAACGACCAGGCTGACGGCGGTGGAGACGTTGAGCGTATGATGCCCGTCGCCGCCGGTACCGCACACGTCGATCGCGCCTTCGGGCGCAGTCACGGGAATCAGCCGGGCACGCAGGGCGCGGGCGGCTTCTGCGATCTCGATGCTGGTCTCGCCGCGAACGGAAAGGGCGATCAGGAACGCCTCGATCTCCGCCTCGGGCGCGGTGCCGTCGAGAATGTCGGCAAAGGCCTGCGCGGCGGTTTCGCGGGCAAGCGGGGAGGACGGGTCGGGTAGCAGGCTCAGGCTGGTCACGCCGCCTCTATTCCGGGGCGCAGCCAGCCTGTCGAGCAAATCCTGCTTCGCGGCCTCAGTTGCTCTTCTTCGGCTTGGAATAGGGCACGAACTCGCCAAGCGACACGAAGCCGCGCGGGAAGAAGGAGACGCGGTCGATCAGCCGCACCGTATCGATGCTGCACAGCTGCGAGCCGAAGGTGTTGGTGACGAGGATCGAATTGTCGTCCAGCTGATCGGCGCCGCCGCGGAGTTCGTTCACATACAGCGTGTTGCCGACGGTGTAGACGATCGCCTTGCCCTCGATGACCTGGCTTGCCCCGGTTCTGCTCAGGCTGATGCAATCGACGGGCTTCCCCGCGACTCGGCCTTCCAGCAGCTTGGCGAGCTTTTCGTCCGGCGTGGCGCGGTGGCGCTGGGCGTCGGCAACGGGCGCTGCGAGCAACGCGGCACCGGCGAGCAGGGTAGCGAGGATCGTCTTCATGGGCCTCTCCTGGCAGGTCTGCGATGAACCGACGCTGAAGCAGGTCAGGCGGTTGCCCGTGCTTCGATGCCGGCCAGGCGCAGAAAGTTTGCGAGCATGGCATGACCATGCTCGGTGGCAATACTCTCGGGATGGAACTGCACGCTGTGGATCGGCAGCGATGCGTGCCGGAACCCCATTACCGACCCGTCCTCGGCGGTGGCGTTCACCACCAAGTCTTCAGGGATGTCGGTCACGATCAGCGAGTGATAGCGCGTCGCCGTGAAGGGCGAGGGAAGATCGGCAAACAGCCCGGTGCCGTCATGCGAGACCGGCGAAGTCTTGCCGTGCATCAGCCCGCCGCGGACTACCTTGCCGCCGAAATGCTGGCCGATCGACTGGTGCCCGAGGCACACGCCGAGCAGCGGCTTGCCGAGTTCGGCACAGGCCGCGACGAGGTCGAGGCTGATGCCCGCTTCGTTTGGCGTGCACGGGCCGGGCGAGATCAGGAAGCCCTGCGCATTGCTGGCGATCGCCTCGTTTGCGGTCAGCGCATCGTTGCGCACCACCTGCACCTCGACCCCCAGCTCCATCAGATAGTGGACGAGGTTCCAGGTGAAGCTGTCGTAATTGTCGAGCACGAGGATCATGCCGCGCATCTAGGCGCTCGGTGCCGCCAGCACAATCCGGCCTTGCGGCCGCCACAGTGCAGCGGCAACGCTGGCCGGGCAGGGACGTTGTTCAACCCCAGGAGTATCCGATGCTTGCCCGCTTGATGATTGCCACCGCCCTGCTCGCCGCGCCGGCCCTTGCCCAGACGCAGGACCAGGCCGCCGCCGATGGCCCGCCCAAGCGGGTCCGCAGCATCCTGCTGTACGGCGAGGAAAGCTGCCCCAAGCCGGCGAACCCGGACGAAATCGTCGTCTGCTCCAGCGCAGGCGACTCGCCCTACCGCATCCCCAAGCGCTTCCGTGATCAGCCCAAGCAGGACGCGCCCTCGACGAGCTGGACCCGCCGCATGGAAGTGGTCGAGGAAGTGAACAGCCGCGGCATGCCGAACAGCTGCTCGGCGGTAGGAACGGGCGGCCAGACGGGCTGCACCCGCAAGATGCTCCAGCAATGGTATCAGGAGAAGCTGGACAAGGAAACGCAGGCCTCGCGCGTTCCCTGATCTACCTGGGCGGGCCGGCCTATTGGCCGAAGCCCGCCTCGCTTGCCCGCGCGATCGCCTCGCGCGCGGCGGCGAACAGCGCACCCGACTTGGCCTCGCACTCGCGCTGTTCATAGGCCGGGTCGGAATCGGCGACGATGCCCGCACCCGCCTGCACGTGCATCACCCCGTCCTTCACCAGCGCGGTGCGCAGCACGATGCACGAGTCCATCGAGCCGTCGGGTGAGAAATAGCCGACACCGCCGGCATAAGGCCCGCGCGTCTCCGCCTCCAGCTCGGCAATGACTTCGCATGCGCGGACCTTGGGGGCGCCGCTTACCGTGCCCGCGGGGAAGCCGGCGAACAGCGCGTCGATCGCATCGGCATCCTTGCGCAGCTGTCCCACCACGTTCGACACGATGTGCATGACATGGCTGTAGAACTCGACCGTGTAGCTGTCCGTCACCTTGACGCTGCCAGGCGCCGCAGCGCGGCCAACATCGTTGCGGCCAAGATCGAGCAGCATCAGATGCTCGGCACGCTCCTTGGGATCGGCCAGCAGCGAGGCGCGGTTCGCCTCGTCCTCGGCGGCGGTGCGGCCGCGGGGGCGCGTGCCGGCGATCGGGCGTATCGTGATCTCCCCGTCGCGTGCACGCACCAGGATCTCCGGGCTCGAGCCAGTCAGCGCGAAGCCGGGCAAGTCGAGGTGATAGAGGAAGGGCGAGGGGTTGATCCGCCGCAGCGCGCGGTAGAGCTCGAACGGCGGCAGCGGGAAGGGGGCGGTGAAGCGCTGGGCGAGCACCACCTGGAAGATGTCACCCGCCGCGATATATTCCTTGGCCGCTGCGACCATCTCGCCGTAGCGGCCTTCCGGCAGCACCGGGGTCGGCTGGATCGCGATCGGGTCCGCGCGGACGGGCGCAGGCAGGGGGGCGCTGGCGAGTTGTGCGGCAACCGCGTCGATGCGCTCGGCAGCGGCCTCGGGGTCCGCACCCGGCCAGACCGGGGCGACGATGAACAGCGTGTCGGCGAGGCGGTCGAACACCAGCAGCACGGTCGGCCGGACGAAGATCATGTCCGGCACACCGACCGGGCTCTGCGGCGGACGGGGCAGTTTCTCGACCAGTCCCACCGTTTCGTAGCTGAAATAACCTACGAGGCAGGCGAGCGCGCGCGGCAACGCGGCCGGCACGTCCATCCGGCAGTCGGCGACCAGGCCGCGCAACGCCGTCAGCGGATCGGCCTCCAATGCGGCGAACCCTTCGCGATCGGTGAGCCAATGCCGGTTCAGCTCGCACTGCGTGCCGGTCGCACGGAACACAAGGTCCGGCGCGAGGCCGATCAGGCTGTGGCGTCCACGCACGGAGCCGCCCTCGACCGACTCCAGCAGGAAGTCGCCGCGGCCCGGCTCGATCAGCTTGAGCGCGGCGGCGACCGGCGTTTCGGTATCCGCGACCTGCTGGCGCCAGACCAGCGCGGGGCGCCCGGCCGCAAGGGCGGCACGGGCGGCGTCGAGACCCTGGACCACGGCTTGGTTCACTGGCCGCCGTTGCGCTGCAGATCGGCCCGCAGACGGGCGATCGCGGCTTCGTTGCGACGCACCTTCAGCGCGCTGACCACCGAATTCGCGAATTGGCGCTGATATTCCTGCGCGCTCAGCTGGCCGAGCGCCTGGGTGATCGACTGCTGGATCTGTGCACCCTGCGGATCGGTCGCGGCATTGCCGGGCTGGATCGTGTTGACATAGACGACATAATAGCCGCCGCGGTTCGGTGCCTCCACCAGGCGCGCGGTCTTGGCCGGCATGTCGAATGCCATCTGGATGAAGTTCTCCTTGCCGCGCAGTTCGCTGCGCTTGAAGTCGAAGGCCTTGGGCGGGGCACCCTTGGTGGCGCCGACTTCGGCCAGCGCCTGTGCCATCGAAACGCCCTTTTGCAGCTTGGGCAGCATCGCGGTGGCGGCGGTACGCGCCTTGGCCAGCGCCTGGTCGAGCAGATAGTCGGCCTTCACCTTCTCGGTGATCTGGGCCAGCGGGCGCGGCGCAGCCGGCACCGTCTTTTCCAGCGAGACGACGGCGAAGCCGCCATCCTGGCCGACCGGCACTACCTGCGGCTCGTCACCCGCCTGCTCGAAGCCGAACCCGGCCTTCATAACCGCGGCAAGCGTGGCGTTGGGCTGGGCATCGGCCTTGTCCGGATCGGTGCCGTTGGCGATCAGCGCGGGCGTGCGGACGGCGACCAGCTTGGCCTTGGCCACCGCTTCGTCGAAGGTTGCGCCATCGCCCACCGAATCCTCGATCGACTGGCGCAGATCGGCGAGCAGCGCGGTCAGCTTGCGCTTGGCGACGGCATCGACCAATTCGGCGCGGACCTGCTCCAGCGTGCGGGCAGGGATCTTCTCGACCTTGCTGACCTTGTAGACGAACCAGGCGCCGCCGAGCTGCACCGGGCCCTGCAGGCCGGCTGCGGGCGCTGCGAATGCCGCATCGGCAAACGGTGCCGAGACCTGCTTGGCGATATCCACCTTGGCGCCCGCTTCGATCGAGCGGGCCTCAAGGCCGGCCGCCTTGGCGGCCGCGGCGAGGTCTCCGCCCTTCGCGGCGTCGGCAACCTTGGCGGCGACCGACTGGCTGATCGCCTGCACCAGCTGCACGCCACGCTTTTCGCTTTCCGCGTATTTGGCGGCATCCTTCTTGTAGGCGGCGGCGATCTCGGCGTCGGTCGGGGTCGCCTGGGCCTTCAGGGTATCGGGCTGGGCGAGCGCGTAGCGGACGACGCGGCGCTCCGGCACCAGATACCGGCTGCGGTTCTGGGCATAATAGCCGGCGAGCGTGTTGGCATCCGGCGCGGGGCCCGGGTCCATCGCCAGCGACTGAACAAAGCCAACGATGCCGGTGCGGCGCTCGAGCAGCGTCGACACATAGGGCAGGACCACGCCCGCGGGGGCGGGGGCTTGCAGCGCGACCGGGCCGACCAGCCAGACGGCGTAGCGCTGGATCGTCATGTCGTCGCGGAACTGCGCGGGGTTGATGCGATTCTGCGCGAGCAGCGACTCGAAGGTCTGCTGGCTGAACTTGCCGTCCATGCCGGCGAACTGCGGATTGTTGGCGATCTCGGAATCGATCAGCTTCTTGCCGACGGCCATGCCGTTCTGGTTCGCGAAGGCATGAAGCGCGGCGGAGGTGACGGCATCGGTGACGGCGGCCTCGAACCCGCCTTCGGCCAGTAGCTGCGCCATCGTCATCGTCTGCCGCTGCGCCTGCGCGTTGCGGATGATGCGGTCGATCCGGTCGCGCACGTCGCGCTCGGTCACGTCCTGCCCGCCGACGGTCGCCAGCGTCGTGCTGCTCGCGCCGCTGATCCCCTGGCGCATGCCGGTGACGTCACTCGCCGCAAAGGCGATCGCGAGCAGGCCCAGGAAGATGAAGACGATGATCAGGCCGTAGCGCGACTTGGTGAAGTTCCGGAAGGCGTTGAGCATGGAGAGCCGTTCGTTCGAGGAATTTGGCGCCCGCTTTAGGGCCGGTATGCGGCGCCTTCAAGCTTGTGCGGCGCCGCGCAATCGGTATCGGCTGTATCGAAACAACAGGGGAGTGGTGATGCGTCGGAAACTGGTGGCCGGAAACTGGAAGATGCACGGCATGCGATCGCACCTCAGCGAGATCCATGCGATCGCTGCCGCGGCAAGCGCGCATCCGGAGGTCGACACGCTGCTGTGCGTGCCGTTCACGCTCATCACCGCTGCATCCGAGATAGCGCAGGGCTTCACGATCGGCGCGCAGGATGTGCACGAGAATGATTTCGGCGCGCATACCGGCTGCGTCTCCGCCCAGATGCTGGTCGAGGCCGGCGCCAAGGTGGTGATCGTCGGGCATTCCGAGCGGCGCGCAGACCAGTCCGAGACCAGCCACCATGCCTGGGCCAAGGCCGCTGCGGCACGGCGCCACGGGCTGGGCGTGATCCTGTGCTGCGGCGAAACCGAGGCCGAGCATGATGCAGGTCGTGCCGAGCGGATCGTCCAGTCCCAGATCGAGAAATCGCTGCCGGACGGCGCGGCGCCGGACTGGCTGACCATCGCCTACGAGCCGCGCTGGGCGATCGGCACCGGCAAGACGCCGACGCTGGAGGAAATCGCGACAATGCACGCCATCATCCGCGCCAAGCTGCGCGGGATGATCGGCGCACCGGCAAACGAGATCCGGATCCTGTACGGCGGCTCGGTGAGCGGTGCGAATGCCGCCTCGATCCTGGCGGTGGACGACGTTGACGGTGCGCTGGTCGGCGGTGCGAGCCTGACGGCGGCAAAGTTCGTCCCGATCATCGAAGCAGCCGCCAAAATAGCCGCCCCGTAATTAACCACTTGGCGGAGGTCTCGCGCTACAAGGCCTCCATGTTGCAGCGGATCAACCTCGTCCGATCGGGAAGGACCAAGCTCGATCGGGCGATTCTGACCGAACAATATCGGGTGCTGGGGCAGCAGATTCCGCTGATGTACCTGCTCGTCTTTCTGGACGCAGTGTTCCTCGGCTTCGCGTCCTATGGCGCGGTCTCGACCCGGCTCAGCGTCATCGCCCCGGCGATGCTGGGGGTTGCCGCCTTCGTGCGCAGTCTCCTGTGGGTCCGGCGGCGGAAGGATATGGTGCCCAGCCTTCGGCGGATCCGCCGCTATCTTAACGGCACGATCATCGCGGCCGCCGTGCTCAGCCTGGCATTTGGCGGCTGGGCGCTGATGCTGTTCTTCGAGGTCGATCTGGCGCGGCGCGCGTCGATCGCGCTGTACATCTTCATCGGCGCGATCACCTGCTGCTACTGCCTGCAGACGTTCCCGATCGCGGCGTGGCTGGTAATGGCCTGTGGCGCCTATCCGGTGGTGCTGTGCCTGCTGGGATCGGGCGACCTGTTCCTCATGGGGCTTGGCGCGAATATCATCCTGGTTTCCGCGGTTGTCCTGCGCATGTTCGGCGCGAGCCATGCCGGTTTCGTCGAGGTGCTGGCCTCGCGTGCCGAAATGGCGGCCGGCCAGCGCCGCGCCCGGCTGGCGGAGCGCCGCGCGCACCAGCTTGCCTATCATGATCCGCTCACCGGGCTGTCCAACCGCCGCGCGCTGACGGAATATCTCCGCCGCGCCGAACCGGAACGCTTCGGCCTGATGCTCGTCGATCTCGACCGCTTCAAGTCGGTCAACGACGTGCATGGTCATCCGATCGGCGACCAGCTGCTGCGTGCCGTGGCCGGGCGACTGCGCTGGGTGGTCGGCGATGCCGGGCGCAGCTATCGCCTGGGCGGCGACGAGTTCGCGATCTCGCTTCCCTATGCGGACGGCGATGTCGACCGGGTGCGGGCCATCGCCCATGCGATCGTGCGCGAGGTGGCGCGGCCCTTTCTGATCGACGAGCGGATGCACCACATCGGTGCGAGCGTGGGCATTGCGCTCTATCCCGACGACGCAGACGACGCCGATACGTTGATGCGCCGCGCCGACGTGGCGCTCTATCAGGCGAAGGAGGCGGGGCGGGGCTGCTATTGCGCCTTCGCCGCGCAGATGGACGCCGAAATCCGCCGCCGCTCGACGATCGAGGCCGAGATGCGCGCGTCGCTCGACGAGGGCCGCTTTTACCCGCGCTATCAGCCGATCGTCGATCTGCGCACCGGCCGCGTCGCGGGTTTCGAGCTGCTCGCCCGCTGGCGGCGCGAGGATATCGAGATCGGGCCGGATCAGTTCATTCCCATCGCCGAGGAATGCGGCCTGCTCAACACGCTGATGCTGGACCTGTTGGACCGCGCCTGCATCGAGACGCGCGACTGGCCCGTGCCGGTGAGCATCGCGATCAACATCTCTCCGGGCCAGCTTCGCGACGACTGGCTGAGCCACAAGATCCTGTCGGTGCTCGCTCGTACCGGATTCCCGCCGCAGCGACTGACGGTGGAGATCACCGAGAACGCGCTGATCGTCGATGCCGAAAAGGCCTATCACGCGATCGAGTCGCTCAAGAACCAGGGCGTGCAGCTCGCCCTCGATGATTTCGGCACGGGCTATGCCTCGATCCAGCATCTGCGAATGCTGCCGTTCGACAAGATCAAGATCGATCGGTCCTTCGTCGACACGCTGGCCGAGGACCGCGAGGCGCTGCGGATCGTCCGGGCGATCCTGGGTCTTGCCGGTACACTGGACATGCCGGTGGTGGCCGAAGGAATCGAAACGCTGGAGACGGCCGAGATGCTGCGCGCGCTCGGCTGCGCGGAGGGGCAGGGCTATCTGTTCGGCCGCCCGATGAACAAGGACGAAGTCGAGGAGTGGTTGGCCGCCGGCACGATGCCGCCGGCGGCCGAAGCGCTCATCCGCCGTAGCGGTCCTTGAGCACCTTCCAGGTAGCGCGCAGGCTCACCGCCTCGGCGCCCTTGGGCCGGCCCGGCTTGGGGCTGCCATTCCAGCAGAAGATGTCGAAATGGGCCCATTGGGCCTTGGCGGGCACGAATTCCTTCAGAAACAGCGCGGCAGTGATTGCGCCGCCAAAGGGGCCCTCGGCGGCATTGACCATGTCCGCCACGTCCGACTTCAGCAGGTCCTTGTACGGATCGTAGAGGGGCATCCGCCAGATCGGATCCGCCTCTTCCTCGCCTGCTGCCAGGATCTCGGCTGCCAGCGTGTCGTCATTGGCGAACAGTGCCTGCAGATCCGCGCCCAGCGCCACACGGGCAGCGCCGGTGAGGGTGGCGAAGTCGAACACCAGCTCAGGATTCTTCTCTTCTGCCTTGGTCAGCGCGTCGCCCAGGATCAGCCGGCCTTCGGCGTCGGTATTGCTGTTCTCGACGGTGATTCCCTTGCGCGAGATCATCACGTCGCCGGGGCGCGTGGCCTCTCCGGAGATCGAGTTCTCTACTGCTGGCACGAGCATGTGGAGGCGGACGGGCAGCTTGTTCTGCATCACCAGCTCGGCGAGGGCGAGCGCGTGCGCGGCACCGCCCATGTCCTTCTTCATCAGCCGCATGCCGGCTGCCGGCTTGATGTCCAAGCCACCGCTGTCGAAGCAGACGCCCTTGCCGATGATCGCGATCCGCGGATGCTCGGGATTGCCCCATTCCAGCTCGATCAGGCGCGGCTCGCGGCCCTTGCCGGCAGCCTGGCCGACGGCATGAAGCATGCCATAGCCCTGCTGGAGCTCGTCGCCCTTCACCACCGTGAAGCTGGCGCCGTAGGCCTTGGCGAGGTCGGCGCCAGCGGTTTCCAGATCGGCCGGGCTCATATCGTTGGCACCGGTGTTGATCCGGTCGCGCAGCTTGAAGGTGACGGCGGCCATCCGCACCGCCTCCTCCATCTTCACCGGATCGGCGGTGAGCAGCACGCGCGCTCCCTGCGGCTTGGGATCGGCCTTCTTGTAGCGATCGAACTTGTACTGGGCGCAGAGCCAGCCATAGATCGCCTTGCCGGGTTCGACGCCTTCGACACGGTAGCTGCCCTCCGGCAGCGTCTCCGCCAGCTTGGCTAGGCACCAGGGCCCCAGCTTCTCGGCATTGGCGACGACCGAGACCACCGACCAGTCCTCGGGGGCGTCGCCAGGCAGGATTGCGCTTGCGAAGGTCGAGGCGCTCAGCTTCTGCGCGGCCGCGGCGGCGCGGTGGCGCGGCGGCTGGGCTGCGAGCCAAGCGTCGTAGCCCTTGGCGTCGACAAGGTGGATGGTGCGAGCGGCCTGGCCGCGATCGGGCTGAACGAGCGTGTTGAGATCCGTCATGGGCATGATCTAGGACGCGGGACGCCCCGCGCCTAGCCGTGCGGCCATGGATTTTTGGGAAGCGCCTTCAGGATGCGCCGGCAGCGGCCAGCAGCTTCTTCCAGCGTGCATCGAGCTTCGTCCCGGCCTGGCCGCGCTTCACATGGCCGACCAGGGAGAGGCCGCGCAGGGTAAGGCTGTGGCCGCTCAAGAACTTGCCGGTGATGCTGTAGCCGAGATCATAGAGCGCGATGTCCTCGTGCGGTTCGCCATCCGCCAGGAAGCGGGTAACGATGACGATGGGAAGCCGCTCGTCGCCGCGGCTCGCATCCGGCAAGTTCGCATCGTTGCGCGCGCCGATCAACGCATGCTCGAACCAGCCGGCGTCGATCCGCGGCTCGCCGGTGGTCTCGGCGGCCGACAGCTTCAGCGCGGGCGGAAACAGGATGGTCTGGCTTTGCACGGTCTGGTCGGACGCCGAGGTCTTGAGCGACAATTCGTGCTTGCCCGTCTCCCCGGCAACGAGCACCAGGCGGCTCGCGCGCGTCGCCTCGCGGGAAGCGGTGGCGGCCTGTTCGGCCTTGGTCTCGCGACGATCGTTCCAGTTGCTCCAGAGGGTGAGGCCTGAGATGCCCACGGCGAGCACGGCGACCACCTCGCCGAAGGTGATCCAGCGGCGGCGGGCAGCCTTCGCCTTTTCCTGCTGCTCGGTGCTGCTCATCGCGGCATCACCAGGAACTGCTCGAACTTGCCCTCGGCCCCGGGCTCCGCATAGGTCACCGCGACCAGCGTCCGATCCTTGTAGCGGATCAGATAGTTGCGATTGACGAAGCCGCCGCGCAGCCGCGCCTTCCCGATTGCGGCGAAGGACACCGGCTCCCCCAGCGCGCCGAGGCTGTCGCGATAGTCGCCCAACGCTGTCGCATCGAAGAAATAGTTGGCATCCTCCGTCATCAGGCTGCGATCGGGCGTCCCGGCGCGCAACTGATCGAACAGCCTGCGGGCGAGTGCATCGCGCTGCTGATCGAGCGTGAGGGCGGCGGGCTGCTTGGCGACGGGCAACAGCAGGTCGGTGATGCCCTGCGCGATCGCTTCCTGCGCCCCGCCGAAATCGGCGCTCACCAGCGAAACGACGGCAAAGCGCTCTTCCGGGATCACCACGTTGCTCGACAGGAAGCCGACCGCCTCACCGCCGTGCGACACTTCCTTCTTGCCGCCATGCTCGCCCAGCGAAACGCCAAGCCCGTAGCGGGTGGGCGCACCGTCGGCGAGCTTCACCTCGGTCTCCTGCTCCGCCCAGTCCTCGGGGGTCAGAACTTTCCGGTCGATGCGGGCAATATCCCATTTCGCGAGGTCGGCGGCGCTCATCGCCAGCTCGCCTGCGGCCCACAGCCAGCCATCGGCGGCGGGCTTGGCGGGGCGGACGGGGCCGAGCGCATAGCGGTGCGTGCCCTGGGGGAAGCCCTTGCCGATCGCCTTGTCCTGGTCGATCGCCTTCATTCCCAGCGGCTTGAAGATTTTTGCTTCGAGGTAGTCGAGCAGCTTCCGGCCCGATGCCTTTTCGATGATCATGCCGGCGACGACATAGCCGGTGTTGGAATATTGCCACGCGGTGCCGGGGGCGAAATCGAGCGGCTTCTTGGCCCAGCGATCGACGATCTGCTGCGGCGTGACCGCCGTTTCCATCGCCTTGAAGCTATAGTCCTGCGGCCAATAGTCCTGCAGCCCGGCGGTGTGGCTGAGCAGCTGGCGGATGGTGATCTTGTCGGCGTCGGTCACGTCCGGCACCCATTTCGACACCTTGTCGTCGAGGCTCAGCCTGCCCTCGTTCTCCAGCAGCAGGATCGCGGCCGCGGTGAACTGCTTGGAGATCGACGCGATCTGATACTTCGCGTTCGCATCCGGACCTTTGGCGATGCCGGCCCCCTGATCGCCGTACGCCTTGGTAAACACGATCCTGCCGTCGCGCACGATTGCGATCGAGGCGGAGGGCACGCCGCTGCTCTTCAGCGCATCGGCGACGATGCCGTCGACCTTGGCGGTTTGCTCGGGCGTGAGTTGCTGCGCGGCGGCAGGGGTGGCGATCAGCAGGGTGGCGGCAAACGCAGAACGGAACATCGGGCCTCCGGAGAGATGATCCCGGAGGCTTAGCGCTGCCCGCGTTCCCTGCCAACGGCGATCAGTCCATGGGTACGCCGTAGAGGTCGTGCTCGTCGGCGTCTTCGATCAGCACGCGGACGATATCGCCCTGCTCCAGATGCCCGGCGTCGCGCAGGAAGACCTCGCCGTCGATCTCCGGCGCGTCGGCCTGGCTGCGGCCGGTGGCGCCGCCCTCGGCGTCGACCGCGTCGATGATGACCTCCAGCTTGCGGCCGATCTTGGCCTGAAGCTTGGCCGCGCTGATCGCGGCGGTATTTTCCATGATCCGGGCGTAGCGCTCTTCCTTGACTTCCTCGGGCACCGCGCCGGGGAGGTCATTGGCCGACGCACCCTCGACGGGCTCGAAGCGGAACGCGCCGACCCGATCGAGCTGGGCTTCGTCGAGCCAGTCGAGCAGATACTGGAAGTCCTCCTCGGTCTCGCCGGGGAAGCCGACGACGAAGGTCGAGCGGATCGCGATGTCCGGGGCGATCGCGCGCCAGCCGCGTAGCCGCTCGAGCACCTTGGCCTCATTGGCCGGGCGCTTCATCGCGCGCAGCACATTGGGCGCCGCATGCTGGAACGGGATGTCGAGATAGGGCAGCACCAGCCCCTCCGCCATCAGCGGGATGACCTGATCGACATGCGGGTAGGGATAGACATAGTGAAGCCGCACCCAGGGCGCGATCTGGCCGAGCTCGCGGGCGAGATCGGTCATGTGCGGCACCACCTCGCGGCCCTTCCAGGCGCGGGGCTCCTTGCGGATGTCGATCCCGTAGGCCGAGGTGTCCTGGCTGATGACCAGCAGTTCCTTGGTGCCGGCGGCGACCAGCTTCTCGGCCTCGCGCAGGATCGCGTCCGGGCGGCGGCTGACCAGGTCGCCGCGCAGCGACGGGATGATGCAGAAGCTGCAGCGATGGTTGCAGCCTTCCGAGATCTTCAGATAGCTGTAGTGGCGCGGCGTGAGCTTGAGCCCGGTGTCCGGCACCAGGTTGACGAAGGGGGAGGGCGGCATCGGCGCTGCGTCGTGCACCGCGCCGACGACTTCCTCATATTGATGCGCACCGGTGACCGCGAGCACGTTGGGGAAGCGGGCGCGGATCACCTCGGCTTCCTTGCCCATGCAGCCGGTGACGATCACCCGGCCGTTCTCGGCGATCGCCTCGCCGATTGCTTCGAGCGATTCTTCCTTGGCGCTGTCGAGAAAGCCGCAGGTGTTCACCAGCACGACGTCCGCGCCGGCATAGTCCGGCGACAGCGCATAGCCGTCCGAACGGAGCTTCGTGAGGATACGCTCGGAGTCAACCAGATTCTTGGGACAGCCGAGCGACACCATGCCCACCTTGGGGGCTTCGGGGAGTCGCGTTGCCATGATCGGATGCGCACATAGGGAAAGGCAACCGGAATTACCAGCGGCAGCACCGTGCCATGGCGGGAAGCCCGCTGCGCAATACACGTGAGGCGGACCCGCCCGTTGGGAGCGGGGCCAACAAACGTTTTACTTTGCAACGGTGAATCGGCTCGCCTGCCCAGTCGAGCTTGCATATGTGCGCTATATTGTTGGAAGCGGTCTAACGCGGACATTGTCAGGAATGCAGCAGCTGGAAATGATCTTGCATGCCGGAACGCTGATTGCCGTGAATGCGCTGATCTCGCTGCTGTCGAGCCTCGCCTTTCTACTGGCCTATTGGATCCGACCGCGCTTCGTGCCGCCGGTTAGCCTCCTTGCCTGGTGCATGGCCTATCTTGCCTTCTCCATCGGTTTCGGCGTGCTGATGCTTCCCGCCTTCGCCCTTTCGCCGCGATGGCTCGGGTTGATCGGCAATCTGCTGATCGACCTTGGTGCGGCGCTGAACGTCGTGGCGGTGGTCCTCTATCTCCGCCGCCCGCGCAGCGAGCTCTGGATCTTGGGTCCGGCCGCGGCGCTTGCGCTGGTCGAGGTCGGCTATGTGCTGTCTCACTACGAGAATATGCGCGTGATGGTTGCGCTGGGCTGCGCGGTGCGCGGTATTCTCACCGTCGGTGCTGCGACCGCCTTGTGGCAATGCGCGGACGAGTCCCGGCGGCCGGTGGCGCGGCTTGCCGCCGCCATCCATGCGCTCTGGGCCTTACTGCTGCTCAGCCGCATGCTGTGGTGGCTGTTCAACCCGGCGGCGGATGGCGGTTCCGACCCGACCACCGCGTTCGGGCTTACCTCTCGGCTGGTGCTCACCTGCGCGATCACGCCGTGCTTTCTGTGGATGCTCACGCGCCAGCTCGATGCCGAACTGCTGCGTCATGCCTCGCGCGATCCGCTGACCGGCCTCGTCAACCGGCGCGTTGTGTGGGAGCAGGGAGCGGCGCGGGCGACTCAGGCGGCGCGGCACCAGCGCCCCCTTGCAGTGCTGATGATCGATGTCGACCATTTCAAGAAGGTGAATGACGGCTGGGGGCATGCCGCCGGTGACGCGGTGCTGCGCGCCGTCGCGCAGACGCTGTCGGATACGGTCTCGCCGGGCGACGTGATCGGTCGGGTTGGCGGCGAGGAATTCCTGGTGCTGCCCGCGCAGGCGCAACGCGCCGCCGCGCTTGCCGAGCGGTTGCGTGCCGCAGTCGAAGGCCTGGCGATCGCCATCGAGAGCGGCGCAGTCCTTCGGTGCACCATCAGCATCGGCCATGCCGAGACGGCGGACGGCAGCGGCGTATGGCAATGTGCGGTGACCGAAGCCGATCGCGCGCTCTATGTTGCCAAGCAGGCGGGGCGGAATCGTGTCGTGTCGGTAACGATGCCGGCACCGCAAGCGCAGCCGGCAGGCGCCGCGACCGTGCTGGCGTGACGCCTGCGATCTTTACGGATACGTGCACGCCGCTGATAGGTTTACCGCTTCACCAGCATCCCCGGGAGATACCGTCATGACCGCGACCACTGCCGAGCCCGTCCAGCTGCCGACCCGCTCCGGGCTCATCATCGACGTGCGCACCGTCCGCCCGGAGGACGAGGCGCTGCTCCGGGATTTCTTCGATCACGTGTCGAACGAGGATCGCCGCTTCCGTTTCTTCACCGCCAGCCCCCAGCTCCAGCCGCATCAGGCAGCGGCGCTGATCCATGTCGATCACCACCAGACCGAGAGCTATCTCGCATTCACCGCCGAGGGGGAACTGGTCGGCTCGGGGATGCTCGCCTGCGACGATGCAATGGAGACCGCCGAGGTCGCGATCTCGATCCGTGCGGATCGCAAGGGGCAGGGAGTAGGCTGGAGCCTTCTCAACTATATCAGCGCCGAAGCCAGGGCACGGGGCGTGAAGCGGCTGCAGTCGATCGAGAGCCGCGAAAACCATCTGGCGATCGAGTTGGAGCGCGAGATGGGCTTTGTCGCCCGCGAGGTCGACGGCGATCCGAGCGTGGTGCTGCTCGAAACCGTGTTCTGAGCAGCAAAGGGCGCCCCGGCAGAAACCGGAGCGCCCTTTCGCATCACCGGAATGGCGGTTCGTTGAACGCGCGAAGCTTGCGGCTATGCAGCTTAGCGCCTTCGCGCCGAAGTTCCTCGCATGCTTCGATGCCGATCTTGAGATGCTCGGCGATCGCGCGCTCGTAGAAACGGTTGGCCTGGCCGGGGAGCTTGAGTTCGCCGTGGAGCGGCTTGTCGGAAACGCAGAGCAGCGTGCCATAGGGTACGCGGAAGCGATAGCCTTGCGCCGCCAGCGTCGCGGATTCCATGTCGACGCCCACTGCGCGGCTCAGCGAGAAGCGCAGCGCCGACTGCGAATAGCGCAGCTCCCAGTTGCGATCGTCCGTGGTGACGATGGTGCCGGTCCGCAGCCGCTGCTTGAGTTCGTCCTCGGACTGGCCGGAAACGGTTTCCGCTGCACGCGCCAGTGCCTGCTGCACCTCGGCGATGGCGGGGATGGGGATTTCGGGCGGCAGCACGTCGTCCATGATGTGATCGTCGCGCAGATAGGCGTGCGCCAGGACATAGTCGCCGATCCGCTGGCTGGGGCGCAGGCCGCCGCAATGCCCGATCATCAGCCATGCCTCGGGGCGAATGACCGCGAGGTGATCGGTGATCGTCTTGGCATTGGAAGGCCCGACGCCGATATTGACCAGCGTTATCCCCGTGCGGCCTTCCGCCATCAGGTGATAGGCCGGCATCTGGTGCCGCCGCCACGCACCGTCGCTGACCAGCCGGTCTGCATCCGCGGCGTCCTCGATCACGATCCCGCCCGCGCCCGACACGCCGGTGAAACGGCTGTCCGGTCCCAGCTGTGCGCAGGCCCAGCGAACGAACTCGTCGACATAGCGGTGATAGTTGGTGAACAGGATATATTGCTGGAAGTGCTCGACCGGCGTGCCGGTATAATGCTTCAGCCGGGCGAGCGAGAAATCGGTGCGCAGCGCATCGAACAGCGCGAGCGGTCGGGTCTCGTCCTGGCTGATCCAGATGCCGTCGGCGATTTCGTCGCCGATGTGCGACAGCTCGGTCGCGGGGAAATGGCGTCCAAGCTCCGTGGCCGAGATGTCGTCCAGGCTCAGGATCGTGTTGGGATCAAGCACATAAGGAAAGGGGATTTGCTGGCGCCCGGTAACCGCGTGAACCTCGACGTCATAATCCTCGATCAGGAAGGTCAGCTGCTCGGTCAGATAGTCGGCGAACATCGCGGGCCGCGTGACGGTGATGCGATAGTCGCCCGCTTCTACCAGCCGACCGAACGAGCGGCGCGGGATCGGCTTGTTGATGCCGCCGCGATAGGTGACGCGGAGTTCCGGATAGGCGAAGCTGCCGTCGGTCCGCGTTTCGGGATCCGGCGTCGTGCCATCGGTGATGTAGCGGTTGAGCGCCTGCTGCAGTCGTTCGACCGAGGCGCGATAGAGCCGATCGAGGTCGGCGACGATATCGGAAGCTTGAGTCATCTTCCATCGCTAAGCGCGGAAGATGACTCTGGCAAGTCGGCGAAACGATCAGAGCTTGCTCAGCACATATTCCGCCGAGCTGACCTCGAACGCGCCCGGCGCCTCGACGAACAGCTGCTCGACGACGCCGTCATTGACGATCATCGCGAAGCGCTGGCCACGCGTGCCGAGACCGAAGGCGGAACCGTCGAGCGTCAGCCCCAGCGCTTCGACGAAGCCGCCATTGCCGTCCGCCAGCATGGTCACCTTGTCCGAAACGCCATTGGCATCGCCCCAGGCCTTCATCACGAAGAAATCGTTGACGGCGGTGCACGCGATCTCGTCGACGCCCTTGGCCTTGATCTCGTCAGCCTTCTCCACGAAGCCCGGCAGGTGCTTGGCCGAGCAGGTGGGGGTGAAGGCGCCGGGGACCGAGAACAGCGCGACCTTGCGGCCGGCGAAATAGGCGGGGGCGCTCACCTGGTCCGGGCCCTCGGCGGTTACCTTGACGAACGTGGCGTCGGGGATGCGATCGCCGGTCTGGATCGTCATGCTGCTCTCTCCTTTGCGAATCCTGCGACCGCATGGCCGCGCCGCCTCCATCGCATCCCGCGAAACAAATTCAAGCGTGGCTCGTAGGGAGTGCAAACGATATGGTGGGGATCATGGATTCGGCGCCTTCACTGACCGGCCAGTTCCTGCTGGCCCTGCCGGGAATCGGCGACCCGCGGTTCGAGCGTGCCGTCATCGCGATGTGCGCGCACGACACGGAAGGCGCGCTGGGCATCGGCATCGGCGCGACGATCGAAGGGCTGGGCCTTCATGATCTCCTCGAACAGTTCGAGATCGATCCAGGCGACGTCCCGGATGTGCCTGTGCATTTCGGCGGGCCGGTGGAACCGCGCCGTGGCTTCGTCCTGCACTCCGCCGACTGGAGCGGGCAGGACACGATCGACGTCGCCGGGCGCTGGCAGCTTTCCGGTACGATCGACGTGCTGCGTGCCATTGCGGAGGGGCGGGGACCGAGCCGTTGGCTTGTCGCGCTCGGCTATGCTGGTTGGGGCGAGGGGCAGCTGGAGAGCGAGCTGACCCGCCATGGCTGGTTCAACACGCCCGCCGATATCGGCCTGCTCTACGACACCGATGTGTACGCACGATGGGCCGAGGGGTTTGTCGGCGCGGGCATCGATCCCCGGCTGCTTGCAAATAGCACGGGCACCGCTTGAATCTTGCCGAACGGCATATAAAGATATCTTTATATTAACATTGCGCGCCTGATCCGAAGCGGCTACGGGCGCATCCATGCGGCCGGGAGGACTCCCGGTGCGCCTGCATTTTGCTTGAACTGGAGAAGCAGCCCGTGGCTACCAACGACTATGTCATCAAGGACATCGCGCTTGCCGATTTCGGCCGTAAGGAGATCGAGATCGCCGAGACCGAAATGCCCGGTCTGATGGCGCTCCGCAAGGAATTCGGCCCGTCGCAGCCGCTGAAGGGCGCGCGCATCACCGGTTCGCTGCACATGACGATCCAGACCGCGGTGCTGATCGAGACGCTGACCGCGCTCGGCGCGCAGGTTCGCTGGGCGACCTGCAACATCTTCTCGACGCAGGACCATGCCGCAGCCGCCATCGCCGCCACCGGCGTGCCGGTGTTCGCCGTGAAGGGCGAGAGCCTGGCCGAGTATTGGGACTATGTCGGCGACATCTTCAACTGGGGTGCGGACACCGACGGCACCACCGCCAATATCATCCTCGATGACGGCGGCGACGCGACCATGTTCGCGCTGTGGGGCGCCAAGCTGGAAGCCGGCGCGACGCTGGGCGAGCCGGAGAATGACGAGGAAGTCGAGTTCCAGCGCGCGCTCAAGGCGTTTGTCGCCAAGTATCCGGGCTATCTCACCAAGACCGTGCAGAACCTGAAGGGCGTCTCGGAAGAGACCACCACCGGCGTGCACCGCCTGTACGAGATCGCCAAGAAGGGCGAGCTGCCGTTCCCGGCGATCAACGTCAACGACAGCGTCACCAAGTCGAAGTTCGACAACCTGTATGGCTGCAAGGAATCGCTGGTCGACGCGATCCGTCGCGCCACCGACGTGATGCTGGCCGGCAAGGTCGCGTGCGTCGCCGGCTTCGGTGACGTGGGCAAGGGCTCGGCCCAGTCGCTCCGCAACGGCGGCGCCCGCGTGATGGTCACCGAAATCGATCCGATCTGCGCGCTACAGGCTGCGATGGAGGGCTTCGAGGTCGTCACGATGGATGAGGCCGTGAAGCGCGCCGACATCTTCGTGACCGCGACCGGCAATGCCGATGTGATCACCGCCGATCACATGAAGGCGATGAAGCCGATGTCGATCGTCTGCAATATCGGCCACTTCGACAGCGAGATCCAGATCGCCGCGCTCTCGAACTACAAGTGGACCGAAGTGAAGCCGGGCACCGATCTGGTCGAATTCCCGGACGGCAAGCAGATCCTCGTGCTCGCCAAGGGCCGCCTGGTGAACCTGGGCTGCGCCACCGGCCACCCGAGCTTCGTGATGTCCGCCAGCTTCACCAACCAGACGCTGGCGCAGATCGAGCTTTGGACCAAGGGCGAGAACTACAAGAACGAAGTGTACGTCCTGCCGAAGCACCTCGACGAGAAGGTCGCCGCGCTGCACCTCGAGAAGCTGGGCGTCCAGCTCTCGAAGCTCAGCGAGAAGCAGGCGGCCTATATCGGCGTGAAGCCGGAAGGCCCGTTCAAGCCGGATCACTACCGTTACTGATCGTCCGGCGCGCCCGCGCTGTACGGATGGAGGCCGTCCCCGAAAGGGGGCGGCCTTTTTCATGTTCGACTAATGTGTGTGACGAACGTGTTGCACTTCGGCAACGCTATATCGGAAAGCGTGACCTTTGTGTCAGCGGCTGCATCCGGCGGCCATTTCTGTTCGTTTTCGGAAATGCGCCTGCAATCTCGGCAAAATCCCGGACGCAGCAATGGGCTCGACCGAGGGCAGGACCGTACCGAAGCGTACAGAAAAGGGGTTCGTACATGCGTCTCAATGTTTCCGGCCGGGGTGCCGGCCTGCGTCTCACGGCTTCCGTCGCCGTTCTCGCCTTCGTCCAGCTCGCCAGCCCCGCCGTCGCGCAGACCAGCGCGCCTGCATCGCAGGACGGCCCCGCCGCCGCGCAGGAGCCCGCCGAGATCGTCGTCACCGGCTCGCGCATCGCGCGTCCGGAGTTCGACACCGTGCAGCCGACCCAGGTCGTCGGCGCCGCCCAGATCGAGTCGCGCGGCTACACCAATGTCGGGCAGGCACTGAAGGAAATCCCGGCGTTCGGCCCTCCGGGCAACAGCTCGGTCGGCGCGCAGTCGTCGTTCGGCCCGTCGCAGACCTTCGTCGACTTCTTCGGCCTCGGCACGCAGCGCACGCTGGTGCTGGTCAACGGCCGCCGCTTCGTCTCGTCGAACACCGCCAGCATCTTCGGTCCGGTCAGCCCGGGTACGCAGGTCGACCTCAACAACATCCCGACCACACTGGTCCAGCGCATCGAGACGGTCGCCGTGGGCGGCGCGCCGATCTATGGCTCGGACGCGATCGCGGGCACGGTCAACATCATCCTGAAGAAGGATTATCAGGGCCTCGAGTTCGGCGGCCAGTACGGCATTTCCGAACGCGGTGATGCGCCGGAAGCGCGGCTGAACGTCCTTGCCGGCAAGAACTTCGCCGAGGGCCGCGGCAACATCGTGGTGTCGGGCGAATACAACCACACCACCGGCCTCGTCGCCAGCGACCGTGCGATCACCGCGCAGGGCAACTTCTTCGGGACGCCGCCCGCCTCGACGACCTCACAATATCGTCGTCTTCTCTATCCGCAGCAGCGCTATTCGGCATTCACCATCGGCGGCGTGCCGTTCAGCGCGGACGATTATCTCGCCAGCCGCTCGGGCATCCGCAATGCGGCCGGCCAGCTTCTCCAGTTCGGCTCGAACGGCACGCTGGTGCCGCTCGATCTCGGCACCGTGCTGCGGCAGGGCTATATCAGCAGCGGGGGCAACGGCTTCGATCTGCCGGCGCAGAGCAACCTGCTCACCAGCTCGGAGCGCTATATCGCCAGCGCCCAGCTCAATTATGAGCTGACGGACCATGTCCGCTTCTTCGGCGAAGGCTGGTACACGCACACCAAGGGCGTCAACCTGATCGATCAGCCGAATTACAATACCGGCCTGTTCGACGATGCCGGCACGCCCGACGGCAACCTGATCGTCTCGCTCAACAATCCGTATCTGAGCAGCGCCGATCGTGCGACGATCGCCGCCAACCTCCCGGCCGGCCAGAACGAATTCTATGTCGGTCGTGCGCTCAGCGACCTGACCACCGGCCGCGCCGAGGCGAACATCTCGACCTACCGCTTCGTCGGCGGTCTGGCCGGCGATTTCGGTGTCGGCAGCCGCACCTTCAACTGGGAAGCCTCGGTCAACTACGGCCGCTCGCAGACCAAGGGGCGCAACTACGAGCTGGACAACCAGAACTTCTTCAACGCGATCGACGCCGTGCGCGACGCCAGCGGCAACATCACCTGCCGTCCGGGCGTGACGAACTCGACCGCCGACACGATCAGCAAGACCTGCGCTCCGCTCAACATCCTGGGCATCGGCCAGGCCAGCCAGGCTGCGAAGGACTATATCTTCGCGATCGCCCGTCCGGTCTCGACCAACGAGCAGCTGGTGTTCAACGCCAACGTCACCGGCCCGATCGCCACGCTGTTCGGCAACGACGTCAGCATCTCGGCGGGCTATGAGCATCGTCGGGAAAAGACCTCGTTCGATCCCGGCAGCTTCTACTATGGCCAGGACAATGGCGACGGCACGCGGACCCAATATGGCCGCAGCATCCCGATCGACCCGCTGAGCGGCCGCTTCCACACCAACGAGGCGTTCGGCGAACTCGTGATCCCGTTCGTCACGGCGAAGAACGGCATCAGCTGGCTGAAGACGGCCGAATTCGACGGCGCCGCACGCTATGTCGACAACTCGCTGTCCGGCGGCGACTGGGCCTGGACCGCGGGCGGTCGTCTCGGCTTCATCTCGGACCTTACCTTCCGCGGCAACTACACCCGCTCGATCCGCTCGCCGGCCATCACCGAGGCGTTCAACCCGACCTCGCGTGCGTTCGACAGCGGCGCCGATCCGTGCGACCTCAACAACTATCAGAGCGGCCCGAACCCGGCCGTGCGCCAGGCCAACTGCCGTGCGGCGGGCATCAACTCGGCGACGTTCGTGTCGAACTACAGCAACTTCACGGTGCCGGTGACGGTTTCGGGCAATCCGAACCTGCGCAACGAAGTGGCGAACAGCTGGACGGCAGGCGCGATCATCCAGCCACGCTTTGCCAAGAGCCTGACGGTGGCGGTCGATTGGGTGGACATTCGCCTGAAGCAGGCGATCGTCTCGCTGGGCGGCGATGACATCCTGAACGCCTGCTACGATTCGGCCGACTATCCCAACAGCTTCTGCGGCCTCGTTACCCGCGATTCGAGCGGGCAGATCACCAGCATCCGCGAAGGCTATTACAATGCCTCGTCCTACGAGACGTCGGGCCTGACGGTGACGGCGGCCTATCGCCTGCCGCTGGCGCGGCTGGGCATGACGAGCAGCGGCGTTGCCGGCCTCTCGGTGAACTATTTCTACCGGGACAAGCTGGAAACGCGCGTGGGCGTGGGCGACGTCAACCATTCGGCGGGCGAGATCGGCTATCCGCGCCACTCCGGCACGGCGAACCTTACCTACGAGAGCGACCACTTCAACGCGCTGGTGCAGGCCCAGTACACCGGCAAGGGCGCCTATGATCTCGATGAGGCGCCGAACACCCGCAACATCACGGGCGTGAAGGACTGGTGGATGATCAACGCCACGCTCGGCGTTCGGGTCAACCAGCAGTTCGGGCTGAAGCTGATCGTAGACAATGTGTTCGACGTCAGCCCGCCCTATCCGGCGCCGGCGGGTGGCGGCACGACCACCTACTTCTCCGGCATCCTCGGCCGCTATGCGCGGATCGCGGCAAGCGTGAAGTTCTGATCGTCCGACGTAAAACGACCAGGAAGGGGTCCGGCGATGGCCGGGCCCCTTTTCGTTTGCACGCGGTTTCGCATAAGGATGGGGCGATGGTGGGTCGGCGTCTCTTCCGGTGATTATTCTCTCGCAGAGCAGCGCTGCGATTGCGGGCGCGGTGATCGCCTTCGTGCTGATCGCCGCGATCTGGGCGCTCTATGCCGGGCTTGCCGCACGCGCGGCGGCGCGCACCGCCTATGAACAGAACCGCCGGCTGCTGCGCTTCTCGCGCACCTCGCCCGCGCTGCCGATGGTGGTGCGTGCCGATGGCCGGATCGAGATGTCGCCGCGGCTCGCTGCCTGGCTGGGCCTGGACGGCCCGGTCGAGTCGCTTTCCAAGCTGTCGCAGAAGGATGCCGGCCTGGAGGCCGAGGACGTCGCCCTGCTCGGCGAACAGGTCGAGGCCGCGCAGCGGGCCGGCCAGTCCTTCCGCCTGTCGCTGCCGGTGCGCGGCTCCGAGCGGATGCTGCTGGTGCTGGGCGAGCGCGCCTCGGAGGCGGTGGAAACCCCCGGCAGCGTGCTCCTCTGGGTGCTCGACGCCACCGACAGCCAGGCCGAGGTCGGTTCGCTGGAGCGCGAGGCCGATCGTCTCCGCGCGGCCTTCGATGCGCTCACTGCGCTGATCGAGGCCGCGCCGATGCCGATGTGGTATCGCGGGCCCGATCTGCGGCTGCTGATGGTCAACACTGCCTATGTCCGCGCCGTGGAAGGCCGCGATGCCGAGGATGTGGTGGCCCGCGGGCTGGAACTGGTCGACGGGGCGGGGCTGGGCGGTCCGCTCGCCAATGCCGCGATCGCGCGCGACACGCAGGAGCCGCAATCGGCGGCGATGCCCGCCACGATCGCCGGCGCGCGGCGCATGCTCCGCCTGCACGACGTGCCCTTGCCGACCGGCGGCATTGCCGGCTTCGCGGTGGACATCGAGGAGCTGGAGCGCGCCCGCGGCGGCCTGAAGCGCTTCGGAGAGGCGCAGCGCGCGATGCTCGATCGCATGTCCGCCGGCGTCGCGCAGTTCGGCTCGGACCGCAGCCTGGTGTTCTGCAACCAGCCGTTCCGCCGCCTGTTCGCGATGAAGAACGAATGGTTGGCCGACCGCCCCGAGTTCGATCGCGTGCTGGAGCGGATGCGCGAGGCCCGCAAGCTGCCCGATGTGCGCGACTTCCCTGCCTGGAAGGCCGAGCGCCGCGAGTGGTTCACCGCGCCGGAGGCTGTGGAGGAAAGCTGGAGCATCGGCACCACCCATCTGCGCGTCGTCGGCCAGCCGCTGCCCGAGGGCGGCCTGCTCCTCATCTTCGAGGACCAGACCCAGCAGTTCGAGCTGCAGCGCGAGCATGGCGAGATGCAGCAGGTGCGCACCGCCACGCTGGACAGCCTTGCCGAGGCGGTGGCGGTGTTCGGCAAGGGCCGGCTGCAATTGTGGAACCGCAAGTTCCGCCAGGTCTGGGGGTTCGAGGACGGGTTCCTGGACGGGCACCCCCAGATCGGCACGCTGGTCAAGACGGCGGGGGGCAAGCTGGTCAACCCCGCGCGGGCGGAGATCATCGGCGACCTTATCCGGCTGGCGGCCAAGGATCGGCAGCAGCGCGGCTCCAGCATCACCTTCGCCAATGGCCGGCATTTCGACATCGCCGCGGTGCCGCTGCCCGACGGCAATGCGCTGGTGACGATGCTCGACACCACCGATCGCCAGCGGGTGGAGCGTGCGCTGCGCGACCGCAACGAGGCGTTGGAGGCGGCAGATCGTGTTCGCACCGCCTTCGTCGCCAATATGAGCTATGAGCTGCGCACGCCGCTCACCTCGATCAAGGGCTTCGGCGAGATGCTGCAGGGCGGTTTCGCCGGCAAGCTGAGCGCCGACGGCAAGGAATATGTCGAGGCGATCCTGATGTCGGTCGACCGGCTGGGCGGCCTGATCGACGACGTGCTCGACCTGACACAGAGCGAGGGCCAGCCGATCGAGCGCGAGACGGTGGACGTGGAGCTGGCGGCGACCAGCGCAGCGGACGTGATCGCGCCGCTCGCCAAGGGCAAGGCGATCGAGCTGGTGATCGAGGATGCCGGCACCGCCGGCGTGGTGCAGGGCGATGCCCGTCGCATCCGCCAGACCGTCGAGCATCTGCTCCGCCACGCGGTATCGCACACGCCCGAGGGCGGCCGCGTGCTGCTCCACCTCGACGGCAATGCACGGGTCGCGCGGGTGATCGTCAGCGACGACGGCCCCGGCATGGCCCCCGAGGCGGTAGCGCGGGCGTTCGACCGGTTCGCGCAGGTCGGCACTTCGCGCGGCGGGGACCGCGCGCTGGGACTGGGGCTGCCGCTCGCCAAGCAGTTCGTCGAGGCGCATGGCGGTCGGATCGAGCTGATCTCCGAGCCGGGGCAGGGGACGCTCGTCACGGTGGAGTTGCCGCGCGGATGACCGAAGACACGATCCTGCTCGCCTCGCTGGACGAGGCGCTGGCACTCGGTGCCAAACTCGCGGGCGTGGTCGGCCCCGGCGACGTCGTCGCCCTGTCCGGCCCTCTGGGAGCGGGCAAGACCAGCATCGCCCGCGGGCTGCTCGCAGCCCTGGGGCTGGAGGGCGAGGCGCCGTCGCCGAGCTTCGCGATCGTTCAGCCCTATGACGTGCCCGAGGTGCGGCTGCCGGTGCTGCATGTCGATCTCTATCGTATCGACGATCCGGAGGAGGCGGAGGAACTGGGCCTGGAGGACGCGCGGATCGATTCGCTGCTGCTGGTGGAGTGGCCGGAGCGGCTGGGCGAGGGCTATTGGCGCGATGCGCTGTGGCTGACGCTGGACGTCGCCGCGGACGGCACCCGCCGCTTGACAGCGCGCGTGCCGGCGGCATGGGAAGGCCGATGGCCGTTGACATGACTCCGCCGCTTGGCGCGCCCGCTTTTCTCGCATCCGCAGGCTGGGAAGGGGCGGATATCCTGCCCGTCGCCGGCGATGCTTCCTTCCGCCGCTATTTCCGCGTGGTCGACGGCGACCGCAGCGCGATCCTGATGGACGCGCCGCCGCCGCACGAGGATCCGCGACCGTTCCTGGACGTCGCCCGCTGGCTGAGCGGGCAGGGCTTTGCGGCTCCCGAGATCCTGCAGGAGGATCTGGCGCAGGGCCTGGTGCTCCTCGAGGATTTCGGCGACGTGCGGCTGCGTGAGACCGTCGATGCCGAGCCGGCGCGCGAACTGGGATTGTACGGCGCCGCCGTCGATCTGCTAGTGCGGCTGCATCAGGTCGAGGCGGGGGTCGCGGCGCCCTATGATCTGGCGGTGTACCAGCGCGAGGCGGGGCTGTTGGTCGAATGGTATTGCCCGGCGGTGGGGCTTGATATCGACGTTGCCGGCTATCGCGCGGCATGGGAGGCGGTTCTGGCCCCGCTTGCCGATGGTCATCGCCCGGTCACGGTTCTGCGCGACTACCACGCCGAGAATCTGATGCTGATCGAGGGTGGCGAAGGCTTGGGACTGCTGGACTTTCAGGACGCGCTGGCTGGCCATCCTGCCTATGATCTCGTCTCGCTGCTCCAGGATGCGCGCCGTGACGTGCCGGATGCGACCGAGGCCGCGATGCTCGATCGCTATCGCGCGGCGACCGGCGCGGGCGAGGCTTTTGATGTTGCCTATCATGTGCTGGGCGCGCAGCGGAACGCGAAGATCCTCGGCATCTTCACGCGTCTGTGGAAGCGCGACGGCAAGCCGCGTTACCCTTCGCTCTGCCCGCGTGTGTGGCGCTATCTCGAACGCGATCTCGCCCACGCGGCGTTGAAGCCGGTGGCGGACTGGTTCGCGGCGAACGTCCCGCCAGAGAAGCGCGGCGACCCGATGCAGGTGGCGGCGTGACCATCTATTCGCTCCGTCCGCAGCCGACCGCACCCGTGCCCAAGACCGCGATGGTGATGGCGGCGGGCCTGGGCAAGCGGATGCGCCCGCTCACCGTCACCCGGCCGAAGCCGCTGATCGACGTGGCGGGCAAGCCGCTGATCGACCATGTGTTCGATCGGCTGGGCGCGGCGGGCGTCGAGCGCGCGGTGGTCAACGTGCACTATCTCGCCGACCAGCTCGAGGCGCATCTGCGCGCGCGGGTGAAGGGCATGGAGCTGCAGATCTCCGATGAGCGCCGCCAGTTGCTGGAAACGGGCGGCGGCCTGGTGCAGGCCCGCGAGATGCTGGGCGACGCGCCTTTCCTGTGCGTCAACAGCGACAATCTCTGGGTGGACGGGCCCAGCGACGCGATCCGGCTGCTGGCGGCGCAATGGGACGACGCGCGGATGGATGCGCTGCTGCTGCTGGTGCCGCAGGCGCGGGCGGCGTGCCATCGCGGACAGGGCGATTTTCGCCTCGATGCGTTCGGGCGGATCACCGAGCGGCGCAAGCCCGGCCGCCTCGCGCCGTTCGTCTATACCGGCGTGCAGATCCTCTCGCCGCGGGTGATCCGTGACTGGCCGGAGGGGCCGTTCTCCACCAACCTCTTCTGGAACCGCGCGATGGCAGACGGTCGTCTGTGGGGCGCGGTGCATCAGGGGCTGTGGTTCGACGTCGGCTCCCCCAAGGCGATCCGCGAGACCGAACTGGCGCTGGCGGAGCTTTGATCCCCGCCGTTTCCTCCCCCTGGCGGCGGAGGAAACGGGCGGGGCGAGGTTGCGCTTGCCGGGTGAAGCCCGCTAGGGTTCCTGCTCCGTTCCCCTGACGCCGAGCCGGATGCCGCACGCCCTCCACCTCTTCACCATCCCGCCCCATCGCGCCTTTGCCGATGCGCTGGCGATCGGGCTGATCCGCCGCTTCGGCAGCGATCCGCTGCGGCTGGCACGCGGCGTGGTGCTGCTGCCGAACAACCGCGCCAAGCGGGCGATGCAGGATGCCTTTGTGCGCGAGAGCGGCGGCGGGTTGCTCCTTCCCCGGCTGGTCGCGATCGGGGATCCGGAGCTCGACGAGGCGGTATTCGAGACCGTCGGCGATGCCGAGCCGGTGCCGCCCGCGGTCGATCCCCTGCAGCGGCGGATGATCCTCGCCCGGCTGCTCCAGGCGCACGACGCGCGGCTGGATGCGGCGGAGGCGGTGCGGCTGGCGGGCGACCTCGGCACCACGCTCGACCAGTTGCTGGTCGAGGAAATCGCCCCGCAGCGCCTGCGCGAGCTGGAACTGGGGCCCGAGCTCTCCGCGCATTGGGCACGCTCGCTGGCGCTGTTCGAGATCGTGCTGACCCGCTGGCCCGCCGAACTCGCCGCCTTGGGCAGGGTCGATCTGCCCGAGCGGCGGCGGCGCCTGCTTGATCGCGTGTCCGCGCGCTGGAGGACGGCGCCGCCCGCCGGGTTCGTCTGCGCCGCCGGCATTACCACCGCCGCCCCCGCCATTGCCCGCCTGCTGCGTGTCGTGGCAGGGCTTCCGGAGGGGATGGTGGTTCTGCCCGGGCTCGCAACCGCGATGGACGACGCCGAATGGAACCTGCTGGGCCCCCACGCGGCGGACCCGGTGACCGGCCGGCGCCGCCGCAACCTAGAAACCCATCCGCAATTCCATCTCAAGCTGCTGCTCGAGCGGATGGGGGTCGGCCGCAGCGAATTTCAGCAATGGCGGGTGACCAGCGAACTCGATGCGCCGCCCGCGCGGAGCAAGGCGATCGCATCGGCGATGCAGCCGCCCGAGCTGACTCACAAATGGACCAGCCTGCCGGGTGGCGAGCGCCGGCTGGACGGTGTCCGCGCGCTCGAGCTGGCAACGCCGGCCGAGGAGGCGCAGGCGATCGCGCTGGCACTCCGCGAGGCGCTGGAGACCCCGGCGCGCACCGCCGCGCTGGTCACGCCCGATCGCGCGCTGGCGCGCCGGGTGGCGGCGCACTGCGCCCGCTGGGGGATCACGATCGACGACTCCGCCGGCCAGCCTTTGTCATTGACCCCCCCGGGGACGCTGCTGCTGGCGCTGGCGGACGCGGCCGCGCAGGCGTTTGCACCGATGCCGCTGCTGACCCTGCTCAAGCATCCGCTGGTGCAGCCGGGGGCGCGTGCCGACTGGCTCGATGGTGCACGGGCGCTCGATCTCGTCCTGCGCGGCCCGCGCCCGGCACCGGGCCTGGCGGGCGTGGATGGCCATCTGGCGGAGCAGTCCGGGCGCGACGGCGCCCTGCGCCGCGCCGCCGCGCGCTGGTGGGAGGGCGCGCGAGAGCTGGTCGCGCCGCTGGAGGCGGTGTTCGCCGGTGGCGCCCAGCCGCTCCCCCGGCTGGTCGCAGCGCTGCGCGAGGCGGCACAGGCCCTGGGCGGCGACATGCTGTGGAGCCGCGAGGACGGACGCGCGGCGGCCCTGCTGCTCGACGATCTTGAGCGCGAGGCGGCCCATGGCCCGGCGCTTGCGGAGCCGGACAGCCTCGCACCGATGCTCCGGACGCTGCTGGACGAAGTCGCCGTGCGGCCGCCGCAGGGCGGGCATCCGCGGCTCGCCATCCTCGGCCTCATCGAGGCGCGGCTGCACAGCGCCGATCTGATGATCCTCGGCGGGCTCAACGAGGGCATCTGGCCGGGCCTGCCCGCACCCGATCCGTGGCTGGCGCCGCGCATCCGGACGGAGCTGGGGCTGCCGGGGCTGGAGCGACGGATCGGCGTATCCGCACATGATCTCGCCATCGGCCTCGGCGCCAAAGACGTACTGCTCACCCGCGCCCGCCGCGATGCCAGCGCCCCGACGATCGCGTCGAGATTCTGGCTTCGGCTGGAGGCGCTGTCGGGGGGCTTGGACCGGGCAGGCGATCTTGCCGGCTGGATGGCCGCGATGGATGCGCCGCTGGCTTTCGCGCCGGTGGCTCGACCGGAGCCGGCGCCGCCCGCGGCAACGCGGCCAAGGGTCATCTCGGTGACGGAGGTCGACCGGCTCAAGGCGGACCCGTACGCCTTCTACGCCCGGCGGATGCTGCGCCTGTTGCCGCTCGATCCGGTGGATGCCGATCCCAGCGCGGCGTGGCGGGGAACAGCGGTGCATGACGTGCTGCAGAAATGGTTCGAGGAGGATGCCTGCCGTCCCGACCTGCTGCGCGCGCGCGCCGAGGCCATGCTGGCGGACACGCGCACCCATCCGCTGATCCGCGCACTCTGGCAGCCCCGGCTGATCGAGGCGATCGACTGGATCGCCGGCGAGTTGGCCGAGCAAGGCGCCAGGGGCCGCTCGGTGCTCGCCGTGGAGCGCGATGGCGCGATTGACGTCGCCGGGGTGCGGCTGCGCGGCAAGTTCGATCGCGTCGACCGGCTGGCTGACGGTACGCTGGCGATAGTCGACTACAAGACCGGGCAGCCGCCCAGTACCCGCGCGGTGAAGGCCGGATTCAGCCTTCAGCTCGGCTTGCTGGGGCTGATCGCGGAGCGGGGGGGCTTCGAGGGGATCGAAGGCACCGCGCGCTGCTTCGAATATTGGTCGATGGCCCGCAATCCGAAGAGCGGCGGCTTCGGCTTCGTCGACTCGCCCGTGGATCCGAAGAAGCGCGAGCCCGTGCCGGCCGAGGATTTCGTCGCGATCGCCGCGGAGCATTTTGCCGACGCGGCAGGCGAGTGGCTGACCGGCGATCGCCCGTTCACGGCCAAGCTGGTGCCGGAATATGCACCCTATGCCGAATATGACCAACTGATGCGCCGGGACGAATGGTATGGCCGTGATTGAGCTTTTCCGGGTGTCTGCGAAGGCTCCGACGCGCGCTGGAGTGCGCCGCGCATGAGCCGCAGCCCTGCCAAGCTCCACCCGCTCAAGGGCAATCAGAAGCGCGCCAGCGATCCAACGCGGCACATCTGGCTTTCCGCCTCGGCCGGTACGGGCAAAACGCAAGTTCTCGCGGCGCGGGTCTGGCGGCTGCTGCTCGCCGGCACCGAGCCCTCGGCGATCCTGTGCCTCACCTTCACCAAGGCCGGCGCGGCCGAGATGTCCGAACGGATCACCGGTCGCCTCGCCTATTGGGTGCGGGCCAGGGACGAGGATCTCGCCGCCGATCTGGAAGCATTGGGCGAAAGCATCGGCCCGGAGCGCCGGGCGACCGCGCGCACGCTGTTCGCCAAGGTGCTCGATGCACCCGGTGGCGGCATTCGCATCCAGACGATCCACAGCTTCTGCCAGTCGCTGCTTGCTGCGTTCCCGATCGAGGCCGGTCTGGTGCCCGGTTTTCGCCCGCTGGAAGCCCGCGAAGAGGCGGTGCTGGCCCGCGAGACGCTGGCCGAGATGCTGGTCGATGCCCGGCGTGAGGGACGCGAGCGCGTGATCGACGCGATCGGTGCGCTGTCGCTGCGGCTCGGCGAGGGCGGGGCGGAGGGCTTCCTGCAGGAATGCGCGCGCGCGGGCGACGCCCTGGAGGCATTGCCCAGCGGCATCCAGCCCTGGCTGCGCCGCGCCTTCGATTTACCCACCGGTGACATTCGAGAATCGCTCGCAACAAGCTGTTGCGATGATGAATTTGATTTGAGAACGCTACGCAATATCGCGTCGGCGAATGCTGCTTGGGGGACCGCGAGGGGGCTCGAACGCGCCGACGTGATCGCCGCATGGCTGGCGCGTTCGCCCGAGCAGCGGGCGGAGACGCTCGGGGATCTCCACCTTGTCTGGGCGACCGCCAAGGGTGATCCCCGCAGCTTCGCCAAGGGACAGGCGCCGCAGGACCCCGACTATGCTGAGGCGGCGCTGCGCCTGCACGGACGCTGCGGCGACCTGCTCGCGATGCAGGTGCGCGCCGTCTATGTCGATCTGCTCGCACGCGGGCTGGAGGCGGGGCGGGACTATGCCCGCGCCTATGCCGCCGCCAAGCGCCGGCTGGGTGCGGTGGATTTCGATGATCTGATCGGCCGCACCATCGCGCTGCTCGGCCAGCCGGGCATGGGCGAGTGGGTGCGCTACAAGCTCGACCAGGTGACCGAGCATGTGCTGATCGACGAGGCGCAGGACACCAATCCCCGGCAATGGGCGATCGTGTCGGCGATGGCCGACGAGTTCTTCGCGGGGGAGGGCGCGCGCGGCGACCGGCTGCGCACGCTGTTCACCGTGGGCGATTACAAGCAGGCGATCTTCGGCTTCCAGGGCACCGACCCGATCTTTTTCCAGGCGGCGTTCGAGCGGTTCAAGCGCCTGGCCAACATCCAGACCGATTATGAGGCGGAAGTGCGCGCGCTGGAGCAGCTCTCGCTCACGCACAGCTTCCGATCGACGCGGCCGGTGCTGGAGTTCGTCGACACCGCGCTGGGCCTGCTGCCGGAACCCGGCATGGGCCCGATGAGCGACAGTGAGCCGCATGCCAGCGAAGTGCCGGGGCCGGGCACGGTGATGCTCTGGCCGCCGGTGATCGGGGGCGGCAGCGACGCCGACGAGGAGGAATGGATCGGCGACGCCACCCGCGCGCTCGCTGCCCGTATCGCGCGGGCGATCAAGGGCTGGATCGGCACGCTGCCGCTTTCCGCCAAGGGCCGGATGCTCGCGCCGGGCGACGTGATGGTGCTGGTCAAGCGGCGCGGGGAACTCGCTTCGCTGATCGTCGCGCGGCTCTATGCCGAGGGGGTGCCGGTGGCGGGCGTCGACCGGCTGCGGCTCAACGCGCCGCTGGCGGTGCAGGATCTGCTGGCGGCAATCCGGTTCGCGCTGCAGCCCGAGGACGATCTGTCGCTGGCCTCGCTGCTTGTCTCGCCGCTGATCGGCTGGAGCCAGGAGGAACTGATGGCCGCGGCGGTGCGCGAGCGCGGCGGTCTGTGGCGGCACCTGCGCGAACGCCAGCCGGCCGAGAAGCTGGCGCCGCTCTACGATCTGCTGCGCCGGGCCGATCTCGCCACGCCCTATCGCTTCCTCGAGGAAATCCTCTCCGGCCCGCTGCAGGGGCGTCGCAAGCTGCTCACCCGGCTGGGCGAAGAGGCGCGCGATCCGATCGAGGAACTGCTGAATGCGGCGCTGACCTTCGAGACGCGCGCGACGCCGTCCCTCCAGCGCTTCCTCGACTGGTTCGATCGTGGCGATGTCGAGATCGTCCGCGATGCCGCGCAGCCGCAGCCCGCGGTGCGGGTGATGACCGCGCATGGCTCTAAGGGACTGCAGGCACCGCTGGTAATTCTGGCGGACGCGACGGTGGATCCGACGCGCAGCCCCCGCAGCTTCCTCAAATGGGCGCCGGAAGGGGAGGAGAAATTCCCGATTTTCCGCCCGCGCAGCGCCGAGCGCGACGGTGCGCTTGCCCAGGCACTGGCCGAGGCGGACGCCCGCGAGCTGCAGGAGCATTGGCGGCTCTTCTATGTTGCCGCCACGCGGGCGGAGGAGCGGCTGGTGATCGCCGGTGCACTGGGCCCGCAGGCCAAGGGCGTGCCGCCCAAGGCGAGCTGGTATGCCGCCGGCGCCGCCGCGTTCGACGCGCTGGGCGTACCGGAGGACGAGGCGGGAGTGCGGGTTTTTAACGGCGTGGTTCCGCCGGCGCCGGTCCGGCCGATGGTGGCGGCGCCGCCGTCGCTACCGGCGACGTCGGTGCCGGCGCTGCCCGACTGGCTGCATGCGCGTGCCCCGGAAGAGGCGCGGCCGCCGCGGCCGCTTGCGCCGTCGTCGCTGGGCGACGATCAGGTCGCCGATCCGCCGCCGGGGCCTGCCCTGCGGGCTGCCGCCGAGCGCGGCCGGCTGCTCCACGCGCTGTTCGAGCGGCTGCCCGGCGTCGCCTCGGATGCACGACGCTCCGCCGCGGACCGCTGGCTGGCGGGCGCCTGCGGCATCGACGATCCGGCGGAGCGCACCGCGCTGATCGATGCCGCCATGGCGGTGACCGAGGACCCGCGCTTCGCCGAGCTGTTCGGTCCCGACGCGCTGGGCGAGGCGCCGATCGCCGCCGTGGTGGCGGACGGCGTGGTGGTATCCGGCACGGTCGACCGGCTTGTGGTGCGGCCGGATCGGGTGCGTGTGGTCGACTTCAAGACCGGGCGACGCGCGCCTGCCGGGCTGGACGCGGTGCCGCCCTACCATCTGCGCCAGATGGCCGCCTATGTCGCGGCGCTGCAGGTGATCTTCCCCGATCGCGAGGTGGAGGCCGCGCTTCTCTATTCCGCCGGTCCGGTACTCTACGCATTGCCGGAGGCTCTTCTCGATCGGCACAAGCCGGGCTACGCGGGGTAGGAGCAAAGCTTGGGCTCGTGCGCTTGAGCGCGGGGCCGGACGACCATAGATAGCCGACCAACACGCAATTCAGGAGATACCGACATGGCCACTCTGGCGACCACCGACGCCGCTTTCGAAACCGACGTGCTGCAGGCCGACAAGCCGGTCGTCGTTGATTTCTGGGCAGAATGGTGCGGGCCGTGCCGCATGATCGCCCCGGCGCTGGAGGAACTCTCGGAAGAGCTGGCCGATCAGGTGCAGATCGTGAAGATCAACATCGACGACAACCCCGATGCGCCGACCAAGTACGGCGTGCGCGGCATCCCGACGATGATCCTGTTCAAGGGCGGCCAGCAGGTCGCGACCCAGGTCGGCGCGCTGCCCAAGAGCGGCATCAAGCATTGGATCGAACGCGAGATCTGATCACGTCCGCCTCTCTTTCCCCTCCCGCGTGCGGGAGGGGACGTCACGCGTACAGCAATTCCGTCGCGCGCTTGCCCAGCTCGACTGTGGATGCAGCGACGATGCCGATGCCCTCGTCGCCGATACGATAGGGGCTGCCGTCCCAGCGGCCGACATAGCCGCCGGCCTCGATGAGGAACAACACGCCCGGCGCGTGATCCCACACCAGCGTCCGCCGGAATATGGCGATGTCGTTCTGACCCAGCACGAGCCGCGGATAATTCTCGGCGGCGCAGCGGGGCAGCGGCACCATCTCGAACCCTTCCGCAAACCGCGCAGCACGCGCGGCATGCTCTTCCTCCGACTGGCCGACCTTCGACACCGCAGCGAGCGGGCGCGCGGCGCCGCTAGCGCGTGCGCGCACCGGTGCGTCGCCGAGAAAAGCACCGCCGCCGAGCACCGCATGGCACATCCGGTCGGCGACCGGATCATAGAGCCAACCCGCCTGCGTCACGCCGTCTTCGACGAGCGCGATCATGATGCCGAAGGGCGGCTGGCCCGCGGCGAAGTTCGCGGTTCCGTCGATCGGATCGATGATCCACGCGCGCGCGGCGGTCGCCTGCTCCATCAGCGCCGGATCGGCCGCACATGCCTCCTCGCCGACGATCACCGCGTCGCGATCGATGGCGGCGAGACCTTCGGTCAGCCGCAGCTCGGCCTCGCGATCGGCGATCGTCACCAGCTCGCCGGGCGTCTTTTCCAGCACGTCCTCGACCGCGAGGTTGCGGAAACGCGGCATCACCACCGTCTCTGCAACGGTCCGCATCAGTGCGGATACGGCGGCGTGATGGTGATGCATGGAGGTCAGCTCCGATAGTCGGCGTTGATCGAGATATAGCCGTGCGTCAGGTCGCAGGTCCAAACCGTCGCGCGGCCCTCGCCCAGGCCGAGATCGACGCCGATCTCGACATGCTGCCCCTTCAGGTGCGCGGCAACCGGCGCCTCGTCATAGCTTTCCACCGCCAGCCCGTCGCGGGCCACCTGGGTGGTGCCGAAGCGGATGGCCAGGCGGTCGCGCTCGGCGGGCTCGCCGGCCTTGCCGACCGCCATCACCACGCGACCCCAGTTGGCGTCCTCGCCGGCGACTGCGGTCTTCACCAGCGGCGAGTTGGCGATCGACAGGGCGATCCGGTGCGCGCTGCGGTCGCTCTCGGCGCCCTCGACGGCGATCTCGATCAGCTTCTGCGCGCCTTCGCCGTCGCGCACGACGAGCAACGCCAGCTGGCGGCAGAGATCGGCAAGCGCTGCGCGGAAGGCGTCGGCGCCGTCATCCTCGTCGCTGGCCAGCGGCGCATTGCCGGCCTTGCCAGTGGCGAAGGCGAGCACGGTGTCG
The DNA here is from genome assembly GCF_025960285.1 of Sphingomonas sp. R1. Classification (GTDB taxonomy): domain Bacteria; phylum Pseudomonadota; class Alphaproteobacteria; order Sphingomonadales; family Sphingomonadaceae; genus Sphingomonas. Next base: position 1,010,513 of record NZ_CP110111.1, on the reverse strand, counting down.
CTGGTCGATGTGTCGCCGTCGACGGTGATGCACGAGAAGCTGGAGCCGTTGGCATCGCCTAGTGCGCGCTGGAGGAACACCGGGTCGACTGCGGCATCGGTGAAGACATAGCCGAGCATCGTCGCCATGTCCGGCGCGATCATGCCCGAGCCCTTGATGATGCCGGCCAGCGTCACGGTTCGGCCGTCGACCACCGCGGTGGTCACCGCGCCCTTGGCGAAGGTGTCGGTGGTCATGATCGTCGCGGCGGCCTGCTCCCAGCTGCAGGGCTCGGCCGCATAGGCGGCGTCGAGTCCGGCTTCGGCCTTGTCGATCGGCAACGGCACGCCGATCACGCCGGTCGACGACACGAACACGTCCGACGGATCGCAGCCGAGATGCTGCGCGGTGCGGGCGGCGATCGCTTCGACTGCCGCGCGGCCGCGATTACCGGTAAAGGCGTTGGAATTGCCCGCATTCACCACCAGCGCGCGCGCCTTGCCGAGCGGCAGCGCCTTGCGACACCACTCCACCTCGGGCGAGGGGCATTTGCTGGTCGTCAGCACGCCCGCGACGCTGGTGCCCTCGTCGAACGTGACGAAGGTCAGGTCGCAGCGATCCCAGTTCTTGTACCGCGCCCGCGCCACGCGCGGCGTTACGCCGGGGATCGCGGGGAGGACAGGGAAGGGAAGCGCGAGCGGGGAGGTGCTGGTGGACACGGGGAAGCCTCCGGTTAGAATGCGGCGCGTGCTTCGTGCATGGGGGGACAAAGATCAATGCTTTTGGTGATGGCGCTGCTTGCGGCGCAGGCGCAGGAAAGCGCCAAGGGGGCTCAGCCGCTGAAGCCGCTGACCAGTCCCGGCAATTGGGTGACCGACGACGATTATCCGCCGTCAGCGGTGCGTCAGGGCCATGACGGTACCGTCGCCTTCCAGCTCCAGATCGATTCGACCGGGCTGCCGGCGGGGTGCAGCGTCACGCAGTCTTCGGGGCATGAGGAACTGGACCAGCAGGTCTGCAGCCTGCTCGTCCAGCGCGCCCGCTTCTCGCCGGCGCGCGATGCGAGCGGCAAGGCGATCGCTGCTCCATACAATGGCCGCTTCACCTGGCGGATGGCGCGCGGAGAAACGTTTTTCCAGCCGGGTACTAGCAGCATGGAATTCGAGCTTTCGGCGGACGACATTCTGCTCAACTGCCGGCTGGGAGACAAACGCCTGGAGACCGCCGGCCAGATGTGCGGGCCGATGACGATCGGCGCCCCGACGCCAGGCTTCGCCGCGGTCGGCGGCGGCAAGCACCGCCGCATCACCACGGAACTCTTCTTCGAGATCGGGTCGCACAAACCGATGCTGTACGACGCGCCCGGCCAGGTGAAGATCTCCAAGCGGACCGCGCTGTTCGAGACGGATACCGAGGGCAAGCGGGTGAAATGCGAGGCGGCGATGGAAACGCCGGGCATCGCCGCACCCCCTCCCGCCGTTGCAGAGATGTGCACGGCCGTTCCCGCGACCTTTGCCGGGCAGCATCTGGCCGCCGGTGGCAAGGATGGTCCGCTGTCCGGCAGTGTTGTCGTCGCCACCTCGTGGAAAGAACTGCCCTGAACAAGGACCGGCGCGCGCAGCTTTTGATTAGACGAAGCGTGCATCCCTCCCTATGTGTCGTGCGTTGCGGCCCGTCGGTTGCGACATCATCATCGTGTAACACAGGGTTTCGCTTGGAACTGCTGCTGCTCCTCACTGCGCTTTTCGCGAGCCTGACCGGTGTGTCGGGCGAGCGTGGGTTGCGCCCGATGCAGGGCGTGGCCGTGGTGCGCGTGGCGGAAGCGGCGCAGGCGACGATTGCCCCCTCGCGCGCGATCGTGGCGGCCGCAGCCGCGCTTCCTGCGCCGGTGCACGTTACCGCCCTGCCGCTGTTGCACCGGGCCGCGCCGCCGCGGCCTGCGCTTCGCCTCGCCTTCGAGCAGCGGCGCGAATAGGCTTTCCGGCCCGGGTGCCGGGCCGTCCTTCCTCCCGTTGCCGCGCCCCTCGCGCGGCACGCCCGTGATGGCAACGCCGCTTCCGGCTGCCGTCACGCATCCCATCCAACAGGTCAGGAATTCGCATGTTCGGCGGTATTGCCAAGTCGCTTTTCGGTTCGTCCAACGATCGCTACGTCAAGTCGCTCAAGCCGATCGTCCAGAAGATCGCCAGCTTCGAGCCCACGCTCCAGGCGATGGACGATGACACGCTCGCGGCGCAGACGATCAAGTTTCGCGAGCAACTCGCCAACGGCGCCAAGCTCGACGATCTGCTGCCGGAAGCCTTTGCCACGGTGCGCGAGGCGGCCCGCCGCGTGATCGGCCAGCGCCATTATGACGTGCAGATGGTCGGCGGCATCGTGCTGCACCGCGGCGAGATCGCCGAGATGCGGACCGGCGAAGGCAAGACGCTGGTGGCGACGCTCGCCACCTATCTGAACGCGCTGCCGGGCGAAGGCGTCCATGTCATCACCGTCAACGACTATCTCGCCCGCCGCGACGCGGAATGGATGGCGCAGGTCTATGGCTTCCTCGGCCTCACCACCGGCGTGATCGTGCCCAACCTGTCCGACCAGCAGCGCCGCGACGCCTATGCCTCGGACATCACCTACGGCACGAACAACGAGTTCGGCTTCGACTATCTGCGCGACAACATGAAGTACGACCGCGCCAGCATGGTGCAGCGCCCGTTCGCCTATGCGATCGTCGACGAGGTCGACTCGATCCTGATCGACGAGGCGCGCACCCCGCTGATCATCTCCGGCCCCACCGACGACAAGTCGGAACTCTACCTCAAGGTGGACGCGGTGGTGAAGCAGCTCGATGCTTCGACCTACGAGAAGGACGAGAAGCAGCGCACCATCGTCCTGACCGAGGAAGGCACCGAGGTGGTCGAGCGGCTGCTCGAGGACGCCGGGGTGCTGGAAGGCGCCAACCTCTACGACTTCGAGAACACGCAGGTCGTCCACCACCTGAACCAGGCGCTGCGCGCGAACGTGATGTTCAAGCGCGACACGGACTACATCGTCAAGGACGGGAAGGTCGTCATCATCGACGAGTTCACCGGTCGCATGATGGACGGCCGCCGCTGGTCGGACGGCCTGCACCAGGCGGTGGAGGCCAAGGAAGGCGTCAACATCGAGCCGGAGAACCAGACGCTCGCCTCGATCACCTTCCAGAACTATTTCCGCATGTACCCGAAGCTCGGCGGCATGACCGGCACCGCCTCGACCGAAGCAGCCGAATTCTACGACATCTACAAGATGAACGTCGTCACCATCCCGACCAACCTGCCGGTGCAGCGCGTCGACGAGGAAGACACGTTCTACAAGACCACCGAGGACAAGTTCGCCGGCATCGCCAAGACGATCAAGGCGCATGCCGAGCGCGGCCAGCCGGTGCTGGTCGGTACCGTCTCGATCGAGAAGTCGGAGATGCTCTCCGAGTTCCTCCACCGCGAAGGCGTGAAGCACGAGGTGCTGAATGCCCGCTTCCACGAGAGTGAAGCGCATATCGTGGCTCAGGCGGGCCGCCTGGGCATGGTGACCGTCTCCACCAACATGGCGGGCCGCGGCACCGACATTCAGCTGGGCGGCAATGTCGAATTCCGCGTCGCCGATGAATTGCGCGACATGCCCGAGGGCCCCGAGCGCGACGCCGCGATCGAGCGGATCAAGGCCGAGGTCGCCGAGGAGAAAGAAAAGGTGAAGGCCGCGGGCGGCCTGTTCGTGCTCGGCACCGAGCGTCACGAAAGCCGCCGTATCGACAACCAGCTGCGCGGCCGCTCGGGCCGTCAGGGCGATCCGGGCCTCAGCCGCTTTTATCTGAGCCTCGACGACGACCTGCTGCGCATCTTCGGCTCGAACACGCTGTTCGCCCGGATGATGCGCTCCAGCCTGGAGGATGGCGAGGCGATGCCGCCGTCGCGCTGGCTGAGCAAGGCGATCGAGACTGCGCAGCGCAAGGTCGAGGCGCGCAACTATGATATCCGCAAGCAGGTCGTCGAATATGACGACGTGATGAACGACCAGCGCAAGGTCATCTATGAGCAGCGCGCCGACATCATGGATGCGGACACCGTCGGCTCCGTGGTGGTCGACATGCGCCACGAGACCGTGAACGCGATCGTCGGCGAGGCCTGCCCGCCGAACAGCTATCCGGAACAGTGGAACATCGAAGGGCTCAAGACGCGTCTCGCCGACACGCTCAACCTCGACCTGCCGGTCGACCAGTGGGTGAAGGACGAGGAAGCGATCGACCCGGAGATCCTGGAGGAACGCATTCGCGAGGCGGCCGACGCGGCGGTAGCGGAGAAGGCGGCGGATCTGGAGCCGGAGACCTGGACCTCGATCGAGAAGTCGATCCTGCTGCAGAACCTCGACCATCACTGGAAGGAGCATCTCGCGATGCTCGACGCGCTGCGCCAGGTCGTGCACCTGCGCGCCTATGCGCAGAAGACGCCGATCAACGAATACAAGCACGAGGCGTTTTCGATGTTCCAGCGGATGCTCGACACGATCCGCGAGGACGTGACGCGCACCATGGCCTTCGCCCAGTTCCGCATGAGCCCGCCGCCGGAGCTTCCGGAACTGCCTGCGTTCCTGACGACGCACATCGATCCGCTGACCGGCGAGGACAACAGCGCCGACTGGGACGGCGGCTCGGCCGGGCTGGTGACGACGCGGATCCCGCAGCTCGGCATCCCGCAGCCGGCGGGCGACGATTACGGCACCGATCCGGCCCAGTGGGAGGGGGTTGTCAGCCGCAATGCGCCGTGCCCGTGCGGCTCGGGGCTGAAGTACAAGCACTGCCACGGTCAGGTGGCGTAATCACCTGCTTTCCCCTCCCGCTTGCGGGAGGGGAAATAAGAAAAGGGCGGCGCCGGTGTTCCCGACGCCGCCCTTTCTGTTTCTTCGCTTCCCGCGATCAGCGGGTCTGCGGCATCTGGATCTTGGCGCCGAGGCGCTCCTTCACCGAGCGGGCATCGAAGGCACGCACAGTGTCGGCGGGCTTCGGGCCCTTGCCCATTACGATCTCTGCCATCGCCTCGTAGCGATCGACGGTGCGGATATCGACGTTGCGATCGAAGAAGGGGTCGCCCCAGAAGGGGTCCCAGCTGCGCCAGCCCCAGCCGGGGTTGTGGAAGCGCCAATACGGGCCCCAGGCCCCCCAGGGGCCAAAGCCGGCGCCGCCGATGCCGGGCGTGGCATAGGTCTGCGTCTTCTTCTCGGTATCGCGATCGGCGAGAACGAAATAGTCATAGCCGTTCTGCAGGGTGAGCTCGGCGGCCCGATAGAGCAGGTAGCGCTCGACGGTTTCACGCGAGGTCAGGCTGTTGCCCGAAAAGCTCACGCGGAAGCGATTCTCTTCGATCTGCTCGTCCGAATAGCCGTTGCGCACCGATCCGCTCGCCGAAGCGGGCTGGTACGGCGTGGCGGTCATGCACGACGCAAGCGAGAGGCTGCCTGCGACCATCAGGCCGAGTGCTGCGAGACGCCGGCCCTTCTGTGATAAGATTGGCATTGTTCCTCCGAAACTTAACAAGCGAATACTCTCGCCGCGAGCCCCTCGAACGCACGGGCCGGCGAAACTCTCCCGCGCGCTCACGCGATGAGGCGTGGCACGGTCACGATTGACCGTTGCTGAACGGCAGCTGTCAACCCAGCCGTTCAGGCACTTCGCGGGCGTCCTTGTCGAGCGCGTCGCGCGGCGCCATCGCTTCCCAGGGGAAGACGAACCAGTCCTTCTGGATGGCGCGGTCGATCGACTGCGCGCCATATTCCACGCGCTGCGACGAGCTGACATTGTCCATCAGCACCGCGAAGCGAACCTGGTCCGCCACGGCGCCCTGCGCGGCCAGCGCGGCGCGGAGCTCGCCGATCGTCTTGCCGCTGTCGTTGATGTCCTCGACGAACAGCAGGCGCTCGCCCTCGCGCGTGCGCTGGGCCAGCACGGCGACCAGTTCCTCGCCGAACTGCGCGATGCGGGTGGAATGGTCGATCGACACCAGGGGCAGCCCGATCCGGTGGGAGAGATAGACCGCCGGGGTCAGCCCGCCCCGCCCGACGCCGACCAGCAGGGTAGGGGCCCAGTCCGCCACCGTCTCGGCGATGGCATGGACGCCGGCGACGAGCTGGTCATGGGTGAAGTGGGTGAAGATGATGTCGCCCATTACGCCGCCTCCGCCATCCACGCGTCGATGGCCGCGCAGTGCGCCGCCACGGCCTCGTCGGGCAGGAAGGAGCCGAGGAAGCTGTTGCGGGCCAGCGTGGCGAGCTGCTGCTTGCTGAGGCCCCGCCCGCGCGCCACGGCGCGATAATTCTCGCCGACATAGCCCCCGAAATAGGCGGGGTCGTCCGAGTTCACCGTTGCGCGCAGTCCCAGTTCCAGCATCCGGTCGATCGGGTGGGCGTCGATCGTCTCGACATTGCACAGCTTCACGTTCGACAGCGGGCAGACGGTGAGCGTCATGCCCGAGCGCGCCAGGCGGGCGACCAGCGCGGGATCGTCGAGGCTGCGATTGCCATGGTCCAGCCGGTCGATCCGCAGGAGGTCCAGTGCCTCGCGGACATAGTCGGCAGGGCCTTCCTCGCCGGCATGCGCGACCCGCTTCAGGCCCTTTTCGGCGGCTGCCGCGAAGACGCGGGCGAATTTCGACGGGGGATGGCCCATCTCGGACGAGTCGAGGCCGACGCCGGCGATCCTGTCCAGCCAGGGCTCGGCGGCCTGCAACGTGCGGAAGGCATCATCCTCGTCCAGGTGGCGAAGGAAGCAGAGGATCAGCTGCGAGGTGACGCCAAGCCGCGTCTCGGCGTCTGCCATCCCCGCCAGGAGGCCCTCGACTACCGTGCCCATCGCGATGCCGCGCGCGGTGTGCGTCTGCGGATCGAAGAAGATCTCGGCATGGCGGACACCGTCGGCGGCGGCGCGCTCGAAATAGGCGATGGCGAGATCGCGGAAATCGGCTTCGGTGCGCAGCACGTCCGCACCGGCATAATAGATGTCGAGGAAGTCCTGCAGGTTCGAGAATTCATAGGCCGCCCGCACCGCCTCGACGCTGTCGAACGGGATGGCCACGCCGTTGCGGCGCGCGAATTCGAACATCTGCTCGGGCTCGAGGCTGCCTTCGATGTGAAGATGGAGTTCGGCCTTGGGCAGGCCGGCGATGAACGCGTCGAGATTTTCCATCGCCTCACCATCGCAGCGCCCTCCGCGAGTCGCAAGCGCAACACCGGCATGGGGCGTTGCGTTCGGTGCAAATGCGGGGGGAGGGGGCGCCCATGGATCACGACGCGGAGGGCGCGGTGCCGACCGAGCGGTTCGCGCGAGCGCAATTGTCGATGTCTGGGTATGCCCGCCGGGTCGTGCCGGCCGTGTGGCGCCAGGCGCGAAGGGAAGCATTTGGTACCGGCAGATCCGGTAGTGCCTCGCCTTCGAACCGGCAGACGAGAGATGGCTCCCCGAGTAGGATTCGAACCTACGACCATTCGATTAACAGTCGAATGCTCTACCGCTGAGCTATCGGGGACCACTCTGGTCAACCCCTCGGCGGTGGGTCACCGCGTCGGGAGGCGCGCCTTTAGCACCGGGTTTTCGAAAGGCGCAAGGGGTTTTATGCAATAAATTGTTCCATCGTTATCCGATCGTCCAACGCGTGCTCCGGATCGAACAGCAGCGTGAGGTCGCGCATGCGATCGATCTCGACATGGACGTGCGCAACCTCGCGGATTTCGCGCTGGTCCGCCACCGCGCTCACCGGGCGTTTGTCAGCCTCCAGCACGCGGATATCGATGCGGGTCTTCTCTGGAAGAATCGCGCCGCGCCAGCGTCGCGGGCGGAACGGGCTGATCGGGGTCAGTGCGAGCAGCGCCGAGCCCAGCGGGAGAATCGGGCCCTGCGCGGAGAAGTTGTAGGCAGTGGAGCCTGCCGGCGTTGCGACGAGGATCCCGTCGCACACCAGTTCGGGAATGACGATGCGGCCGTTGATCGTCACTTCCAGCTTCGCGGTCTGCCGCGTCTCGCGGAGCAGCGACGCCTCGTTGATCGCCGGGAGGACGCAGGTCTCGCCCTCGACCGTGGTTGCGGTCATCGCCAGCGGCGCGACGCGGAACGGCCGGGCGCGCTCGAGGCGATGGCCGAGGCCCTCGAGCCGCCAGTCGTTCATCAGGAAGCCGACGGTGCCCAGGTTCATCCCGAAGACCGGCAGCAGCCGGCGGCGCTCCAGCATCGCGTGCAGCGTCTGGAGCATGAAGCCGTCGCCGCCGAGCGCGACGACCTCCTCGGCCTCCTCGATCGGCACCCATTCGTACAGATCGCGGAGTTCGCCAGCGGCGGTCTGCGCAGGCGGGGTCGGCGAGGCGAGCAGCGCCCGCGGCTTCGTCCCGCTCATCCGCCGGTCACGCTCATGTGGCGTGAGACCGCAGGGGCCGCACCGGCCTCGATTCGAAAATCATGGCGTTCGGGCTTGGCGGCGAGCGCCCGATCGATTTCGTCGTCCACGGCCGGCAGCCCCCCGCTGCGAATCGCTGCTTTCAGATCCACCGAATCCTCATGCCCGAGGCACATGTGCAGCCGTCCGTCGGTCGAGAGCCGAACGCGGTTGCAGCTTGCGCAGAAATTGTTGGTCAACGGCGAGATCAGGCCCAGTCGGCTGGTGCTGCCCTCCACGCGCCAGTAGCGCGCCGGGCCGCCGCTGTCGTGCGAATCGGCGGTCAGCGCGAACTGCGTCTTCAGCCGTGCCAGCACCTCGGGCAGCGGCAGGAAGCGATCGGCGCGATCTTCGTCGATCAGGCCCATCGGCATCGTCTCGATCAGCGAGAGGTCCATGTCGTGCTCGGCCACCCAGGCGAGCATCGGGGCGATTTCCTGCTCGTTCAGGCCGCGCAGCGCGACCATGTTGATCTTCACCCGCAGCCCCGCATCGCGCGCGGCGGCTACGCCTTCCAGCACCTGCGCCACATCGCCGTGGCGCGTGATGTAGCGGAAGGTGTCCGGATCGCGGCTGTCCAGGCTGATGTTGACGCGTCGCACGCCGGCAGCGGCAAGCACGTGGGCGTGGAGCGCGAGCCGCGTGGCGTTGGTGGTGAGGGTCAGCTCGTTCAGCCCGTCCCCGATCCGCGCGCCGAGCTGTTCGACCAGCGTCATCATGTTGCGGCGGACCAGCGGCTCGCCACCGGTCAGTCGGATCTTGGTCACCCCGCGATCGATGAAGCGGCCGGCGATCGCCGCCAGCTCCTCCAGGCTCAGTACGGCCTCGCGCGGCAGGAACGTCATGTGCTCCGCCATGCAGTAACGGCAGCGCAGGTCGCAGCGATCGGTGACGGAAATGCGCAGATAGCGGATCGCGCGGCCGTGGCGATCGACCAGCGTGGGCGGCGTCGCAAGAGCTTGAGCGCTGGCCATATCCTGCGGAGGTAGGGCGTCGCGCGCCCGTACACAAGGCTTGGATGGCGGAGCGCGCAGGGAGCCGCTATCGGGGGAGCATGGAAGAAGGGTTCACGATCGTCCAGAGTACCGCCCCGGCCGCGGAAGTGCCGGTTTTCGTGCTCTCGTTCCGCCAGCGCGACGAAGTGGCGGCAGCGGCTGCAGGCGGCGGCTGGCGGGTCGTGGCAGCGCGGCGCAGCGAAGGGCTGGAGACGCGGTTCCTTGCCAGCGGCGCCTCGGTCGCGGTGATCGATGCGCGTGGCGCGATGACCGAGGGGCTGGACGCGGCGCGGCTGCTGGGCCCGACGATCAAGGCCTATGGCGCGGCGCTGCTGATCCTCGTCTCGCAGAGCGATACCGTTCATATGGGCCGCTTCTACGATGCGGGCGCCACCCATTTCCTGGGCAGCCCGATGTCCTCTGCGGCAATTGCCCACGCGATCCGCTTCGCCGAACGCTATGTCGAGCGGCTGTCCGGATGGGCGGGGCAGGGGACCAGCATCGCCAATCCGCTGGGCTGGCGATTCGATCCGGCTGCGGGCTCGATCGAACTGACCCCGGCACTTGCCAAGCTGCTGGATCTGCCCGAGGCGCCGGGACCGCGGGCGCTGCTCGGCCGGCTCGAGCTTTCCGACCGGCGGCTCGCCTGGGCAGCGCTGCGGCGCTTGCGCGAGGCAGGATCGACGGCCTTCGCGCACGACCTGCCCGGCAAGGGGCGGGTGGTGCAGCACCTCCAATATGATGGCGAAACCGGCCAGATCGATGCGCTGGTCGAGCCGCTGGGCCTTGCCCCCGACGCCGGCGCGGCGGTCCGCGACGTGCTCACCGGCGCGCGCGACAGCTCCAGTGCGCGGCGGTGGATCGATCGGCTGCTGGAAAAGGGCCAGCGGATCGGCCTGGTGCTGGTGGGGCTCACGCGCTTCGATACGATCAACACCGCCTATGGCCGCCCTGCCGGCGACGAACTGCTCCGCAGCATCTCGCGCCGCGTCGCCGAGGCGGCGCGCGATACGCTGGGATCGGATGCGGTGATCGCGCGGATCGGCGGATCCGATTTCCTGGCGGCCGCGGTCGATCCGGGCACGCCCGCGCTCCGACTGGCGGTGCGGCGCATCGAGGAGGCGCTGTCGCGGCCGTTCGTGGCGGCCGGCGAACTGGTGCACCTGGGCGCCAAGGTGACGCTAACCGAAAGCGTGACGGGTGACGGTGCCGCCAGCCTGCTGCGCCGCGCGAGCGAGACCCTGCTGGGCGAGGGGCCGGCGCGGCCCGGCAGTGGCCCCTCCATCGAGACGCTGATCGGCGATCTGCGGCGTGGCATCGAGCGTGGCGAGATCGGCGTGCTGTTCCAGCCGCAGGTCGCGGTGGCGACCGGCCAGATCGTCGGCGTCGAGGCACTGGCGCGCTGGCAGCACCCCCAGCATGGCGAGATCGGTGCCGAGCCCCTGTTCACCGCGGCCGAGCGCGCAGGCCTGGTCGGGGTGCTGAGCGAGCATGTCCAGCGCCGGGCGCTGACCATCGCCGCGCACTGGCCGCGATCGCTTTCGCACCTGCGCCTGTCGATCAATGTCACCGCCGGCGATGTCGGCCGGGACGGCTTCGGGGAAAGCCTGCTCCGCTGGGTGGATGCGACCGGCTTTCCGCGCCACCGGCTGACGCTGGAAATCACCGAGAGCGGCATCATGGCCGATCTGAGCGAGGCGGCCGATCTGCTCTCCGACCTGCGGACCGCCGGGTGCCGTGTGGCGATCGACGATTTCGGCACGGGCTATTCCAGCCTCGCCTACCTCAAGGCGTTGCCGCTCGATTATCTCAAGATCGACAAGAAGCTGTCGAGCGAGATCACCGGCTCGCCGCGCGACCGGATCGTGGTGCGCGGGGTGATCGACATGGCGCGATCCCTGGGACTCTCGGTGGTGGCCGAGGGCGTGGAGACCGAGGCGCAGCTGGACATGCTGGCCAAGGAAGGCTGCCAGTATTTCCAGGGGTTCCTCTGCTCCATCCCGATCGACGTGCCCGCGCTCGCCGCACTGGTGCGCGACTGGTGAGCGGCGACGGCCTCACCGGCGTCTGGTACGGCCGCTGGGTATCGGACGATGCCTATGTGCCGCCCAACCGCTTCATCGCGCTGATCGAGGAACAGGCGGGCGCCGTCCGCGGCACGACCAGCGAGCCTGATGACCTTGGCGGCGCGCCGGTCCGGGCAACCCTGTACGGCACCCGCAGCGGCAGCGCGGTCCAATGGATCAAGCAATATGACGGCGCCGGCCCGCTGGCGCACGCCGTCTTCTATGTGGGCGAGGTCCGCGACGAGGCTACGCGCATCGACGGCACCTGGCAGTTCGCCGGCTATGCCGGCACCTTCGTGATGGAGCGCGAGACGTTCAGCGCCGCGGAACTTGCCGAAGAAGTCGGGCTCGAGGTGCCGGTCGGCTGAACGCGCTCAGAGGTCCGGCCGGGTGAGCGCGGGCACCGCCGCCGCCGGCAGCGGCCGATAGCCGCCAAAGCGGGCGCCCGCCTTCTCGGTGCGGAACTGCGCCGCCAGATTGGCCAGCTCAGTCACTTCCTGGGCGAGGTTCTGCGCGGCGGCGGAGGTTTCCTCCACCATCGCGGCGTTTTGCTGCGTGGCCCGGTCCATGTCGCCGATCGCGTGCGAGATTTCGCTGATCGCGGTCGACTGGGCGCCATTGTCGCTCGCCATGCTGCCGAGCAGATCATGGACCTGGCTGACGTCGCCGGAGATGTTGGCCAGCGCGCCGTCCACCTTCTGTACCGCATCCACCGCGGTGACGATCTCGGCTTGCGTCATGGTCAGCTGTTCGCGGGCGCGGCCCGCTTCTTCCTCGGCGCGCATGGCCAGCGCGGAAACGAGGTCGGCGACGACCGCAAAGCCCCGACCCGCTTCCCCCGCACGGCCCGCCTCGACCGCGGCGTTCATCGCGAGCACGCGCGTCTGGAAGGCGATCTTGTCGAGGCCCTCGATGACGCTGTCGGTGCCCTTGGCGGCCTCCGAGACGCGGCCCATCGCCTGCACGGCCTCGTCGACGATGCCGCGGCCCTGGCCGACGGTGGAGATCGCCTGATCGGCGCGGGTCACGGTGTGCTTGGCAGCCTCGGCCGTCGAACGGAAACGGCCTTCCATCTGCGTGACGGCAGCGGTTGTCTGCTCGAGGCTCGCCGCGTTCCCCTGGGTGCGGCGCGACAGATCCTCCGCCGCCTGCGAGATCTCGCCGATGCCCGAGCGGATCCGCATCGTGCCATCGCCGACCGCCGCGATCATCTCGCGGATGCGGGTGAGCGTCCGGTTGTAGCTGGTCTCAAGCGCAGCAAAGCTGCTCGGCAGGCCGCTCAGTTCGTTGGTCAGGTCGCCCTCGGCAAGCGCGCCCAGGGCCGTCTCGAACGAGGCGATCGCGGCATCACGCTCGGCCTGCGCTTCCTCGAAATAGATGGAGAGCGAGACTTCCATGTCGAGCAGCGCTGCCTTGACCAGGGCGACGGTCGCCTTCTCGGTGCTGGGGCCGCGGAACAGGCGCAGCAGGCGACGGAAGGGGCTGTTCAGCCGATGCACGCCGGCGATGAGGTGCTGCAGCACGATGGCATAGCTGCCGACATACCAGCGCGGCTCGAGACCGATATGCGCGTGGGTCGCCCCGATCCGCCGGGCACTGGCGTGATAGTCCTGGCTGAAATCGGCGGCGGCAATGCGCGCCCAATGCTTCTGCTGCGCCGCCTTGGCGCGGCTCATATGCGCCTGATCGCGGAAGAAGCGGGCGGTGTCCGGCGTCGCGGAGGCGCGGGCATAGAATTGATCGAGCGCATTCCCCAGCGTGGCTTCGACCCATGGCTGAGTGGCCCGCAGCGCGTCGCGCTGGCGCTCGTCCATCTCCATGAAGGTGAGCCGCGACGTCATCTGGTCTGGCACGGGGTGATCCTTTTGCTACACCTGTTGCGGCGGTCGCGTCGCACGCGGCTACCGGTTCTTAAGCATCATAGTATGTCCCCAGGGACAGGTGGGGTGGCTAAGTAAAATTCCTGTGGATGCCTGGATCGCCCCTGCAAAAGTGCCTGAAATGTCGTGGCCGCGGACAGATCCGGCGAACTTGGTAAATGAATACGTTTGCTCGCGCGAACGCGAATGCGGAACTATCCCAATACGCCGGTCATCGCCGGTGTTGGGTCAAGGATGGGAGGGATTGGTGCGATGTTGTGGATGATCGGGGCGCTGGTTGCAGCGCAAGCATCGGAGGCCACGGCGATCGACGCGGCGATGGCACAAAGCATTACGGGCTGGAACGCCGGGCAGGTCGATCGCTTTCTCGAAGTATATTCGGACGCGCCCGAGACGAGCTTTGTCGCAGGCGAAGGCCTGGTGCGTGGCAAGCCGGCGATGAAGGCGCGGTATCAGACCAGGTACAGCTTCGACGATCCAGCGAAGCGCGGCGTGCTGACGATCGAGCGGCTGGACTATCGACCGCTTGGCCGTGGCTATGCGCTGTACATCGGGCGATACACGCTAAGCTATCCGGACGGGCACACCGCCTCCGGCCCCACCAGCGTCGTGTTCCACCACGAGGCCGGGGGCTGGAAGATCATCGCGGATCATAGCAGCTGAGGCGCGATCAGCCCGCCGCCTTGGCGAGCCCCCGCGACAGCTGCAGCGCGCCGTGCAGCCGCGCCGCCGGGTTCGCCCAGGCGCGGTTGATGACGAGCTTCATGTCGGGCCGCAGACGGGCGGTTTCGCCCAGCTTTTCGACATAGGCGATCAGCCCCTCGGGATTGGGGAACTGGTCGTTGTGGAAGGTGACCAGCGCGCCCTTGGGTCCCAGGTCCAGCTTGGCGATGCAGGCGCGCTTGGCGTTGAGCTTGGTCTCGATCAGGCGCAGCAGGTTCTCGGTCGGCTCGGGCAGCTTGCCGAAGCGGTCGATCAGCTCCGCAGCGAAGCTTTCGATGCCGTCGGTTTCCTCCACCTCGTTGAGGCGGCGGTAGAGGCCCATGCGCAGATCGAGATCGGGCACGTAATCCTCGGGGATCATGATCGGCGCATCGACCGTGATCTGCGGCGACAGGTCCTTCGGCCGCGCATCGTCGCGCAGGCCCCCGGACTTGGCTTCCAGGATCGCCTCTTCCAGCATCGACTGGTAGAGTTCGTAGCCGACTTCCTTGATGTGGCCCGACTGTTCGTCCCCCAGCAGATTGCCGGCGCCGCGGATGTCGAGATCGTGGCTGGCCAGCTGGAAGCCTGCACCCAGGCTCTCGAGGTCGGAAAGGACCTTGAGCCGCTTCTCCGCCGCCTCGGTCATCTGCCGCTCGGGCGGGGTGGTCATATAGGCGTAGGCGCGTGTCTTCGAGCGGCCGACGCGGCCGCGCAACTGGTAGAGCTGCGCAAGGCCGAACTTGTCGGCGCGATTGATGATCAGCGTGTTCGCGCTGGGAATGTCGAGCCCGCTTTCGACGATGGTGGTCGAGACCAGCACCTCGAACTTTTTGTCGTAAAAGGCGGACATCCGCTCCTCGACTTCGGTCGGCGCCATCTGGCCATGCGCGACGACATAGCGGATTTCGGGCACCTCGCTGCGCAGGAACTCCTCGATCTCGGGCAGGTCGGCGATGCGCGGCGTGACGAAATAGCTCTGACCGCCGCGATAATGCTCGCGGAGCAGCGCCTCGCGCAGGACGACCGGATCCCACGGCATCACATAGGTGCGCACCGCCAGACGATCGACCGGCGGGGTCTGGATGACCGAAAGTTCGCGCAAGCCGCTCATCGCCATCTGCAGCGTGCGCGGGATCGGCGTGGCGGTGAGGGTGAGCACGTGGACGTCCGTCTTGAGCGCCTTCAGCCGCTCCTTGTGAGTCACGCCGAATCGCTGTTCCTCGTCGACGATGACGAGGCCGAGCCGCTTGAAGTCGATCGTCTTGGACAGCACCGCATGGGTGCCCACCACCACGTCGATCGTACCGGCGGCGAGGCCTTCCTTGACCTTCTTGGTCTCGGTCGCTGTGACGAGGCGGGAGAGGCGGCCGATTTCCAGCGGGAAGCCTTCGAACCGCGCCTTGAAGTTGTTGTAATGCTGGCGGGCGAGCAGGGTGGTGGGGCACACGACCGCCACCTGCATGCCGGCCATCGCCGCGACGAAGGCGGCACGCAGCGCCACCTCGGTCTTGCCGAAGCCCACATCGCCCACGACCAGCCGGTCCATCGGGCGGCCGGCGCCGAGGTCCGACAGCACGTCGCCGATCGCGCGGTCCTGATCGTCGGTTTCCTCATAGGGGAAGCGGTCGACAAAGGCCGGGTAGCCGCCATGATCGGGCTCAGCGATGTCGGCGCCGCGGGTGGCACGCAGCGCGGCGGTGGCGATGAGCTCGCCCGCGATCTCGCGGATCCGCTCCTTCATCCGCGCCTTGCGGCGCTGCCACGCCTCGCCGCCCAGCCTGTCGAGGGTCGCGCCCTCCTCGCCCGAGCCGTAGCGGCTCAGCACCTCGAGATTCTCGACCGGCACGTAGAGCTTGTCGCCGCCGGCATATTCGAGCGCGACGCAATCGTGCGGCGCCTTCTGCACCGGGATCTGGGTCAGGCCCTCATAGCGGCCGATGCCGTGGTCGAGGTGGACGACCAGATCGCCCGGCGAGAGCGTCGCCAGCTCCTGGAGGAAGGCATCGGTATTCTTGCGGCGCTTCGAACGGCGGACGAGCCGGTCGCCGAGCATGTCCTGCTCGGTGAGCACCGCCACGTCGGGCGCGGTGAAGCCGTGATCGAGAGGCAGCACGACCAGGGCGACCTGCAGTCCGCTGCCATTGGGGTTGGCGACACCCAGCGCCGGCTGCCAGCCATCCACCGGCACCGCGCCGGTGAGGCCGTGATCCTCGAGCAGGCCCTTCAGCCGTTCGCGCGCGCCATTGGAGTAGCTGGCGAGGACGGGCTTGCGTCCCTCCTTGCGCAGTCCCTTGAGGTGGGCGACGACCGCCTCATACACATTGGTGCCGGCAGCGCGCTCGGGCGCGAAATCCCGGGGACCATCCACGCCGAACTCGACGACGCGATCCGACTCGGGTTCGTGGAAGGTTGTCGCAAGGTGCATCGGCAGCCCGTCGACCTTGCCCTGCCACTCCTTGGCGAGCAGATACAGGTCGCCCGCCTTGAGCGGCCGGTAGCTGCCGGGATCGGCCGACTGTGCCTTGATCCGGTTGTCCTGATAGTCCTTGATCGCCTCGAAGCGCTGCTCGGCGGCCGCGGGCACGCCGCTGTCGCGGACGATCACGGCATGATCGGGCAGATGGTCGAACAATGTTTCCATCCGCTCTTCGAACAGCGGCAGCCAATGTTCCATGCCGGCCAGGCGGCGGCCCTCGCTGATCGCCTGGTACAGCGGATCTCCTGTCGCGGTGGCACCGAAGCGGTCGCGATAGCCGCTGCGGAAGCGCTTGATGCTCTCCTCGTCGAGCAGCGCCTCGCTGGCGGGCAACAGGGTGAAGCCGTCGACGCGGCCGGTGGTGCGCTGGTCCTGCGGGTCGAAGGTGCGGACGCTTTCGATCTCGTCGCCGAAGAAATCCAGCCGCAGCGCCTGCTCGGCGCCGCTGGGGAACAGATCGACCAGCCCACCACGTACCGCGAACTCGCCGTGATCGTTCACCGTCTCGACGCGGACATAGCCGTTGGCCTGGAGAAGGGCTGCCAGCTTGTCGAGCCCGATCCGTTCGCCCGGCGCCAGCCGCGCGACGAGCTGGCGGATGCGGAAGGGCGTGAGGGTGCGCTGGGTGGCAGCGTTGACCGTGGTCACGAGCAGGCGCGGCGCCTCGCTCTTGCCTTGCAGCGCGTGGAGCGTCGCCAGCCGTTCGGCCATCACCCGCAGCGTGGGGCTCGCGCGGTCATAGGGAAGGCAGTCCCAGGCGGGGTAGGTGAGGACGTCCAGTTCCGGCGCGAAGAAGGCCGCCGTCCCCGCGATCGCGCGCATGCCGGCCTCGTCGGCGGCGATGAACACGGTCGTGCGAGCGGCGCGGGCGACATCGGCCAGCATCCACGGCAGAAAGCCCGCCGGCACGCCGGCGAGCGTAAGTGGGTGTTTCGCGGAAAGGATCGTCTTCAGGTCGGGCATGGTTTCTCGTGTCGGGAGCGATCGGGGCGTCCACGCGACCACCGCCGCCACATCGGGAGACGGGACCGCGCGTCGGGTCAGGTCACTCAGAAATCGGAACGTAATTCAGGGTCTTGAGCGCTTCGAGAATCGTGCCCCGATAGCGTTCGGGCGCTTCCGCGGTTCCCATCGCCCAGGCCATGATGTCCACGTCCTGCTCCTCGAGCAGCGTTTCGAACAGCGTGATCTCGGTCTCGCCCCACTGTTCGCCATGCCGGTCGAAAAAGCCACCGATCAGCAGATCGGCTTCCTTGGTGCCGCGATGCCAGCTGCGGAAGCGGAGGCGCTTGAGGCGGGTTTCTCTATCCATGATTGGCCTTTTCGAACGGCAAAACACCGGCAGCGCGCCAGGCGCGGCCGGTCTTGGTGGATCACGTTCGCCGCAGATAGGTGTCCGCGCGGGCAAAGGCCAGCGGGCTCTTCCGGGACCGGCGTTGGACGGGTTGTTAACCGAACTGCGCTACACCCAAGTCTCTTTGGGGTTTCTAAGGCTAGGGACGATGACCGACACCGTGACCAACAAGCTGCGTTTCGTGATGCTGAAGTCGATCAACGGAGAGCCGATGCTCGTCAACATTTCCGCCGTCCGTACCGTCAGCACGATCAACATGGCTGGTGAGGATGTCGGCGTCATCTCGTTCGGCAAGGATCACGAAGTCGTCATCGGATCCTCGGTTCCGGAAGTGGTGAAGGCAATCGAAGCAGCGCTTGCCAGCCACAGCCCGATCTTCCTCAACGCCTGAGGCATTTGTCAGCCGCCCCGCCGCACGATAGGGCGGGGCGATGCGTCCCGAGCTGCTCAACCCGTTGTTTGCCGAAGTCACTGCGCTGAAAGGCATCGGCCCGGCGCTGGCCAAACCGATGGAAAAGCTAGGGCTGGCGCGGGTGGTCGACGTCGCCTTTCACCTGCCGACCGGATTCGTCGACCGACTCCCGCGCGACGAACTCGACATGGCGGATTCGGGCAAGGTGATCGCGATCACGCTGACGCCCGTGCAGTACCGCTTCGGCGGCGGCCCGCGCTCTCCGGCGCGCGTCCAGGCGGTGGACGCAAAGGGGAACCATGTCAGCCTCGTCTATTTCGGCGGCAGCTCGGGCTGGGCCAAGAAGCTGCTGCCGCTGAACGAGCCGCGCTGGGTCTCGGGCAAGCTCGAACATTATGGACAGGAGCTGCAGATGGTCCATCCGGACCATGTCTTGCCGCTCGACCAAGTGGAGAGCGTCGGCGGGCGCGAGGCCATTTATCCCTGTTCGGAGGGCATCACCTCGAAGCGTATCGCGGCACTCGCGGCGCAGGCGATCGAGCGCGCGCCCGATCTGCCGGAATGGGTCGAGCCGAGCCTCAAGGCGCAGAAGGGCTGGCCCGATTGGCGCGAGGCGATTGCACGCATCCATGCCGACCCTGCCGACGCCAAGGCGCGCGAACGGCTTGCCTATGACGAAGTGTTCGCCAACCAGCTGGCGCTGCTGCTCGTGCGCGGCGAGGCGCGTGCCAAGCGCGGGCGGCCGCTTGCCGGCGATGGTCGCCTGCGCGACAGGCTGAAGCTTCCCTATGCCCCGACGGGCGCGCAAAGCCGGACCATCGCCGAAATCGAGGGCGACATGGCGCAGACCCAGCCGATGTTGCGGATGCTGCAGGGCGATGTCGGCTCGGGCAAGACCTTGGTGGCGACGATGGCACTGCTGATCGCGGCAGAGGCCGGAGCACAGGGCGCGCTGCTGGCGCCGACTGAGATCCTCGCCCGCCAGCATTTCGAGACGCTCAGCCGCACGCTCTGCCCGATCGGCGTGAACGTCGCGATCCTCACCGGACGGGACAAGGGCAAGGCTCGCGAGGCGACCCTGATGGGGTTGGCAGCAGGGACGATCGACATTCTGATCGGCACCCACGCGATCTTCCAGGACGGCGTGACCTATCGGGACCTCGGCCTCGTGGTGGTGGACGAGCAGCACCGCTTCGGCGTCGCCCAGCGGATGATGCTGCAGGCCAAGGCCGAACGCCCGCCGCATCTGCTGGTGATGACCGCCACGCCGATCCCGCGCACGCTCACCCTTGCCCAATATGGCGAGATGGATGTCAGCCGGCTCGACGAGATGCCGCCGGGTCGACAGCCGATCGAGACCAGCGTGATCTCCGAGGAGCGGCTGGGCGAAGTCGTCGGTGGGCTGGGCCGGCATCTGGCGGGTGGCGGGCAGGCCTATTGGGTGTGCCCGCTGGTCGAGGAGAGCGAGAAGAGCGACCTCGCCGCGGCAGAGGCGCGCGCGGCGGAGCTGCAGGCGCATTTCGGCGGCAAGGTTGGGTTGATCCATGGTCGGATGAAGGGGCCGGAGAAGGACGCCGTGATGGCGCGCTTCTCGGCAGGCGAACTCGGCGTGCTGGTGGCCACGACGGTGATCGAGGTGGGGGTGGACGTGCCCAACGCCACGCTGATCGTCATCGAGCATGCCGATCGCTTCGGCCTGGCCCAGCTGCACCAGCTGCGCGGGCGCGTCGGGCGTGGCGGGGGGCGGTCGGTATGCCTGCTGCTCCGCGGCAATCACCTCAGCGAAACGGCGCGCGCACGGCTGGCGTTGATGCGCGAAAGCAATGACGGCTTCCGCATCGCCGAGGAGGATCTGCGGCTGCGGGGTGCGGGCGAACTGCTCGGCACGCGCCAGTCGGGCGACATGCAGTTCCGGCTTGCAGAGCCCGACATGCTGGGCGCGCTGCTGCCCGCGGCCAACGGCGATGCACGGCTGCTGGTCGATCGGGACGGCGGATTGAAGGGAGACCGCGGGCAGGCGGCCCGGGTGGCGCTCTACCTGTTCGAGCGGGACGCGGCGGTCGGCCTGCTCCGCGCAGGCTGACTACCGGCTGCGCAGTGCGGCCAGCAGCCCCGGATAGTCGTCGGCGGCGATCGGCTGGAGGAACTGGCAGCCGATCCGGCCGCCCAGCGCCCAGCGAACCTCCGCACCGACTTCTCCGAGCAGCGGCAGCTGGACGCGGACGAGATCGCCAGGTTCCAGCGATGCGCCGCAGCGCGCCATCAGTCCCTGGGGCGAGACGTTGACGATCAGAAAGGCGAGCGACGCGACGTCCGGGCCCACCGCGCGCGCGCGATATTCCACCTCGTCGCGGCGCAGCAGCCGATCATCGGCGCTTGCCAGCTTGGCACCCGTAACGCTCACACGCCCCTCTACCCATACTGGAGGTACGCGCCCGGTCTTAGCCTGAAGCAGTAAACGGGCGCGCAAGAGGGATGGTAAATGTGGCTCAGCCTTGCGGCGTCAGCAGGCCGTGATGCTTCTTGCCGGCGGACAGGCGGACCTCGCCCGAGACGGTGATGGTCGCCGCCTCGTCGTCGATCTTCTCGCCTTCGACGCGCGCGCCGCCGCCCTTGATCAGCCGCCGCGCTTCGCCCTTCGACGCGCAGAAGCCCAGGCCGACCAGCGCATCGACCACGCTGATGCTGCCGCCGCTCACCGACAGCGTGGGCAGCGCGCCGCCGGCCGCACCTTCCTCGAAGGTCTTGCGCGCGGTCTCAGCGGCGTCCTCGGCGGCGGCGCGGCCGCGGCACATGGCGGTCGCTTCGTTGGCGAGGATCTTCTTTGCCTCGTTGATCTCGGCACCTTCGAGTGCCTCGAGCCGGGCGATCTCGTCGAGCGGCAAGTCGGTGAACAGCCGCAGGAAGCGGCCGACGTCGCGGTCGTCGGTGTTCCGCCAGAACTGCCAATAGTCGTAGTGCGGCAGCTGGTCGGGGTTGAGCCAAACCGCGCCGGACATGGTCTTGCCCATCTTGCCGCCATCCGCGGTGGTGATCAGCGGGGTGGTCACGCCATAGACCTCGGTGCCGTCGACGCGGCGCGACAGCTCGATGCCGTTGACGATGTTGCCCCACTGGTCCGATCCGCCCATCTGCAGGCGGCAACCCGAACGGCGCGACAGCTCCAGGAAGTCATAGCCCTGAAGGATCATGTAGTTGAATTCGAGGAAGCTCAGCGACTGCTCGCGATCGAGCCGCAGCTTGACCGAATCGAAGCTCAGCATGCGGTTGATCGAGAAATGCCGGCCGATGTCGCGCAGGAACGGGATGTACTCGAGCTTGTCGAGCCAGTCGGCATTGTCGACCATCACCGCGTCGGTGGGGCCGTCACCGAAGGACAGGAAATTCTCGAACACTGTCTTGATCGAGGCGATGTTGCTGCTGATCGTGTCGAGCGTCAGCATCTTGCGCGCTTCGTCCTTGAAGCTCGGATCGCCGATCTTGCCGGTGCCGCCGCCCATCAGCACGATCGGCTTGTGGCCCGCCTGCTGGAGGCGGCGCAGCAGCATGATCTGCACCAGGCTGCCGACGTGGAGCGAGGGCGCGGTGGGATCGAAGCCGATATAGCCCGGCACGATCTGCTTGGCGGCGAGTGCATCGAGGCCCCCGGCATCGGTCACCTGGTGGATATACCCGCGCGAGGCGAGCAGGCGGAGCAGATCGGAGCTGTAGTCGGTCATGGTGGGAGGGCGCATAGCCAAAGCGAGGCCTCGCGTCATCCCCGGCGGCTCAGTCCTGTGTCTGCAGCTCCCAACTGGCATGCTGGATGTCGTGACGCTTGGAAAGATGGGCGATGATGCTGTCCAGCTCGGCATCGAGCGCGGCGGTCGAGACGAGCCGGGCGCGTACTTCGGTGCGATCGTCCGGGCGCTCGATCGTCTCGATCTCGGCGACGGGATAGCGCATCAGTTCCAGATGATCGGTCAGCAGGTCGCGCAGCCGGTCGACTTCGGCGGGCATGGTGGTGATCGTCACGAAATAATGCGCCTCGATCTGACCTCCCGCCAGCGGCACCCGGTTGATCGCATTGACGATCGGCCGCAACAGCGTGTTCCCGGCGATCACGAACACGGCCAGGGTCGCCGCTTCGGCCGCCATGTCGCTGCCCGCGCAGGCGCCGACGGCCGCCGAACACCACAGCGTCGCCGCGGTGTTGAGGCCGCGGACGTTCGTTCCCTCCTTCATGATCACGCCGGCACCGAGAAAGCCGATACCCGAGACCACATAGGAGATCACCCGCACCGCCTCGAGGTCGCCGGCGATGCGCTGGGCAAGATCCACGAAGGCGGCCGAGCCGAGTGCGACGAGCGCATTAGTGCGCAGGCCCGCCGTACGCTGGCGGAACTGCCGCTCGGCCCCGATCGCGGCGCCCAGCACCAGCGCCAGCGTATAACTGAGCAGCGTGTCCAGATAGGCGGCGAGGTGAAAGGTGTGCAGGAACTTCATGGGCGCGCGCTCTACGCCCGTTTTGTTTCGCTGCCATGGCCTTTTGCGCCAGGTGCGCGGGCTGTTGCGCAGAGGTCCGACACGACATAACCTCACCCCGAGAGGGGAGGCTACGTCACATGATCTCGTCATTCCTTTTTGCGCTGGCGATGGCGGGGAGCGCCGACTGCCATACCGTGCCGGGCGCCGAACGGCTCTGGGCGCCGGGGGTTCGATATGTCGTCGTGGGCGAGCTTCACGGGACGAACGAGACGCCCGACGGCTTCGCCAACCTGGCCTGCCTAGCCGGCGACAGCGGCAGGCCCGTCACCGTCGCGCTGGAATATCCCGCCGATGCGCAGGCGGCGATCGACGCCTGGCTGCAGTCGGATGGTTCCGAGCGTGCCCGGGCGGCCTTGCTCGCCCTGCCGATCTGGCACGGCGAGATGCAGGACGGCCGCGGCAGCGTCGCCTTTCTGCGCCTGTTCGAGCGATTGCGCGTACTCAAGCAGGCAGGCCGACTTCGCGGCGTCGTAGCGTCGGATGTGGTTGCGCTACCGCAGCAGGGTACGCGCGATGCGGCGATGGCCGAGTCGTGGAAGCGGATCGACGCCGGGACGGACGGCATAGTCCTCGTGCTGGTGGGGAACCTGCACGCGATGCGGCAGGAGCGCGAAGGATTTCAGATGGTACCCGCCGCATCGTTCCTGCCGCGCGATCGGACCGTCACGCTCAACGTTGTCGGCAATGGCGGGGAAGCGTGGAACTGCCAGGCGGAAGGCTGCGGCGCGCACCGTGCCGGGCCCGAGCGCGCCGCTGCGGAAGGGATCGTGCTGTCGGACGATGCCGCGGATTCGTGGGACGCCCGCTACGAACTCGGCAAGCCGATGACGGCGGCAGGGCCCGCGATTCCAAAAGCCGGAGGGTGAGCACCCAAGCCCGTCCCGCGCCATCGCGACGGCTGACGTGGCGATAGGGCGGCGCTAGGGAAGGGGACATGGAATGGTCCCTTTATCCGCATCCGGCCCGTCCGGCGGCATCCATGACCGCGCTGACCTGCTCCATCGAGCGGGACGCCGCTGCGCTCAACCTCGTCTATCGGGTGGAAGGAGCGCATGGTGCCCTGCACCTCCCGGATTCTGCCGCCCCGCTGCGGACCGACGGCCTATGGGCAACAACCTGCCTCGAGCTGTTCGTAGCGGACGCAGGCGGCGCCTATCGCGAGTTCAATTTCTCGCCGTCGGGACAATGGGCGGCCTATCGCTTCACCGCGCCTCGGGCAGGGATGGCGCCGCTTGCCATGCACGCGCCGCCCGCGATCCGTCTGGAGGAGGAGGGCGGGGCGACGATCCTGTCCGTGCACCTGCCTGGTGTCGGCGCAGGTGCGCTACGCCTCGGCATCACCGCGGTGATCGAGGAACTGGACGGCACCAAATCCTATTGGGCGCTGCAACATGGCGCAGATGCGCCCGATTTCCACGATCCCGATTGCTTTGTCGCCCAACTGCCGCCAGCAGACTGACATGCTTTTCGGAATCGATCGTCTTCTCGCCGAACCGGATCTTCGCGCCCCGCTGGCGGACAAGCGCGTGGCCCTGCTTGCGCATCCCGCCTCGGTCACGGCGGATCTGACCCACAGCCTCGACGCGCTGGTCGCGGCCGGCGTGACCATCTCGGCGGTGTTCGGCCCACAGCACGGCGTGCGCGGGGACCTGCAGGACAACATGATGGAGTCGCCGGACTTCACCGATCCGCAATATGGCATGCCGGTGTTCAGCCTCTATGGCGAAGTCCGCCGCCCGACCGACGCGTCGATGGACACGTTCGATGTCATGCTCGTCGATCTCCAGGATGTCGGCTGCCGCATCTACACCTTCGTCACCACGCTGCTCTACGTGCTGGAAGCGGCGGCAAGGCACGGCAAGGCGGTGTGGGTGCTGGATCGCCCGAACCCGGCGGGCAGGCCGGTGGAAGGGCTCACGCTGTTGCCCGGCTGGGAAAGCTTCGTTGGCGCGGGGCCGATGCCGATGCGCCACGGCATGACGTTGGGCGAACTCGGACACTGGTTCATCGCGCACTACGGTCTGGAGGTCGACTACCGCGTCATCGCGATGGCCGGCTGGGCGCCCGAGGCTGCGCCCGGCTTCGGCTGGCCGAGCGAGCGCCCCTGGATCAACCCGAGCCCGAACGCCGCCAACGTCAATATGGCGCGCGCCTATGCTGGCACGGTAATGCTGGAAGGGACGATGCTGTCGGAGGGCCGCGGCACGACCCGGCCGCTCGAGCTGTTCGGCGCGCCCGACATCGATGCGCGCGCCGTCATCGCCGAGATGCGAAAGCTCGCGCCCGAATGGCTCGCCGGCTGCAGCTTGCGCGACATGTGGTTCCAGCCGACCTTCCACAAGCATGTCGGCCAGCTTTGTGCCGGCGTGTTCTTCCATGCGGAGGGCCCCGGCTATGACCATGCCGCGTTCCGGCCGTGGCGCGTGCAGGCGCTGGGCTTCAAGGCGATCCGTGCCCTGTACCCGGACTATGCTCTCTGGCGCGATTTCCCGTACGAATATGTATTCGACAAGCTGGCGATCGACGTGATCAACGGCGGCCCGGGCCTGCGGGCATGGGTCGATGATGCGGGCGCCGCGCCAGGCGATCTCGATGCGATGACGCTGCCGGACGAGACCGCCTGGATCGCGACCCGCCAGCCGCACCTGCTCTATTGATGGAGGGCATGATGGTGGCACCCGAACGCGCGCTGTGCGGCCTTATCTTCGCGGTGGAGGAGGCACAGGATCGGCCCGGCACGCTGGTCGCCAGCCTGCCGTTCGGCGGTATGACCCTGCTGGAATACCAGATCCGTCTGCTCGCCGGCATCGGTGCCTCGCAGGTGCTGGTCGCGGTGGGCAAGGTGACCCCGCAGTTCCTGGCGGCGATCGAGCGGGCGGGGCGCGGGCAGCTCAAGGTCGATATCGTCCGCTCGGCCGAGGAAGCCGCGGAAAAGGTGCTGCGCGAGGCCGATGTGCTGGTGCTGGCAGACGGGCTCGTCACGATCGATCCGGTGATGGAACGGATGGCAGCCGAGCCGCATCCCGCGCTCCTCGTCACCGACGATGCCGAGTCGCCAGCCGCGATCGAGCGGCTGGACATGCGCCATTGCTGGGCAGGCATCGCCCGTATCGAGACACGGCACCTCGCCCATATCGCGAGCATGCCCGAGGATTATGATTTCCAGTCGGCGCTGCTGCGGGTCGCGGCGCAATCGGGCGCGCTTCAGGTGCCGCTGGCGCCCGGTTGGGCGCGTGCCGGCCATGCGGTCGAGCGGAGTGGCGATGGCCTGGCGGCGCGCAACCAGGCGGTGCTGGTGGCACTCAGCGATCGTCGCACCTTGTGGGCGGACCGGTGGGTGTTCACCCGCGCCGCCCGCTTCGTGCTTCCGCAGATGATGGCACGCGACATTCCGGACTGGGCGCCCCTGGTCGCCGGCGGGATCGTGTCGATTGCCGCGCTGCTCACCGTGCTCGCCGGCTGGGAAGGGGTGGGAACGCTGACCGCGCTGCTCGCGACGCTCGGCATTTCCACCGCGGCCTCGCACGCTGCCTTGCGCGGCGAGGAACTGCGTGCCCGCAAGATCGAGCTGGGGGTGCTGCTGCTCTTCGCGCTGCTGCTCGCCGCGCTGGGCTGGCGCGAGTTTCGCGCGATCGGCACGGGTGTACCGGTGCTGCTGGCGGCCGCCGGCATTGTCCTCCAGCTGCTCGTCGAGCGGGTGCCGGTTCCGCGGCGTCGCTGGTGGGCCAATGCCGCGGCGCAGTTGTTGATCCTCGCGCCCTTTGCGCTGCTGGGGCATGCCGCGCTTGGGCTGGGGGCCATGGCGCTGTACGCGCTCGCCACCTTAATCGCGGCAATCGAAGGCCTTCGCGACAAGTCTTAGGCTGGGCTTAAGCCCTGTCGTCTAGACGGGGCCGATGGCGCGGGACCCTTTCGATACGCGCGGTGGCAGCCCCATCGGCGCGGTGGACCTTGCCGCGCGTGCCGCGGCGGCGGAGGCGCGCGTGGACGCCCTGTGCCGTGCGGCCGCACGCGACCTGGCGATCCCCGATGCGCTCCGCCTCGACGAGCGGACGCGGCGCGGGGTCGTTGCGCGGTTGGAGGCGGTGCTCGCATCGATGGAGCAAGGCTTGTCGCAAGCCCTTGCGATCGGAGCGTTTCCGGGCATGGGGTCGACCCTGCCGCTGTTCCACGCCGCCGGTCTTGCGGCGGACCCGGCGCTGCTCGCCCCGCTGCTCGCCCAGGTGCGGCTGGAGCAACTCGCCGCCGCGCTGCCCCACCATGCCCCGCGCGACCCGAACCGGCCCAGTCTGCTCACCCGCCTTGCCGAACACCCGGCGGCGGCGATGGCCGAGGCGGCGCGGGCGTTGCTGTTCGCCGAAAGCGAGGCCCGTCGTCCTGAAGCGGGACGCTGGCAACTACCCGCGCACTTGCATGTGCGCCTGCTTTGGTGGGTTGCATCCGCGATGCGCGAGCAAGCGGGAACACTGGCCGGTGTGGCAATGGACGAGGCACTGTGCATCGCCGTGCATCGCGAAATGGCCGAAGCACAAGAGCGCGCAGGTGCGCAGCCGGCTGCCGTCGCGGCTGCCCTGGTGGCAGCGATCGCACCGACGGCTCGCGAACTGCCCGCGCTGCTGATCGAGGCACTGCAGGATCGTCGCATGTCGCTGTTCCTGGCGCTGATCGCGCACCACGCCGGCATCGCCCATGCAGACGCGCGCGATCTGGTGCTCGATCCCGGCGCGGAGCGGCTGCTGCTCGTGCTGCACGCGCTGGAAATCGAGCGCGAGGCCATCGCGCAGATCGCATTTCTGCTGTGCGCGGCCGATCCAACGCGCGATCTGCCTGCGTTGGCGGATGCGATCGACGCGCTCGACACGGTGGATGCGGCCTTTGGGCGCGACCTACTCGCCTGGCTGCGGCTGGATCCAGACTATCGCCAGGCACGCGGCGCGATTGCTGGGCGATCAAGCTGGTGACGTCGTCGCTCGATCCGGTGGTTCCGCTTGCGGTCGCACGCCTCGATCCCCGCGGGCGGCTGATCGACGCGGAGCCGCCGCTGCGCGCGCTGAACGATCGCGCCGGCGGGGATATCGGCGCACCGCTGGCGCTGCCGGGGATCGCTGCGATCGCGCAGCTGGCGTACCGCCTTGGCATCGCGATCTCGCGCGCGGTCGTCGCCGCCGATGGCGATGGAGAGCTCGACCTGTGGGTGCGGGCCGGGCCCGATCGCGGCGGCGTGCGGCTGGAGGTGAGCGGCTGGCAGTCGCGGCCGCCCTGGCAGGCGGCCATGTCGGCGGATCGCGACCGCGACTTTCTACAGGCTGCGACTGCGTGGCTGTGGGAAACTGACGCGGCGCTGCGGCTGACGTTTCTGGCTCCCGAGGTGGCGGAGCGCCACGGCGTTGATGTGCGCACGATGCTCGGCCAGCCGCTCACACGCCTGTTCGCGCTTGCCCGCGACGAGGCCGGCCATCTGCCGATCCACTCGGCGGTGGCGGCGCGGGCGCGGTTCGACGGGCAGCGCGCCGAGATTCGCGGCACGGGACAGACGGTCCGGCTGGAAGCCGCTCCGCGCAGCGATGCTGCGGGCGGGTTCGCGGGGTTTGTCGGCGCAGCGCAGCCGATAGACCGGGAGGAGTCGCCGGCGGCGCACGCGCGGCCGCCGCACGCGTCCACCAGTGGCTTTCCGCGCGGGTTTGGCCAGCGGCTCGAGCGCGCACTGCGCGCCCCGCTCGCCCGCATCATTGCCAATGCCGAGGCAATCGGCGCGCAGACCGAAGGCCCGATCCGAGGCGATTATGCCGGCTACGCGGCGGACATCGCGGTCGCCGGGCGGCATTTGCTGGGGCTGGTGGAGGATCTGGTCGAGCTGCAGGCGATCGACCGGGAGGATTTCACGACCGTGCCCGAGGCCATTGACCTCGCCGATGCGGCGCGCCGGGCGGCGGGCCTGCTGGCGATCCGTGCTGCCGACGCCAAGGTGCGGATCGAGCGGCCTGCGGCCGATGCGATGCTGCCGGTGCGCGCCGAGTTCCGACGTACACTGCAGATCCTGGTCAATCTGATCGGCAACGCCATTCGCTACAGCCCCGCTGGCACCGTGATCCGGGTGCGGGCCGAGCGTGAGGGCGATCGTGGCTGTGTGATCGTCGCGGATCAGGGCAAAGGCATCGCCGCGAGCGACCATGCGCGCATTTTCGACAAGTTCGTGCGGGTCGATCCCGCCGAAGCGGGTGGCAGCGGCCTTGGCCTCTATATTGCCAGGCGGCTGGCCCGGGCGATGGGTGGCGACCTGGCCGTCGACAGCGCACCCGGGCAGGGCGCGCGGTTCCTGCTGACGCTGCCGCTGCGGGAGGAGGTGGAGCGCCCGTCTCCTCCGACGGGCGCTCCCTGATGGCTCAGCGACGGCAGACCCGAACCGGGCGGCCATAGCGCCACTCTTCCCAGCAATTGGGGCGACCACGATAGCCATAGCCGCGATCCCAGCCAGGCCGGCGATCGCGGTCCCAGCGGTGATGACGATCCCAGCGATCGTGCCGGTCATAGCGATCGTAGCGATCATAGCGTTGCTCGTGGCGATCCCGATACCGCCAGTCCTGCGCCTGTGCCGAGGTTGCTCCAGCAAGACCAGTGGCGGCGAACCCGGCGATGGCAAGAAGTTGAAACAGTTTCATGGACCTGTCCTCTCGATGTCGATGCGAGAGGCGTACCTGAGTCGTTGCTTCGCGAGGCTGAACCGCTTCGTAGGCCGCGGTTCATCTGGACATCATGCGGCGTCGAGCGGGTCGCGCATCTGGTCGGTCCGCACGCGCCCGTGGGCCAGCAGTGCGTGGTGGAACGACTGAAGACGCTGCCGGCGCGCCCGATCCTCGATCGCGAGCCATGCCGCGGCTTCGCCTGCGCGAACGGCCGGCTCGAGGACGATGCGATCCAGGTCGGTGGCGAACGGGGCGAAATAGGCCGGCTCTCCCAGCGTATTGCGCCATCGATCGAGCGTCTTGTCGAGACTCCACCCACCGAGATGGATACCCAGATCCGCCAGAGCGCGCTCGATGCGGAACAGGCGCCAGTGGCAATAGCCGAGGGCGCCGTACGGGTCGCCACGATAGACGCCGTTGGCGGCAGCCAGCTGTTCGGCGTAGATCGCCCAGCCTTCCACGAACGCCTGGGCATATTCGATCCTGAGCGGGTGCGGAGCGGCGAGCGCCTCGAGCGGCAGCTGCACCATATGGCCGGGGAGCAGTTCGTGGTGCACCACCGCGGCAAGCGTCCAGCGCGGACGCCGGCGAATGTCCTTCAGGTCGGCGACGTAGCGACCCGGGCGTGCTCCTTCCGGCAGCATCCGGTAGCCCTGTTTGCCCGCCGCTGCCTCAGCCGGCGGCATGCGGGCGGCTCGCACCTGCAGCGCCGCAGCGGGCAGGGGCCCGAACCAAGCCCGCAGGCGCGGCAGCGCAGCATCGAGCATCTGGTTCATGTCGGCTATGGCGCGGTCTCGCCCGGCATCGTCGTCCGTGTAAAGCCAGCGCGGGGCGCGCCACAGCGTGGCGTAGCGTTCGCCCACGCTGCCCTTGCGCATGCCGATCTGGTGGAACAGCCGCTCGGCTTGGGCAAGCGTTCGCGCCTCCTCGGCTTCCAGCCGTCGCCGCAGTTGTGCCGGGTCGATGTCGTCGCCCGCGCTTCGCCGGAGCAGCAAGACGAAATAGTCCGTGCCGCCGGGAAGGTGCGACACGCCAGGCGGGGGTGCCTTTGCCGTCTGGCTGCGCAGCGCCGTCATCAGCGCGCTGAGCGCTGCGGCGCGGGGGCCGGTGGC
This sequence comes from Sphingomonas sp. R1, assembly GCF_025960285.1. GTDB lineage: Bacteria > Pseudomonadota > Alphaproteobacteria > Sphingomonadales > Sphingomonadaceae > Sphingomonas. Next base: position 979,880 of record NZ_CP110111.1, on the reverse strand, counting down.
AACCCGTGCTGCAGCCTCGACGGCAGCGAGGGTGCGCGCGAGGAGATGCTGCGGCAGCAGGATGCCGCTGCGCGCCTCGTCGGCGAGGCGCCGCGTCTCGTTCTCGATCGCCGCTGCAGACGAATCCGGCCTGAACCAGGCGCCGCTGTTGGGCGTAACCAGATAGGGGCTGCGCCCGGCACGTCCGAACGGAAAGCGCCGTGCCAGCGCAAGATCGACCGTCAGCCCCGACCGCGCAGCAAGCAGGTCGAGTCGCGCGCTTGCGGGTAGCTGGGCCGCGTCGAACCTTGCCAGCCGTTCAAGCCCCGCCGCGCGGTCCTCCGCCGCGTCATCGAGCGCCGCGCGCAGGCGCTGCAGCTCGCCGTGTTCCTCCGCCAGACCGATGCGGGGAAGCGCGAGCGCAGCGGCGGTACCGGCCAGCATCGAACGTCGGGAAAGAGCGATCATGCAGTCCACTATGCGGGATGCGGCGGCTGGTTTCGAGATCGATTCAAAAAGAGTACTAGGCAGTACGATTTCTGCTTGACGTTGCGGAAGCCTGGCCTAAATAGCGGAGCATACCGAAACGATCTGCGCATAGTGAAAGCGCAGGTTCAGGGGACCGGGCTATACCGGCATTCTCGCATGCGGCCACAGGGTTTGGGGACTCGGCGGTCAAGGCGGACAAGGTGGAACAATTGGCGGAAAGGCCAGTGCTGCGCACGCATGGGTGCAGCCGGGGGAGGCCTGCATCCGCCTGCGTACAGGGAGTGCAGGTGATGGCGTATCTCGATCTTTCCGACTTCCGCAACGAGACGGTAGCTGCTCCGACCCCGCATGAGATCGGCGCGAGCCTCTCCGCGCTGGAGTGGCAGGTTGTCGGCATCGCGCAGCGGGACCGTCTCGCCTCGCTCGAAGCACCCGGCCGCTGGTCCAAGCTGCTCGCCATCTTCTTCGGCGGTGATCGTGCCAGCCCGCGTCTCGCCGATCCGCGGCTGGAGGCATTGCGCCGGCTTGCGGTCCATGCCTGGCACAAGGGCGATGCCATTCCGCAGGACGAGATTGCCGGCTTCCACGCCGCCGGTTTCTCGTTCGCGCAGCTGCAACTGGTGCTAGCACAGGTTCGCGGCAAGGCCGTCGCCTGAACCGCGGCGGGCAGGGCGCCCGCCGCGAATAGTTTCGCTTACTGCTTCTTTTCCTGGCTCTCGCCCTCTGCATTGCGATCGATGCGCGAGGTCATGCCGGTGGCTGCGGCGTCGGCCTCGGTCTGCTCCCGGTCGCTGAACGGCGTGGGCGTGGCGACGGGCTCCGGCGCCGGTGCGGCGTTCACCGGCTCGGCGGCAGCCGGCTCTTCTGTCGACACGTTCATATCCGCCGGGGTCTCCGGAACGGTGATTTCGGTGACGTTGGCGTCCGGCGCGTCGGGGCCTTCTTCCTTGCTCCCGCAGGCGGCAAGAGCGAGGCCGGTGCCGACCAGGATCGCGAACACACGCAGTTTCATATGGATATCCTTCCGATAGGGGGTCAGGAGGCGCTGGACGCGCTGACGGCGGCGCGCGCTTCGATCTTCTCGGCGAGCAGCTTGTCCCAGCTATAGGGATCGTCGCGGAAGCTCATCATGCCGTCCGATCCGGCGAACGCGGTCCAGTACAGCAGGTATACCGCGACCTGTTCGGTCTCCGGCAGGCGCACCCGCACCGTCTTGGTGCCTTCCAGCTGGGCGGCGATCGCGTCCGGCTGCCAGTTCGGATCGTTCTTCAGCAGCAATTCGGCGAGTGGGCCCGGCTTTTCCAGGCGCACGCAGCCATGGCTGTCCAGCCGGCTGTAGCTGTTGAAGCCCGACTGTACCGGCGTGTCGTGCAGATAGACGGCATAGGGGTTGTCGAAGTCGAACTTGTAGCGACCAAGCGCGCTCTTCGCGCCCGATTCCTGCTGCAGGCGACGATCCGGACCGGTGCCGATGATCCGATAGCCATGCGCCTTCAGATAGGCCTCGCCCTTGGGCCACAGCTCTTTGGCCGCGATGCCGCTCGGCACGTTCCAGGGCGGATTGAGCACGATCGAGTGGATGCGTGACTGCAGCATCGGGGTTTCGTTGCCCGGACGGCCGGTAACCGCCTTCATCGACGCGATCGGGCTGTCGCCTTCGAACACGGTCATCACGGCCGCCGCGATGTTCACCTGGATTCGCTTGGCCGGCAGCTGTTCGGGCAGCCAGCGCCAGCGCTCCATATTCGCCATGATCTGGCGCACGCGATCGTCGACGGGCACGTTGAGCGCGGCGAGGGTACCGGTGGAGACGATGCCAGTCGGGCGCAGGCCGTAGCGGCGCTGGGCGCGCAGGACCGCGTCCTGCAGTTCCTGATCGAACAGGTCGCCGGTCGCGGAAACCTGCCGGTCCTCGACCGACAGCCGCTTGCGGAGCGCGCGGACGCGGGCGCCGCTCGCGCCCTTGGCGAGGTCCGGGCCGGGGGCGAGTTTCTGCCAGCCGCCGCCGGTCAGGATCTTGCGATAGGCGACCAGCCCCTTTTCGAGGCCGTCATATCCGGCATAGGGCGGTGGCAGCGCGCGCATCCATGCGGCGATGCGATCCCGCTTCACCGCATCGACGAAGTCGGGGAGCGGATCATAGGCGGCCGGGCGGAGACCCCAGTCGTTGATGAAGTCGCTGCTGTCGAGACGGCCCGAATGGACCGCCCGCGCATAATCGAGCGCCGCGCGGACCAGGCCGTCGCTGTCGTTGGGCAGGGTGACGCTACTGGTCATCCGCCGCAGGCCCTGGGCGAGGCTCGCCTCGGGCAGCAACTGGCGCAGCTCGGCCATCTGTTTGGGCGTTAGCGTCGGCAGCGGCAGTACGGGCGCCACCACCGGCGGCGCGGTAACCTGTGGCTGCGACGGCGCAGCGGGAACTGCCTGCTTCGATACGGGCGCCGCGGCCGGGGACTGACCCTGCGGCGCGCGTGGCGCGGGGGTCTGCGTCTGCGCCGGCTTGGCGGTCTGGGTGGCGGACGGCGTTTGCTTGGGCGCGGGAATCAGCCGGAACTGCGCTGCGGCCGGCGTTGCGATCGAACCGGCGAGCGCCAACGCCGCCAAGCCTCCGCTGCCCAGCACTTTCATCCGCATCGCCTTCTTCACTTCGTCCACGCGCAATACTCCACTCGTCGCGTCGTTTACCAACGCTACCGCCTATAGGCGAGCCATGCCCTTGGATGCGAGTGCGAAAACCCCGCCCCTTGCTTGACTTTTGCCAACGTTGTCGGGAAGCGTCCCCCCCGATTGAAGCGCTACAGGCAGGAGGGGATCGCTTGAGCACCGCACGTTCGACACAAACCACGCTGGCATTCGCCGCGGTAACAACGCTGTTCTTTGCCTGGGGGTTCATCACCTCACTGGTCGATCCGCTGGTGGCGGCGGTGAAGGGCATCTTCACGCTGACCAACCTGCAGGCCCAGGCAAGCGCCTTTGCCTTCTTTTTCGCCTATTTCCTGGTGTCGCTGCCCGCCGCCGCGCTGGTCTCGCGTCTGAAGGCGGTGCCGTCGATCCTGCTCGCCCTGTGCACCATGGCGGTCGCGTGCCTGATCATGCTGACGGCCGCCAACCTCGCAAACTATTGGCTGGTGCTGCTCGGCCTGTTCGTGCTGGCAAGCGGCATCACCGTGCTGCAGGTGGCGGCAAATCCGCTGGCGGCGGCGCTGGGCGACCCGAAGGGTAGCCATTTCCGACTGGTGCTGAGCCAGACGTTCAACTCCTTCGGTACCTTCCTCGGTCCGCTGCTCGGCGCACACCTGTTCCTCAAGGGCGTCGAAGTGAAGTCGGGCGCGGTGGTCGATGCCGGCGTTCGTGCCGAGGCGCTGGCGGGGATCGATACCGCCTATCTGTGGATCTGCGGCCTGATCCTTGCGCTCGCCGTGTTCTTCTTCCTTAGCCGCCGCGTGGTGGGGGACGCCGCGCCGAAGCAGGCAGTGGCATCGGGCCTGCTTGGTGCCTTCTCCTCGCGCTGGGCGCTGTTCGGCGCGCTCGGCATCTTCCTCTATGTCGGCGCCGAAGTGTCGATCGGCACGCAGATGGCGCTGTTCCTCAACGACAATAGCGTGTGGGGCCAGTCGGACGCGCCGTTCGGCGTGCCGTTGCTCGGTACGCTGATGGGCAGCGACGGCGTCCACGGGGTGTCGCTGCAGGAAGCCGGCAAGGCCGTTGCCTTCTATTGGGGCGGCGCGATGGTCGGCCGCGCGCTCGGCTCGCTGCTGCTTACCCGCATTCGCGCCGACAAGCTGCTGGCGCTGTTCACCGTGATCGCAGCGGCGATGTGCCTCTATGTCGTGGCCGTCGGCGGTGTGTCTGCAGGCTTCGTCGCGCTGGCGATCGGTCTGTTCAACTCGATCATGTTCCCGGTGATTTTCACCCTCACGCTCGAGCGTTCGGCAGCGAGTGAAGAGGCGACCTCGGGCCTGCTCTGCACCGCGATCGTGGGCGGCGCGGTGCTGCCGCTGCTGGTCGGCAAGGTAGCGGACCTGCACGGCTATGCCTTCGCGCTGATCGTGCCGGCGCTGTGCTATGTGGTGCTGTGCGGCTTCGCCGTCGCGGCAGGCCGTGCGCGTCCGGTGCGCGCGAGCGGTGGCGCTTCGATCCATTGAAGGCAGAGGCCGAGCGGGTTTGACGCTGCGAATGCGGTACGCCACGCTCGGCCCCTACGAACTGAAATTCCCCGGGGAGAGTCCGTGATGTCCGTTCGCCGCCGTTCGCTGCTCGCCGGGGCGCTGATGCTGCCCGTTGCCGCCCATGCACAGACGCAGGAGACCTGGGAGCAGCGCAAGGAACGGCTGTTGCACGAGGATTTTCCCGAACTCAGCCGCTACGCCGCCGACAATGCCCGCATCCTTGCGTCGGGGGAAAAGGTGAACATCGTCTTCCTGGGCGATTCGATCACCGAAGGGTGGAAGAGCAAGCGGCCGGGATTCTTCACCCCCGGTCGGGTGGGCCGCGGCATCGGCGGTCAGACCACGCCGCAGATGGTGCTGCGGATGATGGCCGACGTGGTGCATCTCAAGCCCCGCTTCGTCCACATCATGGCGGGCACCAACGACATTGCCGGCAACACCGGCAAGATGACGCGCGCGCAGAGCTACGACAATTTCCGGATGATGACGCAGATCACCCGGGCGAACGGCATCGGCGTGATCCTCGCCTCGGTGCCGCCGGCGGATCATTTTCCGTGGCGGCCCGGCCTCGACGTCGTCGGGCCGATCCGTGAGATCAACGCCTGGCTGCAGGCTCATGCCAAGGCGGAGCGGCTGACCTGGGTGGATTACACCCCGGCCCTCGGTGACGCCAATGGCGCGATGAAGCCGGGTCTCGCCTATGACGGCGTGCATCCGACCGAAGCCGGCTATGATGCGATGGCGGCGGTGATCGCGCCGATCCTGAAGGCGCACCGCGCATGAAGGCGATGCTCGGATCGGCGGCGCTGCTGATGGCGGCGCCGGCTGCCGCGCAGACGCTGGAGGCAGTATCGCCGGACGGCACCAACCGCATCGTCGTGGCGCTCGATCGGCAGGGCACGCCCAATTACCTCGTCCAGCGGCGCGGCGAGATGGTGCTGGCGCCGTCGCCGATCGCGCTGGACCTGGATCGCGACGCGCTGGGCTTCGGCATGGCGATCACCGGCAGCGAGGCGACGAGCGCCGACACGCGCTACAAGATCGTGCTCGGCACGTCGGACGTAGGCCGAGACCATTATAATCAGCTGACCGTCCACCTGCAGGAGCGGGGCGGCGCCCGGCGGCGGATGGACCTGGTCCTGCGCGCCTATGATGACGGCGTCGCCTTTCGCACCGTGGTGCCCGTGCAGGCAGCCACCGCAGCGGCCATCGTCCGCTACGAGCGCACGGGCTTCTATTTCCCGCAGGCATGGAAATGCTGGGGCTTCAATGTCGGCCATTTCGGCTCCAGCCACGAGGGCGAGTTCGATCCCGTCGACACGACAAGGCTGCGTGACCACAATCTGTTCGACCTGCCCTTTGCCTGCGAGACCGGGAAGGGCGCCTTCGCACTGGCCGAGGCAGACCTGATCGACTTTGCCGGCATGTACCTGACCGGCCGGGGCGATGGCGGGCCGGGATTGCAGATCAAGCTCTCCCCCTCGCTCGACGATCCGCGGATCGCGGTGCACACGCGGGTCGGCAGCCCGATCGTGACGCCGTGGCGGGTGGTCATGCTCGCCGACCAGCTCGGCGAGCTGCACGAATCGACCCTGCTGACGAACCTTTCCACCCCGAGCCGGATCGAGGATACCAGCTGGATCAAGCCCGGCCTCACCAGCTGGGACTGGTGGAACGGCCCGGTGATCGCCAAACTGCCGGGTCAGCGGACGACGACGTCGGTCGCCAAGGCGTTCATCGACTTCGCCGCCGAGAACGGCTTCCCCTACACGATGATCGACGAGGGCTGGTATGCCGGCGCCGGCGGCGGCGGGGTACGCCGGCCGGGCGTGGACGTCACCAGATGGGCCGATGCGATCAACTTGCAGGAGGTCGCCGACTATGCCCGCTCGAAAGGGGTGCGGTTATGGCTGTGGGCGCACTGGCAGGCGCTCGACGAGCAGATGGAAGACGCGCTCGCGCTCTACGAGAAGCTCGGTATCGCCGGCATCAAGATCGACTTCATGGACCGCGACGACCAGTGGATGGTCAACTGGTACCAGAAGCTGCTGGGGGCTGCGGCGCGACATCATCTGATGGTCGACCTGCACGGGGCCTTCCCGCCGCGCGGCCTCACGCGCACCTGGCCTAATTTCGTGACGCAGGAAGGCGTGATGGGCGCCGAGTATAACAAGTGGAGCCGGCGGGCGACCGCCGGCAACAATGTCATGCTCGCCTATACGCGCGGGCTGCTGGGGCCGATGGATTATACGCCAGGCGGCTTCCGCAATGTCGCGCCCGGCGATTTCCAGATCCGCAACGACCTGCCCCTCGTGCAGACGACGCGGGCGCATGGGCTGGCGATGTACGTCGTCTATCTGTCGCCGCTGGCGGCGGTGGCGGACAGCCCCGACACCTATGCCGCAAGCCCCGCGGGGTTCGACTTCATCAAGGCCGTGCCGGCAAGCTGGGACGAGACGCGCTTCCTTGCCGGTGAGACCGGTCAGTACATCGTGCTGGTGCGGCGGAAGGGAAAGCGCTGGTACCTCGGCGCGATGAACAACGAGATGGCGCGCACCGTGTCCATCCCGCTCGCCTTTCTGGGTCCCCGCGGCGGGGTGGCGCGGGTCTGGAGCGATGGGGCGGTCCCCGATGCGGTGCAATTCGAGACGCAGCAGGTCGGCCCACAGGATCGGCTGACGCTGCATCTGGCCGCCACGGGCGGTGCCGCGGCCATCGTGGAGGCGCGCTGAGTCGGGGCAAGATCGCCCAGATTCTGCCGCAATTCGCCGCGGGACGGGTTCTGCTCGTCGGTCGTTTCGCGGAAGTTAACAGTGGGTTCATGACCTGACGGGTCTTTTCGGTCGCATGTTTGTTGCAATGCAGCGCCCGGAAACCCCGAAGGGGAATGCCATGCCGTTTCTGAAGAGTCCGGCTCGGTTCCTGCTCCACTATGTCACGCGGCGGCCCCTGGCCTTCGCGCTGCTCGCTCTGCTGGTCGTCGGCGGCGCTGCCAGCGCGGTCGGCGTGCAATATGCGATGAAGCTGCTGATCGATTCGATGACGGTCGCGGCGCCGTCGCATACTGCCGTCTACGTCGCACTCGCCGCATTCGTCGGATTGGTGGCGCTGGAAAATGGCCTGGTTCGCGGCTCAGCGATGTTGTTGTGCAACATTACCGTTGCGAGTGGCGTCCGCATCCGGCTGGACATGTTCCACTATCTCACGGGTCACCATATCGGCTTCTTCCAGAACCAGCGTGGCGGCAGCCTCGGCCACCGCGTTGGCGCGCTGACCGGTTCGTTTGCCGCGCTCACCCACCGCATCCTGATGGAGATAACGCCGCCGCTGATCGCGTTCGGTGGCGCGCTGCTGATCTTCCTAGCGATCGACTGGCGCATGGCGGTGGCGATCACCGGCATCTTCGTCGCGGCCAGCACCGGCCTGGTTGTTCTGGGCATGCGCGGTGACAAGTATCACAAGGCCTTTGCCCGTGCCGCCAGCGAGAGCGGCGGGGAGATGGTCGACCTCGTCGGCAACATCGCCGCGATCAAGTCCTTCGGCGCCCGTGCGCGCGAAGCGGAGCGGCTGCGGGGCTTCTTCGAGACGGAGGCGGCGGCACAGAAGCGCGGATGGATGTTCGTCGAGCGGATCCGGGTGTTGCACGACGTGGCACTGGTCATCCTGGTCGGCGGCGCGCTGATGTGGGCGGTCGAGCGCTGGATCGCCGGCGGCATCACTGCGGGCGACGTGGTCGTCGTCAGCGCGATGACCTTCCGCATGCTCAACGGTTCGCGCGACCTCGCCATGGCATTGATCGATACCAGCCAGCAGTTCAGCTATCTGCGGGAGACGTTGGAGATCGTCGGCGCGCCGCATGCGCTGGAAGACGCCGCGGATGCCACGCCGCTGAAGGCAACCCGCGGCGAGGTGCGGATCGCGGGCGTGACCTTCGGCCACCATCCCGGGCGCCCGGTGCTGCATGATCTGTCGCTGACCGTCGCGCCGGGGCAGAAGATCGGCATCGTCGGCTCCTCGGGTGCCGGCAAGTCGACCATCCTGCAACTGGTCCAGCGCCTGCACGATCCGCAGGGTGGTCGCGTGTGGATCGATGGTCAGCCGATCGATCAGGTGACGCAGGAAAGCCTGCACCAGGCCGTTGCGGTGGTGCCGCAGGAGGTGCTGCTGTTCCACCGCTCGATCCTTGAGAATATCCGCTTCGCCCGGCCCGACGCGACGGACGCCGAAGTGCGCGCCGCGGCCGAGGCTGCGCACTGTGCCGGTTTCATTGCGTTGCTTCCGAAGGGCTATGACACGGTGGTCGGCGAGCGCGGTACCAATCTTTCCGGCGGCCAGCGGCAGCGCATCGGCATTGCCCGGGCGTTCCTCAGCAAGGCACCGATCGTGCTGCTCGATGAGGCCACCTCGGCGCTGGATACCGGCTCGGAGATCGAGGTGCAGCAGGCGCTGGATGCGCTGATGGCGCACCGCACGGTGCTGGCGGTTGCGCATCGCCTGTCGACCGTGGTCGGCTTCGACCGCGTGATCGTTCTCGACCAGGGCCGGATCGTCGAGGACGGCGCGCCGCTCACGCTCCTGCGGGCGGGGGGCGCCTTCCAGCGGCTCTGGTCGCTCCAGGCCGAGGGGCTGGACGCGCCGGTCGCGCCGGTGGAGCGCCGCGAGCTGCCGCGTTTTGTGGCCGGCACCGCGCTCCGCATCTTCGGTCTGACCCCGCGGCCGGCGCTGCGGCTGGTCGAGCGGCAGGCTGCCAGCTGATCCGCTCCACCTTCAAAAGAAAACGGCGCCACCGCGGGAGCGGGGCGCCGTTTTTGTATTCTGTCGGGCCTGGACCCTATTACCAGGCTCAGCGCTGGCCGACGGGCACGTAGTCGCGCTGCGTCGGGCCGGTGTAGAGCTGGCGCGGGCGGCCGATCTTCTGCTCGGGGTCCGAGATCATCTCGTTCCACTGCGCCACCCAGCCGACGGTGCGGGCCAGGGCGAACAGTGCGGTGAACATGGTCGTCGGGAAGCCGATCGCCGAGAGGATCACGCCCGAATAGAAATCGACGTTCGGGAACAGCTTCTTCTCGACGAAATAATCGTCCTTGAGCGCCATTTCCTCGAGCTGCAGCGCAACCTCGAACACGGGGTCCGAAACGTTGAGCGCCGCGAAGACTTCGCGGACGGTCTTCTGCATCACGGTCGCGCGCGGATCGTAGTTCTTGTACACGCGGTGGCCGAAGCCCATCAGGCGGAACGGATCGTTCTTGTCCTTGGCGCGGGCGATGAACTCGGGGATGCGCTCCGGACGGCCGATTTCCTGCAGCATGTTGAGCGCCGCTTCGTTCGCGCCGCCATGCGCCGGACCCCACAGGCAGGCGATGCCGGCCGCGATGCAGGCGAACGGATTGGCGCCCGACGAACCGGCAAGGCGCACGGTCGAGGTAGAGGCATTCTGCTCGTGATCGGCATGGAGGATGAAGATGCGGTCGAGCGCCTTCTCCACCACCGGATTCACTTCATACTCTTCGGCCGGAACGCCGAAGGTCATGCGCAGGAAGTTGCCGGTGTAGCTCAGGTCGTTCTTCGGATAGAGGAACGGCTGGCCCACGCTGTACTTGTACGCCATCGCCGCGATCGTCGGCATCTTGGCGATCAGGCGGTGCGACGCGATCATGCGCTGCTGCGGATCGGTGATGTCGGTCGAGTCGTGGTAGAAGGCGGACAACGCGCCGGCCACGCCGCACATCACGGCCATCGGGTGCGCGTCGCGACGGAAGCCGCGATAGAAGGTCGCCAGCTGCTCGTGCAGCATGGTGTGGCGCGTGATCGTGTTCTCGAACTTGGTCAGCTCGTCCTGCGTCGGCAGCTCGCCGTTCAGCAGCAGGTACGAAACTTCCATGAAGCTCGAATTCTCGGCCAGCTGGCCGATCGGATAGCCGCGGTGGAGCAGCACGCCTTCATCGCCGTCGATGAAGGTCAGGCCCGATTCGCAGCTCGCGGTCGAGGTGAAACCCGGATCGTAGGTGAAGGCGCCGGTCTGCGCATAGAGCTTGCGGATGTCGACGACGTCCGGGCCCGTGCTGCCCTTAAGGACCGGATATTCGACGTCTTTCCCCGCAACATGCAGTTTGGCGGTATCGCTCATGTAGTCGTCCTTTCCTTCGACCCGTTTTCAGGCGGGCGTACGCATCTGATCTGCGATGCGGGCGAGGCTTTCCTCGCGTCCCAGCAGCGCCAGGACGTCGAAGATACCCGGAGAAGTTCGGCGGCCGGTTAACGCCGCACGCAGCGGCTGCGCCAGATTGCCGAGCTTCACGCCCGCAGCATCCGCGACGGTGCGTACCGCCGCTTCGAGCGCCTCCGTATCCCACGTTACCAATCCGTCAAGCGCGGCGTGCAACTGGGCGAGCAGGGTGCGCGCATCGCCCTCTAGCAGAGCGGCTGCGGACTCGTCCATTTCCAGTGGGCGGGTGCGAAAAAGAAAGCCTGCGCCGTCCGCCAGTTCGAGGAGATTGGCGGCACGCGGCTTCAGTGCGGCCATGCTGCGGCGCAGAAGGTCCAGCTGCGAGTCGCTGGCTTCGAACGGCAGCCGCGCGGCGACGAGGTCGGCCAGGCGAGCATCGTCGGTTTGACGAATGTAGTGGCCGTTGAGGTTTTCCAGTTTCTTCAGATCGAACCGGCTTGGTGACTTGCCGACACCCGCTAGATCGAACCATTCGATCGCCTGCTCGCGGCTGATGATCTCGTCATCGCCATGCCCCCAGCCGAGGCGCAGAAGATAGTTGAAGACCGCTTCCGGCAGCAGACCAAGCTCGTCGCGATAGGCATCTACGCCCAGCGCGCCGTGACGCTTGGAGAGCTTGGCACCGTCCGCGCCATGGATGAGCGGGATATGCGCATATTCAGGCTCGTCCCAACCCATGGCACGATAGATCGGCAGCTGGCGGAAGGCGTTGTTGAGATGGTCGTCGCCGCGGATCACGTGCGTCACGCCCATGTCGTTGTCGTCCACCACCACGGCGAGCATGTAGGTGGGCGTTCCGTCCGAGCGCAGCAGCACGAGATCGTCGATCTCGGCATTCTGCACGGTCACCTCGCCCTGCACATGGTCGCGGATCGTCACTGCTCCCTCGGTCGGCGCCTTGAGGCGGACGACGTGCGGTGTCGCGAGATCGCCGTCGGTCCGGTCGCGCCAGGGCGAGCGGATGCGCAGCGGCTTCTTGGCGGCCTCCGCCTCGGCGCGCATTGCGGCGAGTTCGTCCTGGGTCAGGTAGCAGCGATAGGCGGCGCCGCGCGCGATCATCTCGTTCGCGACGTCCGCGTGGCGGGCAGCGCGGGCGAACTGATAGACTTCGTCGCCGTCCCAATCGAGACCGAGCCAGCGCAGGCCGTCGAGGATCGCCTCGATCGCCGGCTGGGTGGAGCGCGCACGATCGGTATCCTCGATGCGCAGCAGAAACTTTCCGCCGTGATGGCGGGCGAACAGCAGGTTGAACAGCGCGGTGCGCGCCCCGCCGATGTGGAGGAAGCCGGTCGGCGAGGGGGCGAAGCGCGTGACGACGGGCTTGGCGGGGGTGGTTTCTTGTGTTGCGCTCAAGCGCGCATGCTCCCAGTCTGTTGTCTCGATGGCCAGTTCAGCCGCCGCGGCCCCTAGCACGGGGTTTCCGGGCCTTCAAATGGGGGCGGGGTGGCGATTCCCCAAGGGACGGGGCACGATCGAGCGCTGGCTGGAGGCGGAGCGGGGGCAATTACCTTTATGGCTGCCCGTCGCGTTCGGAACCGGCATCGCCGCCTGGTTCGTGCTGGGTGATGCCCGGCAATGGCTGGGCTTCGGGATCACCGCGCTTGGCCTTGCGGGGGTTGGGGCACTGCTCGCCGGGCGGAGTGGCCGTGTGGTGACGGTGCTGGGGTTGCTGCTGGCGGCAGGCTGCGGATCCATATGGTGGCGGGCCGACCGGGTCGCGTCACCGGTCCTCGCCCGCCCGGTGGCCGTGGCATTCGAGGGAACGGTCCTGCGCGTGGATCGCCTGTCGGCGCGGGGGCTGGTACGGCTGGTGCTGGCGCCGGTTGCCCGCGCCGATCTGCCGCCTCGGGTGCGCGTTAACGTCGACGCCGGGGCTCTTCCGTCCGACCTTGTGATGGGCGCACGCGTGGCCCTGCGTGCGCGCCTGGTGCCGCCGCCCGGTCCCGCGGTCCCCGGTGCCTATGATTTTCGCCGAGTCGCCTGGTTCGACGGTATCGGCGCGACCGGCAAGGCGCTGGATCCGGTGATCCTGCGCCACGCGGCACCCGATCGCGGGCGGGACCTGCGGGCGGCCCTGTCCGCCCATATCGAATCCCGTCTTCCAGGTAGCGCCGGCGGTATCGCCAGCGCCCTGGCGACGGGCGATGAAGGCGCGATTTCGGAAGCGGACAGTGAGGCGATGCGTCGGGCAGGCCTTGCGCACCTGTTGTCGGTCAGCGGGTTGCACGTGACGGCGGTCACCGGCGCGGCGATGCTGGTCGTGCTGCGGCTGCTCGCGCTGAGCCCGTGGCTGGCGCTGCATTTGCGCCTCCCGCTGGTGGCGGCGGGGGCGGGTGCCCTGGCCGCGATCGGCTATACCTGGCTGACGGGGGGCCAGGTGCCGACGATCCGGTCCTGCGTTGCCGCGCTGCTGGTGCTGGTCGCACTGAGCCTCGGGCGCGAGGCGCTGACCCTGCGGCTGGTCGCAGCGGGCGCGATGCTCGTGCTCCTCCTGTGGCCCGAGGCACTGGCCGGACCCAGTTTCCAGCTGAGCTTCACCGCCGTCGCCGCCATCGTCGCGCTACACGAGAGCCCCCATATGCACCGCTGGTTCGAGGCGCGCGAGGAGGGACTGCTGCGCCGGGTCGCCCGGGGGGCAGGCTCGCTGCTCGTCACCGGCATCCTCGTCGAACTGGCGCTGATGCCGATCGGGCTGTTTCACTTCCACAAGGGGGGCGTGTACGGCGCGCTCGCCAATATCGCCGCGATCCCGCTCACCACCTTCGTGGTGATGCCGCTTGAGGCACTGGCGCTGGTCGCCGATCTGGTAGGGGCGGGGGCGCCGTTCTGGTGGCTGGTCGCCAAGGCCATGGCGGTGTTGCTGTGGATCGCCCACCTGGTCGCCGCGGCGCCAGGTTCCGTGGCGGTGCTGCCGGTGATGCCGGCCGGCGCCTTTGCCTGCATGGTGCTGGGCGGCCTGTGGGTAGGGCTTTGGCGTACGCGGGTGCGGATCGCGGGGCTGGCGCCGCTGTGCATCGGCGCGCTCTGGGCACTGGCGACGCCGGGCCCGGATGTGCTCGTCACGGGGGACGGGCGCCATGTCGCACTCCGCATGGCCGATGGGAGCGTTGCATTGCTGCGCGATCGCACGGGCGATTTCACGCGCCGGGTGCTGGGAGAAAATGGCGGCGTGGAGCCGGGTGCGTTGGGCCTGGTCGCGGATCGGCGTGATGCACGATGCAGCCTGGATCTATGCGTGGTGGAGGTGCCGGGGGCGGGGCGCCGCTGGCGCGTGGCAGCAACGCGCAGCGCCTATCCGCTGCCGTGGCGCGACCTTGTCGCGGTCTGCGCGGAAAGCGACGTGGTGGTGAGCGAGCGACGGCTGCCGCGTGCCTGCCATCCGCGCTGGCTGCGGCTGGACCGCCCGACCCTCGCCCGGACCGGCGGTGTCGCGATACGCTTCGCCACCGGGCAGGTCCGCACCGTTCGACGCGGCGGCCGCCATCCCTGGCTTGACCCGCCCACGGTCCAGCCGCCATTCACCCCTGCGAAGGGAGATCGACGATGATCCGGATTCTGCTTGCGGCCTCGGCACTTGGGCTGGCTACCCCGGCAATGGCGCAGGGGACCGACTGGGCCAAGGTGCGCGCCGAATGGAACCGGCCCATGGCGCCGTTCCGGATCCTCGGCAATGTCCATTATGTCGGCACCGCGGGCATTTCGGCCTATCTGATCACGAGCCCGCAGGGGCATATCCTGATCGATGGCGGCATGCCGGAAAGTGCGCCGCTGATCGCCGCCAATATCGAGGCGCTGGGCTTCAAGCTGGGCGACGTGAAGATTCTGCTGATCAATCACGCGCATTGGGACCATGACGGCGGGTTGGCCGAACTCAAGCGGCGCACCGGCGCGCGGCTGCTGGCGAGCGCCGGCGACATCCCCGCATTGGAAGCCGGGCATGCGGACTACCGACCGGACATCACCATCGCCGCACCGCCCGTGAAGGTGGACGGGCAGCTGAAGGACGGCGAGGAGATCCGCCTCGGCACCAACACGCTGGTCGCGCACCTCACACCGGGGCACACCAAGGGCTGCACCAGCTTCACGATGCAGGTGCCCTCGGGAGGCGACAGCCTCACCGTGCTGTTTGCCTGCAGCCTGAGCGTTGCCGACCAGCCGCTGACGCCGGGGCACGGGTATGACGCCGCCCCCGCCGATTTCCGCGCGACGTTCGCCAAGCTGCGGGCGACACAGGCCGACGTGTTCCTGAGTTTCCATGCCGAGCAGTTCGATCTGGTGGCCAAGCGCGCCAAGCAGCGTGCGGGGGATGCCGAGGCGTTCGTCGATCCCGCCGAACTCGGCCGGCGCGTCGATGCCGCGCAGAAAGCGTTCGAGGCGGCGCTGCGCTAGGGGTGTACGGCCGATCCGTTGCGGGCGGCGGGCGCTTCTTCCTTGCCCTTAGCCTTCAGGATCTCGCGGACGATCGTGCCCTGCGTGCTCGAGGCGAACGCGTTGGCGGCACCGGCATAGAGACCGTGGAGATAGCCGCGATCGAACGCAGTGAGTTCCGCCGGTACCGCGGTCGTCTCGGAATCGAACAGGGTCAGGATTGTCTCGCGGTCACGGACGCGCTGTGGTCGCACACCCGCCAGCGCGCGCATCGCGACATAATCGCCGATCTGGCGTGGCGACTTGCCCAGCAGCGCCGCGCGCTCGATCAGCACGATGGAGGCCAGCGTATCCCTCCGGACGGACGCGACGACGCGCGACGCGGTGGCGACCTTGAGAAAGCCGCCTGAGTCGATCTGATCGCCGTCGCGGCTCCGGGTCTCGCTGTTGCTCCAGGCGCGTACCGGCCCCTTCTCGCGTGTGATACTGCGGATTTCGCCCGGCGACCGATCGCCGAACACCCACCATTTTGTCTGCACCAGCTTTGCCACCTCGCTTTCGACATGGTCGACGAACAACGTGATGACGTTGGGTTTGCAGCCATCCCCGGCTAGCGTCAGCCCCGCCTGCTCGGCATCAGCTGCCAGACGGTCGCCGATCGCCTCCAGAGTTGGGCGATCAAGCCCGGCACTGCCGAAGCAGACCGAGTCGTGAAACCGCGGCAGCGGCGCGTCCGAGGGATTGGGCGGCGTGATCGCACGGGCCAGTGCGCGTATCTCCTCCTTGGGCGGGAGCGGGCGGCCCGTCACGACAATCGGGTCGCCGGCAGTGGCAGCAGGACGATCCTGCGACTGGCCAGGCGCGGCAAGCGGTGCATCAACCCGCTGCGCGCGTGCCGGCTCCGCCAGCGCCGCGACTACCACCATTGCGCACCATACTACCCGCATCCTTTGCCCCCTGCCGACGCGTTCGGCAGGAACGTGCCACAAAGTACGGGCAGACGGAAGAATTCCGGGCACTCGCAACGCCCCTCGGACGACCGCTGGCCGGCGCGCGATGGAGGATGGATGGCACCGCTCCGGTGCCTTGATGCCGATGCGGTAAAATCACGCCGGCGATTACAGGCGTTCGGCTTCTACACAGACCGGGATTGCGCCGGCAGGCATATCTTCTCTGGTAATCGACTGCGCTGACTTACCCGCAACGCTTGCGCCAAGTGCAAAGCCCCACGCGATACGATCGCCTTTCGGACCCATGTGGCGGAAGCGCGTGGCGCACTCGCCAGGGGGTCAATAGCGGCGCAGCAGTCCTGCCAGCCGCCCCTGCACCCGTACCTGATCTGGGCGATAGCGCTGCGGCGAATAGTCGCGGTTCGCCGGATCGAGCCGGACCATCGCACCCTCCTTGCGAAAATATTTGAGCGTCGCCTCGGCATCGTCGATCAGCGCCACGACGATCTCGCCGTCCCGCGCCGTTTCGGTGCGGCGGATCAACGCATAATCGCCGTCGAGGATGCCCGCTTCGACCATCGAGTCGCCGGCAACTTCCAGCGCGTAATGCTCGCCTGCGCCTAGAAGTGCGGCCGGCACCGGAAGCATGGTCGATCCTTCCAGCGCCTCGATCGGCGTCCCGGCGGCGATACGCCCGTGCAGCGGAATTTCCAGCACATCATTGGCAGGCGCCGGAGGCGACGCGGCAGGGGCTGCCGCCACCGGCTTTGCGGCCTTGGCCGCGGTCTTGCGCTCGCCGCGCTCGGGCATGCGCAGCACCTCCAGCGCACGTGCGCGATTGGGCAGGCGACGGATGAACTCGCGTTCCTCCAGCGCGCTGATCAGTCGGTGCACCCCCGACTTGGACTTGAGGTCCAGCGCTTCCTTCATCTCCTCGAACGAGGGCGACACGCCGGTCTCGGCGAGGCGGTCGGCAATGAAGCAGATCAGCTCGTGCTGCTTGCGCGTGAGCATCCAATCCTCCGGGTCTAGAACAGACTGGGAACGTTTATGCAATGTTCCCGCAGGCTGTCAAGCGATGTCGAGGATTTCCACCAATTCGAATGCATCTGCAGCGGCCGCGTGTGGCTCGCGGACGATCAGACAGGTGCTGCGCGCCAGCGTGCGGAGCATCGAGCTGTCCTGGATCGCGGCAGGGTGGGCGCGGCCGTCGACCAGGACCGCGCGTATATAGTCGGTCCGGGCGCCGTTGGCCGGAAGGTCCTCTCCCAGCAACACGAGATGCGGCACGGGGAAGGGGGCGGCGGCGCCTGCCAAGTGTGCGATCATCGGCTTGGCGAACAGTATGGCAGTGACGAACACGGAGACCGGATTGCCGGGCAGGCCCAGCACCACCATGTCGCCGCGCCGCCCGGCCATCATCGGCTTGCCGGGCCGCAGCGCGATGCGCCAGAAGTCGATCGTGGCACCGGCCGCCTCCAGGGCGGGGCGCACGAGATCATGGTCGCCGACCGAGGCACCTCCGCTGGTGATCAGCAGGTCCGCCTCAACCGCCGCGAACGCCGCCGTAAGCGCATCGAGATCGTCCGGCAGGATGCCGAGGTCGACAAGGTCGACCGGCAGATCAGCAAGCTGGGCGGCCAGCAGGATGCGATTGGATTCGGGCAGTTGCGACGGGCCGATCGGCGCGCCCGGTGGCACGAGCTCGTCTCCGGTGGCGGCGATCGCGACGCGCACCCTGCGATGCACCCAGAGCTCGGCATGCCCGGCGACGGCGGCCAGCGCGATCCGCGCCGGCGTGAGCCGCTCGCCTGCAGCGATGAGAACGTCGCCCTCGGCAAAATCGAGGCCGCGCTTGCGGGTATTGCGGCCGCGATGGGCAGGGCCTTCACCGGTGAGGTGCAGCGCCTCGCCGTCTCGCAAAGCTTCTTCCTGGACGAGGACGGTATCCGTATCCGCGGGCAACGGCGCGCCGGTGAAGATGCGCACGGCTTCGCCGGTTGCAGCCGCACCGACAAAGGCCTTGCCCGCGGCACTCTCGCCGATCACCCGCCAGGGTCCGGGCAGGTCGGCGAAGCGGATCGCATAGCCGTCCATCGCCGAGAGGTCGCTCTCGGGCTGGGTGCGGCGGGCGACCACAGGCTCGGCCGCCCAGCGGCCGATGGCCTGTGTCAGCGGGACCCGGTCTACGGGTGTGCGGCCGGCAAGCGCGAGCAATCGCGCCTGCGCCTCGGCAATAGGAAGCAGCGCCATGGATTGCGCTTGGCCTCACCCGCGCGCCGAAGCAAGCGGGTTCAGCCGGTCCGGCGGCTGGCGGTCAGCATGCGTAGATCCGCCTCGCGCAGGGGCATGCGGAACGCGCCCAGCGTGCGCCCGTGCCGCTCTGCCAGGACGCGCACCGGGCCGCCCCCGATCTCGGGGAGCGCGACCCACAGCCCGGCGCCGGGTGCGAAGCTCTGTCGCGCCTCGAATTCCACCTGGTGCGCGGTGAGGGCGTGGATCCGGCAGTTCCACCACCGCGCGCCTTCGCGAACCCGGCCCGGCAGATCGAGCCGCAGCGCCAGCTTGTCCTGCAGCAGCGCGTCGGGTTCGGTGGCGCCGTGCGCCGGCATGGGGCTCTGCTGAATACCGCGCAGCCAAGGGAAGAGGATCTGCCATCCCAATTCGTCGGCAAAGGCAATGCCTGCCGCCTCGCCCGCAACCCAGCGAACGATGCCATCCAGCGGACGAAGGCCGTCGAAGGTAAGTTGCACGGCTTCGCCCGCCACGAGCGTACGCGCGTCCACGCCGATGCCGCCTTGCGAGATGTCGCGGGTACGGACGTGCTCGACATCGCTGCCGCGGTGGATGCCGATGGTCTGCCGCAGCTCGATTCGCGGCAGCCGACGGCGTTCGGCGCTGGCGCGTGCTAGGTTGCGCGCGACCAGGCCGAGCACGTCGACGGGGGCATCGAAAGCGAGGCCCGCTTCGATTCCGTCAAACCACAGTGTCCGGCCGATCAGCGGCTCGCCGCCGGGGACCTGCAGCTGCGCGGGCACCTGTTCGGCAAGCTCGCCCGTGACGTGTAGGCGCGCGCCCGCGCGGCCGATCCAGCGGATGCCGCAATCGCGCGTCCCGTCGCCTGTCGAAAGGAGCGCGGCATCGAGCCCGTCCGCACCCCCTGCGTCCGGCGGACGGGGAGCGGGCAGATCGTGCGTCAGACTGAAAATGGTCGCGGACGCGCGCCCAGGGTTCATGTTGTTATCCCGTCCGTAGACGGGGACAATGCGGCCCGCAGCTGAAGTGCCGGTTAAGCGAAAGGGTTGCGCAACGATTAGGGATCAGGCGTCGCGCAGCCCCACGCCCATGGCAGCCCGTGCCTGTTCGGATTCCGAGGAAACCACCGGATAGGCGCAATAGTCGGCGGCGTAATAGGCGCTGGGCCGGTGGTTGCCCGACCAGCCGACACCGCCGAACGGCGCTGCCGAGGAGGCGCCGTTGGTCGGCTTGTTCCAGTTGACGATACCCGCGCGGATATTCGCCCAGAACTGATCGTAGAGTTTGGGATCCTGGCTCACCAGGCTGGCGGACAGGCCGTAGCGGGTGTCGTTAGCCTCGGCGATCGCGTCTTCGAAGCTGGTCTTGCGGAACACCTGCAAGACCGGCCCGAACAGCTCGACGTCCACCTTCTCGCGCGCCTCGGTCATGTCGACCACGCCGGGGGTGAGGAAGGGACGGTTCTCGATCGGCCGCTCCATGTGGCGCAGCGGACGCCCCCCCATGGTGGAGAGCGTGAGGAAGCTCTCGGTAAGCATGTCGGCGGTGTTGTTGTCGATCACCGGGCCCATGAAGGGCTGGGGATCGGCATGCGGTTCGCCGATGATCAGGCGGCTGATCAGCTTGTTCAACTCCTCCATGAGGGGATCGAACAGCTTCTGGTCGACGATCAGCCGGCGCGCGGCGGTGCAGCGCTGGCCGGCGCTGGTGAAGGCGGATTGCACCACCAGCACTGCTGCGGAATAGATGTCGGGCGTGTTCCAAACCACGATGGGATTGTTGCCACCCATCTCGAGCGCGAGGATCTTTTCGGGGCGTGCGGCGAACTGGCGGTTCAGCGCGATGCCGGTGTTCGCCGAGCCGGTGAAGAGCAGGCCATCGATGTCCGGATGGCTGGCCAGCGCCTTGCCCTGATCTGGGCCGCCGATCAGCAGGCGCACACAGCCCTCCGGGATGCCCGCGGCGTGGAAGCAGTCGACGAGAAAGGCGCCGCTGGCCGGCGTCTTCTCCGAGGGCTTGAACACCACCGCATTGCCGGCGAGCAGCGCGGGGACGATATGACCGTTGGGCAGGTGGGCGGGGAAGTTGTACGGCCCCAGCACCGCAAGCACGCCGTGCGGCTTGTGCCGCAGCGCGAGGCGCGTGTTCATCGGGGCCTCGATGCGGCGCTGGCCGGTGCGCTCCGAATAGCTGGTGACCGAGATGTCGACCTTGGCGATCACCGTCTCGACCTCGGTACGCGCTTCCCACAGCGGCTTGCCGGTCTCGCGGGCGATCAGGTCGGTGAAGGCGTCTGCCTTCTGCCGCACCACATTGGCGAAGCGGCGGAGCGCCTCGATCCGGACCGCGAGCGGCCGCGCGGCCCACTGCGCCCAACTGGCCCGTGCGATCGCGACTTCGGCATCGGCATCCCCGATCGCATGACGCCAAAGCACGGCGCCCGTTGCGGGCTCGGTCGAAAGGAGTTCCTGTTCCGGCATGGGCCTTCTTTTTGTTGGTTCGTTGCCCCGTTGCGCCCGCTCTTGCCCGATTTCGCGGCGCTAGGCCAGAGCCTCGCCCATCGCGCGAATGGCCGCGATCTTGGCGGTGAGCGGCGCCCAGTCGTCGCGATCGGCAATGGCGGACCAGAGCGATTCGACCTCGTCGATATGCATGCCGCATGGGGCACCCCGCCAGTAGGGGTGATCCCGAGGCTTGCGCGGGCGATATCCGGCCAACTGGCTTCGAACCCCGTCGAACGCACTGCCAAAACCATCGGGGACCTGCCCGCCAAATGCCTGGAAGTAGAACAGGTCAAGCGGTGCGCCGGACTGGTGGAGCGCCGTCTCCAGCGCCTCGGTAAGCGTGCGATCGTTCGCGGCATCGCGGGGCTGGACGCCGAGCCTCCACAGCAACGCCCGGGCTTCCTCGCGCTGATAGGCGGGAGCGAAGCCGTCGAGCGCCTCGATCAGCGGCGCTTCCTCGGCGATCAGGCGCAGCGAGATGGCGAGTTGCATCACGTCCCAGTAAATGGCCTCTGGCTGGCGGCCGAAGGCGTAGAGCCCCGCATGGTCGAAATAGGCGGCGATAAAATGCGGCGCCCAGCTGGGCGTGAAGCGCCAGGGGCCGTAATCGAAGCTCTCGCCGGTCACATTGATGTTGTCGCTGTTGAGCACCCCGTGCACGAAGCCGGCCGCCATGAACTGCCCCGCAAGCCGTGCAGTGCGCTGGACGACATGGGCGAGCAGGCGCTGCGGCGCGTCCGGTCCGTCCGCTTCCCCGAAATAGTGGCGCAGCACATAGGCGGTGAGCGTGCGTAGCCCTTCCTCGTCCTGGAAATAGGCGAGCCGCTGGAAGACGCCGATGCGGATATGGCCGTGGTTGAGCCGTACCAGCACCGACGACCGGGTGGGCGAGGGCTCGTCACCGCGGTGGAGCGATTCGCCGGTTTCGATCAGCGAGAAGGTTCGGCTGGTCTCGACGCCCAGCGCCTCCAGCATCTCGGTCGCCAGGATCTCGCGGACGCCTCCCTTCAGCGTCAGCCGGCCGTCGCCGAAGCGGCTGTACGGCGTCTGCCCCGATCCCTTGGTGCCGAGGTCCATCAGTCGGCCGGCATCGTCGGTCATTTGCGCGAACAGGAAGCCGCGGCCATCGCCGATCTCGGGGTTGTACACACGGAACTGGTGGCCGTGATAGCGTAGCGCCAATGGCTGGGGCAGGCTGCCGGGCAGCGGCTGGAAGCGGCCGAAATGGGCCAGCCACTCGGCGTTGCTCAATCCGTCCAGTCCTATGCTCGCCGCGGCTCGATCGTTGCGATAGCGCAGGATGGTCTGGGGGAAAGTCGCCGGGGTTACCGGATCGTAGAAGCCATCCCCGAGCGCGAGGATCGCCTGTTGCGGAGCGAAGGCCATGCGGCGATATGGGGCGCGATGGATGCTCGGCGCAACTACTCCGATGGCGTTTGGTGGTCGAAAGACGGCCTGCGGCTGCATTACCGCGACTATCCGGGGCGTGCCGACCGGCCGCCGTTGATCTGCTTTCCCGGCCTGACCCGGAACGCACGCGATTTCGCCGATCTCGCCGTCCGCTTTGCGGGCGAATGGCGGGTGCTGTGCGTCGAGTTCCGCGGGCGGGGCGAGAGCGCCTACGCCAAGGACCCGATGACCTATGTGCCGCTCACCTATCTGCAGGATGTCGAGGCGCTGCTCGCCGAACTGAAGATCGAGAAGTTCGTCGCGGTGGGCACGTCGCTCGGCGGCATCGTGACGATGCTGCTTGCGGCGACGGATGGCGGGAAGCTTGCGGGCGCGGTGCTGAACGACGTGGGGCCGGAGCTGAACCCGGCGGGGCTGACGCGGATCCGCACCTATGTCGGCAAGCAGGTCTGGTATCCCACCTGGATGCATGCGGCGCGCGGCGTTGCCGAGGCGAATGCAGACGTCTATCCCGCCTATGCGATCGAGGACTGGCTGGCGATGGCCAAGCGGCTCCACCGGGTGAACAGCCAGGGGCGCATCGTGCTCGATTACGACATGAAGATCGCCGAGCCGTTCCGCGTGCCGGGCAACGAGGCCGGACCGGACATGTGGCCGACGATCGATGCGCTCAACGGCCGCCCGCTGTTGGTGGTACGCGGCGAGCGATCGGACATCCTGCGCGCGGAAACGGCCGAGAAGATGGCCGCGCGGGTACCGGGCGCAGAGCTGGTGACGGTCCCGGACGTTGGCCACGCCCCGACGCTGGACGAGCCCGACGCGGTGGAGGGCATCAAGCGGCTGCTGGCGAAGATAGGATAATCCTCCTCCGGCGCCGGGGACGATCATTCTCCGATGACGCCGCCGCAAACCCCCGCTACACCCCGGCCCCCATGTCGATCCACATCCTCCATCTTCATTCCACCTTCGCGCTCGGCGGCAAGGAAGCGCGGGCGGTGCAGCTGATGAACGCGTTCGGGGACCGCGCGCGGCACACCATCGTCTCGGCGATGCCCGACCAACTCGGCGCCCGCGAGGCGATCGACCGCGGCATCAAGTACGAGATCGCGCTTGATCCGCCGCCGCTTACCGGCAAGCCTTCGGTCAAGCGGTACGAGCAGATCGCGCGGTTCATGCGGCGGTTCGATTTGGTGCTCACCTATAACTGGGGCGCGATCGACGGGGTGATGGCGGCGCGGGTGTTCGGCAAGGGTCTGCCGCCGATCATCCACCATGAGGACGGGTTCAACGCCGACGAGGCCGAGAAGCTGAGCACGGTCCGCAACATGTATCGCCGTATGGCGCTACCCGCTGCCAACGCACTGGTCGTGCCCTCCGAAAAGCTGGAGCAGGTCGCGACCAAGTTCTGGAAGCAGCCGACCGAACGGCTGGTAAGGATCGCCAATGGCGTGGCCACCGCGCGTTATACCGGGCAGCTCGACCCGTCGCTGCTGCCGATGCTCGAGAAGCGCCGCAAGGGCGAGGTGTTCATCGGCTGTCTCGCCGGGCTGCGGCCGGTCAAGGACCTGCCGATGCTGGTTCGTGCCGTCGCCGGCATGTCGTCCCGGTTCAAGCTGGTAATCCTGGGCGAGGGGCCCGAGCGCCAGGCGATCCTCGACCAGGCGGAGGCGATGGCGGTGGAGGACCAGGTGTTTCTCCCCGGCTTCATCGCCAATCCGCACCGCTATCTGGGCCTGTTTGACCTGTTCGCGCTTTCGTCGAAGAGCGAACAGGCGCCCGTTTCCGTCCTGGAAGCGATGGCGGCCGGGCTTCCGGTGGTATCCCCGGAGGTAGGGGATATTGCGGCAATGGTATCCGAGCCCAATCGGCGGTATCTCTCGTCGGACCGTACCGAAGTGTCGTTGCGGGACCGGCTCGATCTGCTCGCGCAATATCCCGATGAGCGCAAGCGGATAGGCGAGGCGAACCGCCTGCGCGTCGCTGCGTTGTATGACGAGGCCGAGATGGTCGCGGCCTATGCGCGGCTCTATGCCCAGGCGATGGGCCGGCCGGGCGTGCTGGGCTGAGACCGGTTCGGAATGATTTGTTACTCGCTTGTTGCGGCCGTTCCGGCTAGCGTCTCGCGGCAATTTTTGTGGAGGCAATGTGTTCAAGGGTCTTTCGCCCATCCAGTACAACGGCCGCGAAGTCTGGCCGCTGGTCGAGGGCGGGAAGGGCGTCGCAGCGACCAATCATGCGAGCGCGGGGGCCTGGGCGGCCGCCGGCGGCATCGGCACGGTCAGCGCGGTCAACGCCGACAGCTATGACGCGGATGGCAAGATCATCCCGCAGATCTACCGTGCCCTAACGCGCCGCGAGCGCCATGAAGAGCTGATCCAGTACGCGATCGAAGGTGCTGTCCAGCAAGTGAAGAAGGCCTTCGAGATCGCCGGCGGCAAGGGCGCGATCAACATCAACGTGCTCTGGGAAATGGGCGGCGCGCAGCGCGTGCTCCAGGGCGTGCTGGAGCGGACCAAGGGCATGGTGGCGGGCGTCACCTGCGGCGCGGGCATGCCCTACAAGCTTAGCGAGATCGCAGCGCATCACGAAGTGAGCTACCTGCCGATCGTCAGTTCCGGCCGCGCCTTCCGCGCGCTGTGGAAGCGTGCCTATTCGAAGGCGCAGGAATGGCTGGCGGCCGTCGTCTATGAGGATCCCTGGCTGGCCGGCGGGCATAACGGCCTGTCCAACGCCGAAGATCCGCGCGCGCCGCAGGATCCGTATCCGCGCGTCAAGGCGCTACGCGACGTGATGCGCGAAGGCGGCCTGCCGGACAGCGTGCCGATCGTGATGGCCGGCGGCGTCTGGTATCTTCGCGACTGGAACGACTGGATCGATAATCCCGAGCTGGGAGCAATCGCCTTCCAGTTCGGCACCCGCCCGCTGCTCACTAAGGAAAGCCCGATCCCTGAAGGCTGGAAGGCCAAGCTGATGGAGATCGAGGAAGGCGATGTGCTGCTGCACCGCTTCTCGCCGACCGGCTTCTATTCCAGCGCGGTGCGCAACCCGTTCCTGCGCCACTTGGAGGCGCGCAGCGAGCGCCAAATTCCCTACTCCACCGAGGCGGCGGGCGATCATACCTTCCAGCTCGACGTGGGTGTGAAGGGCAAGAACTTCTGGGTGACGCGCAACGACCTGCTGCGCGCGCGCGAATGGTATGGCCTCGGCTTCACCAGCGCGCTCAAGACGCCGGACAACACGCTGGTGTTCGTGACCAGCGAAGACCAGCAGATCATCCGCAAGGACCAGGCCGACTGCATGGGCTGTCTCAGCCAGTGTCAGTTCTCGTCCTGGGCGGACACCGAGACCAACTCGACCGGCCGCTTGGCCGATCCCCGCAGCTTCTGCATCCAGAAGACGCTGCAGGATATCGCCCATGGCGGCGATACCGACCAGAACCTGATGTTCGCCGGCCACGCCGCGTACAACTTCAAGCGTGATCCCTTCTATTCGAACGGGTTCGTGCCGACGGTGAAGCAGCTGGTGGACCGAATCCTGACCGGGGATTGATCGGACGACGTTTTTATAAGCCCCTCCCTTCAAGGGGAGGGGCTTAGATGGATGTTAAAGCCACCCCTCGAACACCTGATCCGGCGGCCTGTGCCCATCGGCCCAGCTGCGGATATTGGCGATGACCTTCATCCCCATCGCCTCGCGCGCCTCGAACGTCGCCGAACCGAGATGCGGCAGCAGCACGACATTCTCCAGTGCCAATAGCCGCGGGTCGACCTTCGGCTCGTCGACATAGACATCGAGTCCGGCGCCCGCGATGCGTCGTTCCTGCAGCGCCGCCACCAGCGCCTCGGGATCGACGATCTCGCCCCGCGCAGTGTTGATCAGCCAGCTGTCCGGTCCCAGCAGCTCGAGCCGACGCGCATCGATCAGCCCGCCGGTGGTCGCGGTGTGCGGTGTATGGATCGACAGGATGTCGACGGCCGCCAGCATCGCATCGAGATCCTCGTGATAGGTGGCGCCTAGCTGGTGCTCGAGCACCTCGTGCACCCGGTGCCGGCCATGATAATGGATCTGCAGACCGAAGGCGCGCGCACGCTGCGCCACCGCCTGGCCGATCCGCCCCATGCCGAGGATGCCGAGCTTGCGTCCGCCGATCCGGTGGCCGCGCATGCTGGTCGGGCTCCAGCCGCGCCAGTCGCCCGAACGAACCAGCTTGTCGCCCTCCACCAGGCGGCGCGGAACGGCGAGGATCAACGCCATCGCCATGTCGGCGGTGTCGTCGGTCAGCACGCCCGGCGTGTTGGTAACGACGATGCCGCGGGCACGCGCCGCCTTCAGGTCGATATGGCCGACACCCGCGCCATAGTTGGCGATCAGCCGCAGGCGGTCCGGTGCTGCGGCGAGCAGTTCGGCGGTAATTCGATCGGTGACGGTAGGGACGAGCACGTCCGCATCGGCCATGGCAGCCGCAAGCGCGGGGGCGCCCATTGGCGCATCGTCAGGATTGGGGACGGACTCGAACAGCTCCGCCATCCGCGCCTCGCTGGCGTTCGGCAGCGCGCGGGTGACGATCACCCGGGGGCGGGACGGTCGCTTGGGATCGGCCATGGTAACGGCTTGGCGGGTGGCGCGGATACAGTCAACGGTTGAAGCGTGGCGCCGGCTGGACGATAGGTGCGGCCATGCAGCAGCGGCGTTTCACGATCATCGTTTCGGCCCTGGCGCTCGTCGCGCTGGCCGCCCCCGCCCATGCGGAGCGCAAACCGCCTTATTATGCGTCGCTCAAGGCCAGCAAGGCCCGGATGCGGACCGGACCGGGGCGCAATTATCCGACAAACTGGTTCTACCAGCGGCGGGGTCTGCCGTTGAAGGTGATTGCCAGCTATGGCGCCTGGGTGAAGGTCCGGGACCCGGACGGAGCAGAGGGCTGGATGCAGGCCAATCTGCTCGACGACAAGCGAACCGCCATCGTGGCGGGCGGCGTGGCCGAATTGCACAGTACGCCGGCCGGCGATTCGCACATCAGCTGGCGCGCCGCCCCGGGGGTCGTCGGCAAGATCAGCGGGTGCAGCGGCGGCTGGTGCTGGTTCGATGTCGGCGGCCGTGCAGGATATGTCGAGCAGGCGCGGATCTGGGGAACCGATCCCGGAGAGACGGTGCGGTGATTCCACGCCCTCCCCTGACGGGGAGGGGCTATGATGTGCTTCAATCCATCAGTTCCACCGCGACGGCGGTCGCTTCGCCGCCGCCGATGCATAGCGAGGCAAGCCCGCGCTTCTGGCCGTTGCGCTCCAGCGCCGACAACAGCGTGGCGAGCACGCGCGCACCGCTCGCGCCGATGGGGTGGCCGAGCGCGCAAGCCCCGCCGTGGATGTTCACCGCCTCGTGGCTGAGGCCCAGTTCCTGCATCGCGATCATCGTGACGCACGCGAACGCCTCGTTCACTTCGAACAGGTCGACGTCGCCGGTCTCCCAACCCGCCTTTTCCAGCGCCTTGCGCATCGCGAACACCGGCGCGGTGGTGAAGCGGGCAGGGGCATGGGCGTGCGCCGCGTGGCTGACGATCCGTGCGATCGGCGTCAGGCCGAGCTTCTCCGCGGCGGAGGCGCGAGCGAGGACAAGCGCGGCTGCACCGTCCGAAATCGACGACGCATTGGCGGCAGTGATCGTGCCGTCCTTGGCGAAGGCGGGCTTCAGTGTCGGGATCTTGGCCGGATCGGCCTTGGTCGGCTGTTCGTCGAGCGAAACGGTGATTACGCCCTTGCGGCCCTGCAACTCGACGGGAACGATCTCGCGATCGAATGCGCCGCCGGTCTGGGCAGCCTTGGCGCGCTCCAGGCTGGCGATCGCGAATGCGTCCTGCGCCTCGCGGGTGAACTGATACTCCTTGGCGGTTTCCTCGGCGAAGCTGCCCATAAGGCGACCGGGCTCATAGGCGTCTTCCAGCCCGTCGAGGAACATGTGGTCCTTGAGCGCGTCGTGCCCGATCCTGGCGCCGCTGCGGTGGCGCATCGAGAGATAGGGCGCGTTCGTCATGCTCTCCATGCCGCCGGCGATCAGCAGCTCGGCCGAGCCCGCAGCAAGCGCCTCGGCGGCCATGATCGTCGCCTGCATGCCCGATCCGCACATCTTGTTGATCGTCGTCGCCTCGATATGCTGGGGCAGCCCGGCCTTGAGCGCCGCCTGGCGGGCGGGGGCCTGGCCGAGCCCGGCGGGAAGCACGCAGCCCATGTAGATCCGCTCGAGCGCGTCGCCCTTGAGGCCGGCGCGCTCGACGGCGGCGCCGACCGCCGTCGCACCCAGGTCGGTGGCAGAGGCATCTGCGAGGCTGCCCTGGAAGCTACCCATCGGCGTGCGGGCATAAGACAGGATCACGATGGGATCGGCGGACATAAAGGCTCCTCTCGAGTGTTTGCCGGCGATCTAGGGTGCGCGGGTGCGGTTTGCAAAAGCCATCGCGCTCCCGCAGGAAGGGGACCGTGCGTGGACCTTGTCGACATCCTCAAATGGGCCGCCGCGATCAGCGGGACGATCGCGGCCTTTCTGGTTTCGCTCGATCTGGGGCGACGGCTAACCGGCTGGGGGTTCGTGCTGTTCGTGGGGTCCAGCATCTGCTGGATCAGCGGCGCGTTGATTACCGGCGACGCCCCGCTGTGGAGCCAGAATCTCGTGCTGTTCGCGATCAATCTGTTCGGCGTGTACCGCTATCTGATCCGCAAGCGGCTGCCGCGTGACGTCGATTGAACTCTGGGGCTGGCCGATCCTGCTCGCCGTGCTCGGCGCAGTGTTCGGCAGTTTCATCGCCACGCTTGCGATTCGCTGGCCCGAGGGGCGCAGTGTGGCGCGGGGGCGGTCTGCCTGTGACTCCTGCGAGGCGCCATTACGCGCCGCAGAGCTCGTGCCGGTGCTCAGCTTCCTGTTTCAGCGTGGCCGTTGCCGACACTGCCATGCGATGATTCCGCCGAGCCATTGGCTGACGGAGCTTGTCGGCCTGGCGATAGGCCTCGTCGCCGGCCTGATTGCGCCGGGGCTGGACGGCGTGGCCGGCGCGGTGTTCGGTTGGCTGCTGCTGGCATTGGCGGCGCTGGACCTTGCCGCATTCTGGTTGCCCAACAGCCTCAATCTGGCTCTGGCGGGTACGGGGTTGCTTGCAGGTACGCTCGGGCTGACGCCCGGACTGATCGAACGGGTGGCGGGCGGCGTCCTCGGGTTTGCGGTGCTGTGGATGGTCGCATGGGGATATCAGCGGCTGCGCGGTCGGCAGGGGCTGGGCGGTGGCGACCCCAAGCTGTTCGGCGCGATCGGGTGCTGGCTGGGATGGCCGGCCCTCGCAATGGTATTGCTGGCCGCAAGCCTGATCGGGCTCGCGGCGGTGCTGGGAATGCGGAGTGCCGGGCGGCAGGTACGCGCAACCGATCGGTTGCCGTTCGGCATCATGCTTGCGGCGGGGGCATGGGCGGTGTGGATCGGCCAGCAGCTCGAGCCGCCACCGTCGCCGCCGCAGGTCCTCGTCGTCACGGGCATGGCAACCCATTGATCGCGCGCGCGCCTAGGGCCAAAAAAAAGGCCGCCCGGAAGGGCGGCCTTTGAAAGTCTTAGGAGAGGATGCCTGAAAGGCCCGATCTTTCTGCACCGCGGGGGCTATTGCTGCAAGTGCGAACTGTTACCGGTATCATTGCAAATTTTGCAACCTGCCAGCGTTGTCACGTTCAAAATGGTTAATCGACACTGAGGAGGGTGGATGACCGCGTTGAAATTGAATGATTTTCTCCCATACCGCATGTCGATCGCCTCCAATGCGGTTTCAGATGCTGTTGCCAGCGCCTACCGGAACCTTTTCGGGTTGCGCATTCCCGAATGGCGACTCGTGGCGGTGCTGGCCGAGGGTGGGGCGATGAGCCAGCAGGCGCTGTGCGGCCGTACCCGGATGGACAAGGTGACGGTGAGTCGTGCCGCAATCGGCTTGGTCGAGCGAGGCCTCGTCGCGCGCGCCGCGAATCCGACTGATCAGCGCTCGCATTTGGTGGCGCTGACACCGGCGGGTTGGCAGCTGTACGAGCAGGTGGCTCCCAAAGCCCTTGAGCTGGAGCGTCGCCTGTTCGAGCGTTTTTCGGAGGAGGAAAAGGCGCTGCTCTCCGCCATGCTGGCGCGGATCGAGGCGGCGGCTACGGCGTTCGACGGGGGTTGATCGGCGTACATCCCCTCGCGTAAGCAGGGCGGGCCCTCCCCAGGCGTGTAGCGAAGAACCGCAAGGAGGACTCCGTAATGACGCATGTGGACCGCGCCGGACTGAAGGTTGCAACGACGCTGGCGCGATTCGTGGAGGAGGCGGTGCTGCCGCCGCTTGCGATGGCGCCGGCGCCGTTCTGGGCGGGCGCCGCAGACGTGTTCGCGCGCTTCGCCCCCGAAAACCGGACGCTGCTGGAGAAGCGGGACGCACTTCAGGCAGCGATCGATACGCAGCTTGCGTCCGGTGCCGAGGCCGACGAGGCGTTTCTGCGCGCCATCGGCTATCTCGTTCCCGAACCCGCGCCCTTCACCATCGGCACGACCGGTGTCGACCCGGAGATTTCAACGCTGGCGGGGCCCCAGCTGGTGGTGCCTGCGCTCAACGCGCGCTTCGTGCTCAACGCGGCCAATGCCCGCTGGGGCAGCCTGTACGATGCACTGTACGGCACCGATGCGATACCGGGTGCGCCGCAGCCCGGCGGCTACGATGCGGCGCGCGGCGCGCAGGTGATCGCATGGGCGCGCGACTTTCTGGCAGGCGTGCTGCCGGGCGCGACGCTGCTCGGCAGCGTGACCCAGGGCGCGCGGCAGACGGACACCTATCGCGCTTCCAATGGTCTGCACGTCGCGCTCGTGCGCGATCCCGGCCATCCCATCGGCCAGAACGATCCCGAGCATGTTGCCGACGTGCTGCTCGAATCGGCGCTGACCGCGATCATCGACCTTGAGGACTCGGTCGCGGCAGTCGATGCCGAAGACAAGCTGCTCGGCTATGCCAATTGGCTGGGGCTGATGCGCGGCGACCTCGCCGAGACGTTCGAGAAGAACGGGGTCAGCCTGACCCGCACGCTGTCGCCGGACCGCGTGGTTGCGGACGGGGTGACGCTGCCCGGCCGCGCGCTGCTGCTGGTGCGCAATGTAGGCCATCTGATGGCGACGCCCGCGGTGCTGCTGCCCGACGGTAGCGAGGCGCCCGAGGGCATTCTGGACGCGATCGTCACCGCGACCATCGGTTTGCACGACGTACGGGGCCTCGGCCGTTTCCGCAACAGCCGGGCAGGCGCGATCTATGTCGTGAAACCCAAGATGCACGGGCCTGAGGAATGCGCCTTCACGGACCGCCTTTACGGCGCGGTTGAGGCAATGCTGGGCCTCGCGCCGAACACGATCAAGATCG
This sequence comes from Sphingomonas sp. R1, assembly GCF_025960285.1. Lineage (GTDB taxonomy): Bacteria > Pseudomonadota > Alphaproteobacteria > Sphingomonadales > Sphingomonadaceae > Sphingomonas. The sequence goes on along the minus strand of NZ_CP110111.1, from coordinate 948,129 downwards.
GCCTGATGGACGAGGAGCGGCGCACCTCGGCCAATCTAGCCGCCTGTATCCACGCGCTGAAGGACCGCCTGTTCTTCATCAACACGGGCTTCCTCGATCGCACTGGTGACGAGATCCATACCGGTATGCGCGCCGGCGCCATGGTGCCCAAGGGCGAGATGAAGGCCGCGCGCTGGATCACCGCCTATGAAGCGCGCAACGTGCGGATCGGCCTCGATTGCGGGCTGGCGGGGCGCGCGCAGATCGGCAAGGGCATGTGGGCGGCACCCGATCGCATGGCGGACATGCTCATCCAGAAGATTGCCCATCCGAAAAGCGGCGCGACCACCGCCTGGGTGCCCAGCCCGACCGCGGCGACGTTGCATGCAACCCATTATCACCAGGTCGACGTTGCCGCCTGCCAGCGCGCGCTGCCGGACGGGATCCCGCCGCTTGCCGACCTCTTGACGCTGCCGCTCGCCGGTGGGCGCAACTGGCGTGCGGACGAGATCGAGCGGGAACTGGATAACAATGCCCAGGGCATTCTCGGTTATGTCGTGCGGTGGGTGGACCAAGGGGTGGGATGTTCGAAGGTGCCCGACATTCACGATGTCGGCCTGATGGAAGACCGCGCGACGCTGCGCATCTCGTCGCAGCACATCGCCAACTGGCTGTTGCACGGTGTCGCAACGCCCGCGCAGGTGGAGGCGGCGCTGCGGCGCATGGCGGCGAAGGTCGATGCACAGAATGCCGACGATCCGCTATACCGGCCGATGGCGGGGCGGGAGCAGGAAAGCCTCGCCTTTCAGGCGGCGCGCGCGCTGATCTTCGACGGTGTCGATCAGCCCAACGGCTATACAGAACCGCTGCTGCATCGCTATCGGACCCGTGCAAAGGCGCTTGTTGCTTGCGTTTGATCGTACGGATTGCTTGGAGCGACGCATCAGGGGAGCAAAATCGGCAACGGACCGTTACGGAAGCGGGCGGGCCGGAATCGAATGCGGCTCCCGGAGGAGGCGCGTGATTAAAGGGGTTCGGGTTGTTTGGGTCGCCGCACTGGCGGGGGCGAGCTTCGTGCCCGCAATTGCCCATGCCCAGTTGAACGATCCGAAGCCGGGCCAGGGGGCGCCGCAATCGACCCCGCCAGCAGGTTCCTCGGTGTCGGCTCAAGATGCGCAGCAGGCAGCGCCGATCGTGCCCGATAAGACGTTCGAAGATGCGCTTCCCAAGCTGAGCGACGACATCAATGCGCCGCTCGAGCCGCTTGGCGCCTTCGACATGAAGACGGCGCCCGCGCAGCCCGCAGTCCAGGCCAAGTCGCCGGGCATTTCGACGCCTTCACCTGTGGTGCCGACAGCCGCGTCGCCGCAGGAACAGGGTTTTGCGCCGGCCGGTCCGGAAGCGCCCGAATTGACGGCGCCGCTGCCGCCGCTTGCCGATTTTAAGGTAGAGCCGGTCGGCGACACCCCGGACGATAGCGAGAAGGCCCCCGCGATCCGCTACACCACGGAAGTCGACGGGCTCGACACGCTGCGGCTGGATGGGCAGTTCCGGCAGCTGTCCGCACTTCAGCATGGCAAGGGTAAGGCCGCCAACGCCGCCATGGTCTCGGCCCGCGCGCGCGAGGACGAAAAGCTCGCGCTGCGGCTGATGAAGTCGCTAGGCTATTATGACGCGACCGCAGCCTCTTCGATCAGCCAGGATCCGCCGAACTCGGGTGCGGTGAAGGCCATTATCACGGCCTCTCCCGGCAAGCTCTATCGTCTCGGCACCATCCGTATCGAAAGCGACCCGACCGTTCCGCCGGGCTTGCTCGACCGTGAGCTGAACCTGAACCCCGGCGATCCCATCCAGGCCGACCGTGTGCTCGCGGCCGAGGCCAACGTCTCGCTGCGGATGCCGCAGCAGGGCTATCCCTTCATCGAACTCGGCCAACGCGACATCGTGCTCGACGGCGCCACCCACACCGGCGACTATACCTTGCCGGTGACGCTGGGCCCGCGCGCCAGCTTCGGGCAGATCGTCACCACCGGCCGCCGGCAGGTATTCGAGCCCGAGCATATCAACATCTTCCGGCGCTACCGCGAAGGCGCGATCTACGACAGCCGCAAGGTCGACGATCTCCGCCAGGCGCTGATCGCGACCGGTCTGTTCTCGACGGTGTCGGTGGAGCCGCAGCGGACGGGCAAGGCGGGTCCGGACGGGACGGAGCAGGTCGACCTTCTGGTCCGTCAGGTGGCAGGCAAGCCGCGTACGCTCGCCGGTGAACTGGGGTACAGCACCGGGCAGGGCATCAAGCTGCAGGCAAGCTGGGCGCATCGCAACTTGTTCCCGCCGGAAGGCGCGCTGACCGTCAGCGGCATCCTGGGCACCCAGGAACAGGCGCTGACCACGACGTTCCGACGTTCCAATGCCGGCCAGCGGGATCGTACCTTCCTCGTCACTGCCGGGCTCAACCACACCGATTACGACGCGTTTGAAGCGTTCACCTCGACGCTGTCCGTCCGCATCTCGCGCGATTCGACGCCGATCTGGCAGAAGCGCTGGACCTATTATTACGGCGCGGAACTCGTGGGCTCGAACGAGGATCGATACAATTACAACGCCGGCAAGCGCGATCGCGGCACATGGCTGATCGCCGCCATCCCCACCTTCCTCGGCTATGACACTTCCGACGATCTGCTGAACCCGACGCGCGGCTATCGCATTAAGGGCAACCTCAGCGCCGAGACGTCGGTGCGAGGCCAGGCGCGGCCCTATGCCCGGATGATGCTGGAAGTGGATGGCTATTATCCGGTGACCAGCAACATCGTGATCGCCGGTCGCGCGCGGGTCGGCTCGATCAACGGGGTCTCGCGCGACGACCTGCCGCCCTCCCGACGCTATTATGGCGGCGGCGGCGGGTCGGTTCGCGGCTTCGGCTATCAAGAGCTCGGTCCCCGCTCGCCCGACGACAAACCGGTAGGCGGGCGCGCGTTCAACGAGTTCGGCATCGAAGCGCGCTACCGCTTTGGCAATTACGGCATCGTGCCGTTCCTTGATGCGGGCCAGGTCTATGAAGGCGTGACGCCGACGGGTCGCAATCTGCGCTTCGGTGCGGGTATCGGCGGACGTCTCTACACTAATTTCGGACCGCTGCGCATCGATGTG